>WRCE01000001.1 GCA_009784005.1 Candidatus Methanimicrococcus labiotermitis
TAATATGAAAAGGGAAAGCAAAATCAACAAATGGTAAGAATGGAAAATAACGATACTCAGAATCATCAATGTAATGATCTTCGTCCGCGGGTCCAATTTATGCAAAAAGGATTTGCCGTCAACATAAGCTAAAAACGGGCGCCGCATTTTAATCATCTTCTCGGGGTTGACCATCGTTTTTGGAAAGGTCGCTTTCGAAATTGCCGGTTTTGAAATAAGCGATGATTTCATCGGCGGCTTTGTCGGGACTCCAAACCGATTCCGAAATATCAAAACCCTCTTCGCGAAGGCGCTTCATCAGCTTGACGATGTCGGGAAGGCGGTATTTCCCCGATGAAATGTAGTCGGCCGCGCTGCCGTTAAAGACGACCTCTCCTTTTTCAAAGAAAATGACGCGGTCGGCTTTGAGCAATTCTTTTGGCTCATGCGTGATACAAACAATCGTTTTGCCCCGTTCACGAAGTTCATCCACAATCTTGGTAACGCGCTCTTCGGCGGCATAATCCAGCATGGAAACAACTTCGTCAAAAACAATGCAATCGGGGTCCATGGCCAAAACGCCGGCAATCGCCGCCGCCTGCGCTTCGCCGCCGCTGAGAGAAGACGGGTCTTGAAAAGCCAAGTCCCGAACGCGAACGGCGTCCATTGCGTTATCGACGCGCTCGCGGATTTCTTTTCGGCTCAAACCCAAATTTTCGGGCCCGAACGCGATGTCCTCTTCCACCGTGTTGCCGACAAACTGGACATACGGGTTTTGGAAAACGATGCCGACTCTTCGGTGGATTTGCGGGATGTGCTTGTTGAGCTTAGTGTCCATGCCGTACACCCGCATTGTTCCCGATGTCGGCCGTAAAAGAGCGTTTAAGTGGTAGGCGAATGTGGATTTGCCCGACCCGTTCAGGCCGGCAATGATCGTATACTCGCCTTTGTAGATTTTGAGATTGATTTTTTTCAAAACCGTCTCGCCGCCCGGGTATGAAAATGAAAGATCGACGGCTTCGAAAACGATGTCGGAAGATTTCGAAGAGTCTTCGCCGCTGTTTTCATTCTCTTTTCCGTGCCCTTTTTCATTCTCGTTTTTGTTCTCCTTTCCGTGCCCTTTTTCATTCTCGTTTTTGTTCTCAAAAATCTCTGCTGCCTCCGGTTCGGCGGATTTATCTTCCGCTGTGGAAAGTTTGGCTGAGGCTTCGTTTTTCGGCTCGTCCCGTAAGTCCGACTTAACAACGGATTCTTCGGGAACCGGCTCTTTTTTCTCAGGCTTTGCAGATTTTTTGAATGGAAACATATGTTTCACCGTTTTTTGAAATGTTTATGAAATGTTTTTGAAATTGATTTTTTTGTAGACAATTGATGCAACCAAAGCAACGCCAATTGATTTAACGATATCGCCTAAAACAAACGGCACAAATCCTGCCTTAAACGCGGTGGTCAACGAAATGTTTGCGAAGAATGACAAATGAACGGTGCCGATACTGAGAATGAGAAGGCTGCCGAGCAAAGCGATCAGGAGGAAAACCACGGGTTTTAAGAAGTAAGTGTTGATGTCGTCCAAATTGTTTTCATCTTTTAAAAGGAGGGACGCCATTGGTTTTAAGATAAAAGCCGCGGGTTTTAAGAGGAAAATCGGCGGGTTTTTATTCGCTTTTTCACTGAGAAAACCGACAATAAACGCAACAATAACAAATGAGTACAAGTAACCGCCTGTCGGCCCGAGAATGACACCAAGACCGCTGCTGCCGCCGGCAAAAACCGGATAACCTATTAATCCGACGAGCAGGTAAACGATAATGCAGACGGGACCCCAGTTTCTGCCAAGCGTCACCGCCGCCAGCAGCACGAAAAATGTCTGCAGCGTAATCGGAACAAATGGAAGCGGAATGCGAATCCAAGCCCCGACGGCGATTAATGCCGCAAAAAGAGCGACGAAAACCATTTTCTTAATCTTTACCGAATTGTCGTTGTTTTCATTGTTGACAAGGTCACTCATAATTATCACATAATTTACAAAATTTACATAATTGTTACAAAAGTTTACAAAAATTTACAAAATCTTACAAAAATTTACAAAATCTTACAAAAATTTATTACAAAGATCAAATAAGCCGTCGGATTACAGAAAAGGAATCTGACGGATTTATTGTAAACCCAAACACATCAATAGAGTAAACAATCATTTCTTATATATGTTTCTGAAAAACGAGATTTTACATGAAAAATTAACATTTTGCACGCAGAGTTACAAGCTTGAATGAAAAACAGTTAAATGAGGCATTTATTTTGCCGGTCAAATTCCTCTGTTTGAACGTCTGATTGCCCGTGCCTTTTTTGTGACCTTAAAATGACGTTTGTTTTGCGTCATTTTTGCATAAAGTCAAATAGAATCAGATGTAAATAATCAATGATTTCATTGTCAGTGATTTACTGTCATCGCTATTACTGTTATCGTTATTCTGATATCTCTATTACTCATTTCAAAAGAAAGGTAAAAAA
This sequence comes from Candidatus Methanimicrococcus labiotermitis, assembly GCA_009784005.1. GTDB lineage: Archaea > Halobacteriota > Methanosarcinia > Methanosarcinales > Methanosarcinaceae > Methanimicrococcus > Methanimicrococcus labiotermitis. The sequence goes on from WRCE01000001.1 coordinate 2,491, forward strand.
TCATGACTATTCAAGAAGTTATTTCAGAAGTGACCGAAGAACTTGAAAAAATTGTCAGCGCGCAAACGGTTGTCGGTGAACCGATTACGGCGGGCAAAAAGACTTTCATCCCGATTACGCGCCTTTCCGTCGGCTTTGTCAGCGGCGGATTTGAAACCGGCAGCAAAGACGGCGCAACGGCTCCCTACGGCGGCGGCGGCGGGGCAGGCGCTAAAGTCGAACCGGTCGCTTTTATTGTGATTGACGACGACAAAACCGAAATTTTAACCATTCGCGAATCACAACTGGAAGACGAGATTGTCAGATTCCTGTCTATGATTCCGTCCATCATCGACAAAATTAAAACGGCCGGGAAAAACAAAGAATCCAAACCCAAAACCATTATCATCGATGATGACGAGGTTTGATTCGTTTGATTAAATTCTAAATGCCGCCAACTTCTGATTTGATTATATTTAGATTTGTGTCATGACACTCGAATCCGCTCTTTCGGCGGCCGGCTACTATTTGCTTTTGGGCGCCGGCCTTATCCTCCTCCTCCTTTTCATCCTTTTAGCTGCGGTTGTCATTGCGCTTGTCATTGCGTTTCTGTTCGCGCGCCTTCACAGCGAAACCCGCGTCAGAATCGCCCCGTCTTCACTGGAAAGCCGCATTCTTCTTTTTCTCAAAATCCCGTTTTACCGATATGATATCATCGATTATGACGACGCGATTGATTTTGATGACATTATCGGCTATGTCGGTATCGAAAAGACGGCGCACGGCGCCGATTCCAAACACAAGCCCGATAAAAGCGTCTGCCATGTGATATTGGAAGATGAGCATGTCCGATTCAAAACAGTGAAATCCAATAAGCACAGCAGCGAGTACGAAATCCATATTCATTCACATGAAGCCGCCTACATGCACATGACAAAAACGGAGAGAGGAGAAGAAACGGGCGAAAGAGAAGAAGCGAATGAAATGAAAGAAACGGATGAAATGAGAGAGGCAGACGTTTCCGATTTTGAATATGAGGCGGCGGATGCCGCCGAGCACGAGACGTCAACCGTTGAAGATGACGGTGTTGATTTTGAAGGTGTTGAAGACGCCGATGAAGACGATTACGATTTTGAAGATGACGAAGAAGACGATTACGATTTTGATTTCGGCTTTGCCTTTGAAAATATTTCAGAAGACATCTCAAATGAATTGAAGGAAATGAAAAAATATGTGGATTTATCAAACCCGTCTCAATTCGCTTCCGATTCGATTTCGGCCTCTGTTAAAATTTCACGCGCCGCCGCCCGTTTCGTCGGCGCCCTTTTGCTGAGAACAAACTTTACGGAATTGTCGGCGGACCTGATTTACGGCTTATCCGACCCCGCCGACACGGCGCTGTCATACGGCGGCATCCACTCTTTTAAAGCCTCCCTTTACGCTTATTTCCTTCACGTCGAAGCAACGTCCCGCTTTTCGAGAAAGAGACAAAAAGCGGGACAGATGGCGGCCGTTATGAGAGACGAGATACTCGTTGTGCCCGACCTGTCACAAAGAACCGCCGAGGGCAAAACCGATATCGTATTTTCGTTTTGGCTGCCGCATTTGTGTCTGCCGTCGCTTCGCCTGCTGCTGAACAAAAACAGCCGCTGGGTTTTCCGGCATTATGTTTATCCTTACTTCATCCGCCATTCTTTCAGGATATGGAAAGAAGAGCGCCAAAAGGAGAAGGAAGAACAACGAAAGGAGAAGGAAGAACGCCGAAAGGAGAGAGGGGAAAAGAAAAGGGAGAGAGGGGAAAAGAAAAGGGAAGCCGGGGAAATGAAAAGGGAAGCCGAGGAAATGAAAAAGGGATCTGAGGAAAGGAACCGCGAACACCCGTCACCCGACCCTGCCGTTTCCGGGGTTTGACTTTTATTTAAGGAGGCGAAATGCAATGCCAAAGAAGGAATTACGAAAAACGCTCGGTGACCCGAAGGCGCCGTCTGTGGTAACGCTGATGGGCTTGATTGACACACAGAGCAAGGAAACAATTCGTAAGTGGTGCCTCGGGTACGCGCAAGACAAGATTTTGCCGATATTTGAGAAGCATTGCCCGGGCGATGAACGCCCGCGAAAAGCAGTTAACGCCGCTCATGACTACCTTGACGGCAAGGTTAAATTTCCCGTCGTCAAAAATATCATCCTTAATGATTGCCATGGAGCCGCTCGCGAGCTTAACGCGAATCCCGCGGCGCAGGCGGCGGCAAGGGCTGTCGGCCAAGGCACGGCAGTCGTACACACCTTGACGCACGCGCTTGGCCTGTACTTCTATGCGGCGGCGGCTGTCGCCTATGACCGCGCGGGACTTGAAGCAACCGATGACGTGTATGCGAAAATTGCAGAGGAAGTGTGCCTTGACTACACAAATGCGCTTCGTGCTGTCGCCGCGGAGAACGAACCCAATCCGGTCAAGTTGAAATGGAATTGTTGAAAAAGTCAGAACGAAAATTCAGCATACGCTCCGGTCAACAATCCCGAATCATATGAAAAAAATCGCTCGTATCATAATTTAGTTTTTAATTTTTGTTCGGGCGCGCGGCCCGAACAAAAGAAAAGAAAGCCCCGTGCGTGATTTGAACACGCGGCCTGCTGATTACAAGTCAGCCGCTATACCCCTAAGCCAACGAGGCGCTTTGAAGTAGTGCTCAGATACAATTCATAATTAATAAATTTTATGGCATAATGCGAAATGATGCTTTTTTAAATGATGCCATCAATAAAATTATCAATAAATCATCAAAAACACCAAAATCATCAATAAAATCATCAATTAATCATCAATTAATCATCAATTAATCATCAATTAATCATCAATAGACGTCAATAAAAACCATACAATTTTTCAGGTTATCCAAAATGTGGCAGAATATCTCGGCAATCGGCAAAAAAGTCGTCACTTCCGGCTTGGTGGAGGCAAATTTCGGGAATATCAGCGTTCGCTCGGCATCGGGCAATTCTTTCGTGATTACAAAAACGAAAACGGCGCTGGATGAGATTCAAAGAGACAGCGTCATTGAAGTGCCTATCGAAGAGCCTAACGAGGCGCCTGTTGAAACGTTTGCCGAAACGCCTGATTTTGACTCGCCGGAATACACGATGATTCCAAAAAGCGTATTTGGCGCCATTGAGAAAACAGCGTCTTCCGAAACACGCATTCATCGCCGAATTTATCAGAAAACGAAAGCGAAGGCAATCCTTCACGCTCATTGCCCTTATTCCGTTGTCATGTCGATTCTGGAATTTGAAAAGGGAAATACGGAAATTATTCCGATTGACAGCGAAGGAAAACTCTTTTTGAAAAGGATACCGATCGTGGAAGGCGGCATTGGGAGCGAAGAACTTGCAAAAAATGCGGCAAAAGCCTTTGAAGACGATAATATTAAAGGTGTCGTTGTCCTCGGGCACGGAACGATTGCCGCCGGCGAAACGTTGGAAGAGGCTTATTACATCACGGCGCAGCTGGAGCACGCGGCGAAAATCAAATACATGTATGAGAAGGCTTAAAATGTAAACCATAATAAACCAAAACAAAATCAAAATAAACCAAATTCAAACAAAATTCAAACCAAAATAAAACCAAAGAATTTCATCCGCTGCCGGCCAATTATTTTTATTATTTTCAATCGAATTGTTATATATAGGTAAAAGAACAAGTATAGAGAAGCAGTTCAAAACAATCAGGGAAATACATCCAATGGCAGCCAATTCGCTCAGACCGTATGTGACAGAAACGATTGTGGACCCGGTCGCAAAGATATTCATAAAGATCGGGATTTCGCCCAATACGCTTTCGATCATCTCGTGTTTATTTTCAATATTCGCAGGCGTTTTCTATTATTTGGCGGGTGACAATTATTTCCGATTGGACGCGTCTTATTATTTCCTTCTGGTCGCCGCCATCTGCGTTCTCATCAATTCGGGATTGGACGCCTTGGACGGCGCTGTTGCCCGTTTAAGGGGCATCGCCGGCAAAAAAGGCGACTTTTTAGACCATGTTATTGACCGTTACGCCGACGTTTTTATTATTTCGGGTATTGTTTTTGGCGGCTTTTGCTCGTGGTGGATTGGAATCATCGCGTTAGCCGGCGTCCTTTTGACAAGCTACCTCGGAACGCAAGCGCAGGCCATGGATATCGGGCGGTATTACGGCGGCATCATGGGACGCGCCGACCGTTTGATAATAATTTTGGCGTCCTCCTTCGCCGACTTCGCTTATATCGCGTGGTACGACACGGCCGCCTCGTTTTGGGGCGTCTCCTTCCTCGGGTGGGCAATGATTATTATTGCCGTCGGGTCCCACATTACAGCATTCCAGCGGATTTACCACATATGGAAAAAACTTGACCGAGAAGATAAGGACGAAAAGAGCAGGCGGGAAGCTGAAGGTTGAATCTGAAAATTGGACCCGAAAGTTGAATCCGAAAGCAGAATTCGAAAGTTAAATCGGCGCGGCCGTTTTTTAAACTTTAACATAAACATAAATTATAACTTTTTGAAAACAAATGTCATCAAAAGCCCCTTTTATTTATTTGGATCATATCGCCGATATCCGTTTTATCGCGCGCGGCGAAACTTTAGAAACGCTTTTTGAAAATGCGGCTCTCGCAACATTATCCGTCATTGCCGATGTTGAAACGGTCACGCCGGAAATTGATTTTGAAATTGAATTGGAAACCGTCAGCTTGGAAAACTTAATCGTGGATTTCCTTTCAGAACTTCTTTTTTTGTTTGACTCCGAAGAAACCATGATCGGAAAAGTCAGCGTCTCAGAAATCGGCAAATATGAAAACGAGGACGGCGAAGAGAAATATGTCGTCAAAGCCGTTGCCTCGGGCGAGCCGATCAACCGCGAGCGTCAAGATTTCAAGACAGAAGTGAAAGCGGTCACTTATAGCGGCATCCGTGTTGATAAAACAGAAGACGGATACGAGACCGAAGTTGTTTTGGATTTGTAAATTTGAATTTGTAAACTCGGATTTGTAAGTTTGAATTGTGAATTTGTGGCGCGGTCTGATTCGTGAATTTGGATTGGTAAACGCTGTCAGATTTCATGAGCGCCGTTTCGGAGCCGGCTCAGTCATCAAACATTTTAAATCAAAAACTCCTTTATTATATTATTCATCTATCAACGCAATCATTTAACGCAATCATTTAACGCAATCATTTAACGCAATCATTTAAAGGGAAAATTATGTCAAATCGAAATTATGAAAAAAACGACTTTAACTCACCGGACGACTCATCAGACGTGAGAAAAGATCTAAGCCGCGTCAGCGAAAATATTTGGGATATACCCATGTCTCATGCCGGCGGAATGAACGTTCCCGGCCGCATTTTTCTGTCGGAAAAACTGCTTGGGACAATCGACAGGGAAACAATTAATCAGGTCGCGAATGTTGCCAAACTGCCGGGCATTTTGGATTTTTCCATGGCGATGCCTGACGTTCACATGGGATACGGTTTTACAATCGGCGGCGTTGCCGCGTTCTGCCCCGAAGAAGGCGTGATCAGCCCGGGCGGCGTTGGTTTTGACATCAACTGCGGCGTTCGCCTGATGAAAACGAATCTTCAACTGGGTGATGTGGAACCTCATATGGAAAAACTGACGGATAAATTGTTTCACACAATACCGTCAGGTGTCGGCTCTAAAGGACAATTTAAAGTGACCGACGAAGAATTGACCCAAGCCTTTTTACACGGCTCTCAGTGGGCGGTGGAGGCGGGTTACGGCATTGAAAGCGACACCAAAAACTGTGAATCATACGGCTTTATGGAAGGCGGCAACCCCGAAAAAGTCGGAACGAAAGCCAGAAAAAGAGGCCGCCCCCAATTTGGAACACTCGGCAGCGGCAATCACTTTTTGGAAATTCAGTACATTGATAAAATTTACGACCCTGCCGCAGCCGCCGCTTACGGCTTATCTGAGGGCCAAGTCACTGTCATGATCCACTGCGGCTCCCGCGGCGCCGGCCACCAGATTTGTACTGACCACTTGCAGAATCTGAATCAGGCTGTCAAAAAGTACAAAATCAATGTCCCCGACATGCAGCTCGCTTGCGCGCCCGCGCAGTCCAAAGAAGCGCAGGATTATTATGAAGCGATGATCTGCGGCGCGAATTACGCTTGGGCGAACCGTCAAATCATCATGCATTGGACGCGCGAGGTCTTTGAACGGTTCTACGGCAAAGATACGGATGAATTGGGAATGGAACTGCTCTACGATGTGGCGCACAACGTGGCGAAATATGAAACCCACACAGTTGACGGCAAAAAGAAAGATGTTTACGTTCACCGAAAAGGCGCCACCCGCGCCTTCCCCGCCGGTCACAATGAAGTACCTTTGCAATACAGAGACGCCGGCCAGCCCGTCTTAATTCCGGGAAGCATGGGAACGCCGTCATTTATCTTAAAAGGCGGCCCCAATTCAATGTCGCTGTCTTTCGGCAGCGCTTGCCACGGCGCCGGCCGCGTGATGGGCCGCGGGAAAGCCAAAAACAACATGAGCGGCGAAGAAGTAAAAAAAGAACTGGCGCGCCAAGGCGTCACCGTGCGCGCGGAGAAAGCCGAAGTCATCGCGGAAGAGGCGCCGAGTGTTTACAAAAACAGCGACGACGTGGTCGATGTGGTGGACCGGCTCGGCATTGCCCAAAAGGTTGCCCGCTTGATTCCGGTCGGCGTGATCAAAGGGTGAAGGAAATCGATAAAAAAAAATGAAGGAAATCGATTAAAAAAATGAAGGAAAGCGGTGAAAAAACATGCAAATTGAACCGATTTACGCGGGATATTACGATTCATGCATTTATGTGATCAACAAAAGGATTATTATTGACACGGGAATGACGGCCGGCGAGGTTTTGCCTCGGCTGGAGCAAGTGACGCCCCTCAAAAACATCGAGTTGATCATTTTAACGCACGCCCATTACGACCACAGCGGCTGCGCCGGCGAGATTCTGGCGCACGGTCACGCGAAGTTGGCGATCCACGAAGCCGACGCCCCGTTTTTACAAGACAACAGCAAATCGAGCGCGCTGAATTTCGGCAGCAAAATCAATTGCCCGAAACCCGATATTGTGTACAAAGGCGGCGAAAAAATTCCCATCGGCCAAAATGAAAAAGGCGCCGAGGAATATTTGGAAGTGATTCACACGCCCGGTCACACCGTCGGATGCATCTGTTTATATGAGGAAAATTCAAAAACTTTAATATCCGGCGACACCGTTTTTTCAGAAGGCGGCATCGGAAGAACGGATTTTCCGGTTTCCGCGCCTGAAAAAATGACAGCGTCAATTGACAAGCTGAGAAAACTTAATATTGAAAACTTATACCCGGGACACGGCGGGCCGATGATTGGCGGAGCCGGCCGGTCTGTCGAATTGTCCTATATGATGTCTTCACGTATGAACAAGCAGTGTTGAAAAGCAACAGTGTTGAAAAACAACAGAGAGAAACAATACATAGAGAAACAATAGAGAGAAACACCTGAGAGGAAAAAGAACAGGATGGGTGGCGAAATGCCTGAAACAGAAAAAAAGAAAGAGAAAGATGGGGACGGCAAAGATAATGCCCGCCGGAAAGCGGGTACTTTGGGAACCGTGAGCAAAGTCGAAGTCGGTAAAGCCGACAACAGACGCGCAGTGTTAGGGTCGCGAAAATCCGCAGGCAGCCTCGGCGCCGATGAAGCAAAAATCGTCATGCCGAAACATGAAAAAGAACTCAGCAAAAAGAAGAGCGAAAACACAAAACCGATTGGGCGTCTCGGCGCGGGCGGCACAGGCAGGGCGGGCGGCGCAGGCGGCGGTGGCGGAGCAAGCGGCAGTGGCGGCAGCGCAGGCAACACGGATTCGGCGGAGGAAAACCCTTCTGATATGAAATTCAAATGGAAGACGGATGAACGCGCAGGCGGAAAACCTGAGGAATACGGCGGAAAATCGTCAAGGTTTTCGGATTCGAGGGGAAAGAAAGATTCCGAATACAAGCCAAAATCAAGCAAATCCGAATCCAAATCAAACAAATACGAATCCAAATCAAACAAACCCGAAACAAAAAAAAACGAAACTGACCAAAAAACCAACCATTTTTTCGAGAAACGCCGAAAGGAAGCTTTGAGACGGGCGGATGAATTTCTGCCGATGAGCCTTGATGAAGCGAAAAGAAAAGGTTGGGACGAATTAGACATTATTTTAATCAGCGGCGACGCTTATGTCGACCATTCCGGTTACGGAACGGCAATCATCGGCCGCGTTTTGGAGCGAGAGGGATTCCGCGTCGGAATCATTGCTCAGCCGGACCAAACGAACAAAGATGATTTTGAAGCGCTCGGGAAGCCGAGACTGTTTTTTTCAGTGAGCGCCGGAAACGCCGACTCCATTGTGAACAATTATACGCCGCTTTTGTACAAACGCGAAAACGATATGTATACCGCCGGCGGCCATCCCGGGCTACGGCCTGACCGGACTGTCATCGCCTACAGCAACCGCCTCCGCCAAGCGTATCCCGACGTGCCGATAATCGCCGGCGGCATAGAAGCGTCGCTTAGACGGTTTGCCGAGTATGATTATTTGTCAAACGACGTTCGTAAATCCGTATTAGCGGACGCGCCCATCGACTTGATCGTTTACGGAATGGGCGAACTTCAAATTAAAGAAATCGCGAAACGGCTGGATGCGAACGAATCAATTTCAGACATAACGGACATCCCGGGAACCGTTTGGAAACTGCCCGTCAAAGAATGGAAAAACATAAAAAAAGGACGCGCGCCGGTTGAGCGGATTGAGTCACCTGAATTTGAAACGATTGAACAGGTTGAGCCGATTGAACAGGTTGAGTCGATTGAGCAGGTTGAGCCGATTGGGTCGGTTGAGCCGACGGGGTCAATTGAGTCGATTTATTCCAAGTCTCTGAAATCCGATTCTTATATCGAGTTGCCTGATTTTGAAACGGTTGCCGCCTCCAAGGAACAATACGCGAAAACCTTTAAAATCATTTATGAAAATCAAAATCCGGTTTCCGGGAAAAAGCTTGTGCAGCCGCATCCAAAGACGGTTATTGTCCAAAACCCGCCGATGAGGGGTCTGACCGAAGCGGAAATGGATGAGGTGTATGAGTTGCCGTATTTGCGGCTGGAACACCCGTCCTACGAAGAAGCGGTGCCCGGACTGGATGTGGTCCGCCACTCCATTACAAGCCATCGCGGCTGCTTTGGCGGCTGTTCGTTTTGCGCCGTCACGCAACATCAGGGACGGGCAATCAGCAACCGCAGCGAAGAGTCAATTATTCGGGAGGCGAAAGCGCTGACGGAGGCGCCTGATTTCGGCGGCATTATCAACGGCATCGGCGGCCCGAGCGCGAATATGTACGGCATGACCTGCCCCGCGTGGGAGAAAAAAGGCGCGTGCACCGATAAAAATTGTTTGCTTCCCGAAATCTGCCCGTCTTTGAACCCGAGCCATTCCCGTCTGCTTGCGCTTTTAAAGAGACTGCAAGAACTCCCGGGAGTCCGAAAAGTGTTGACGGGATACGGCGTTCGTTTTGATTTGGCGCTGATTGATGACGGTTATTTGGAGACGCTGTGCGCGCATCACGTTGGCGGACAACTGAAAGTCGCGCCGGAACATTTCTGCGACAGTGTCACAGCAATCATGAAAAAGCCGAATCGGGAAACGTATGAGCGGTTTGAGGAGAAATTTAAAAGCATTAACAAAGAATGCGGCTTGAATCAGTTTTTGGTCACGTTTCAGATATCCGGGCACCCGGGGTGTACGTTAGAAAACGCGGTGGAGATGGCGGAATATATCCGCGACAGGAACCGTTACACAGAACAAGTACAAGATTTTACGCCGACGCCGATGACCGTTTCAACCTGCATGTTCCACACGGGGCTGGACCCGTTTACGATGGAGGAAATTTACGTGCCGGTCACGAGAACGGAAAAGAAAATGCAGCGCGCTTTGCTTCAGTTCAACAACCCCGATAACCGCGAAATGATTCAAAAGGCGCTGGAAACGGCGGGACGGGAAGATTTAATCGGCAGCGGACCGAAGTGTCTGATTCCCGATGAGCGAAGAGGGCAAAGACGTTTCAGCGGGAACTGAAAAGCGCAAAAAACGTAAAAAGCGCAAAAAACGTAAAAAGCGCAGGAAACGCAAAAAGCGCAGAAAGCTTTTCCCATAGAAAAATATAAACTTATATAATACAATAAAAACATCCTTAAGTAATCGCAAATGCTTAAAAAAGAGAGTCAAAAAGAGAGTCAAAAAGGGGAGGAAATTTAATGAAATTAGAATACAAGGTCGTCATGCTGTCCGTGATGATTGGCATTTTATTTATCTTAGCGGAAACTTTTTCGCGTTTCCTCGCATTGGATCCGATGAACAAAAATGTGGACCCGATCTCTGTCTTGCATATTTTGTTTGAACCGCTGACGACAAACCAAGGCATCTTTTTTGTTTTAATCATTCTTTTACTGTGTACCGTTTTTGGTCTCCTGCTGGCGAGTTTAATCAGTCAGGTTTTGAAAGCGAAAGACGCTGTCAAGCAGAAAGACATTGAACAGAACACAATTTTAGAGTTCGTCCCGGAAATTGTCATTTACCTCACACTCGATGAATGCATTAAATGGGTCAGCCATTCTTTTTACTTGGAAACGGAGCTGACGGAAAATGATATCGTCGGCAAAAAGATCCTTGAGATGAGCGGAAAATTGTTCAAGCCGGAACAATCGAGGATTTTTTTTGATGAATTTGAAGTCAACAAAAGAATTGACATTGAAATCCAAAGTACAAAGGGAAAATATTGGCGAATTCTGTCCAATCCGTCCAAGGATGAAAACGGAAGCATTACCGGCTACGTTCTTTTGGCAATTGATATTACCGACAACAAGCGCGATGAAAAAATAAAGCGCCGCTCATACGAACAGCTGGAAAGCAACATCAATCAGTTTGCCGCAATCGTTGACAACATCCGAAACCCGCTGTCAAGCATTGTCCTGCTGACGGAAATATACGAAAAAGAAGAAACCGCCGCGCAGGTATTCGAACAATGCGGCGAAATCGAAGAAGTTATTTCAAGACTGGACGAAGGCTGGGCAAAATCCGAAGATATTCGTAATTTCCTGAAAGAGCATCTGTAAGAATCGTTGAGATGCTCTCATTTTTCCCTTTTTTTCCTCTTATTTTTCTCTTATTTTTTTACATTGCAAAAAAAAGATGAGCGTAAGCGCCGTGAAAATAAAGGGGATTGGCAATAAAAATAAATTCACGAACAGGAGGCTGAACTTACTTTTCCGTTGCCATACTCAGCAATTCAACAATATCAATGACGGGAATATCGCCGCCGGCATCGCTTAAATTCCTGAGGCAAAGCGGGCAAGTCGTTATGATGTATTGAACGCCCGCCGGCACATCCCTCAGCCTGCTTTTGGCCATGGCCAATGATAATTCGTTGTAGCCTGAGCGAACACCGCCGCCGCCGCCGCAGCATCTGGATTTTTCACGAATGTTTGTCATTTCTTTAAAATTGCCGGCGCCGACGATTTCACGAATCAAAGCGCGAGGGGCGTCAAAGACGCGGTTGTGGCGGCCGGAATGGCATGGGTCGTGATATGTCACCGGAATGTCAAGCTTGTGAATATCCGAATTTTCGGCGGCGAGCCAATCTTTGAGCTCGCTGATATGAGACAATATGTATTCAGAAACAGTCGTCACCGTGATGCCTTCAAGGGCATAATCGTTTTTGAGCGTGTTGAAACAGCCGGCGCAACCGGCAATAATCGTATCGGCGCCGCTTTTTTTGACCTGCTCCGCGTTGTGTTTTATCAAATCGGCGGCTTCGCGGTCAAAACCGAGACGAATCAGAGGCGAACCGCAGCACTTTTCATTTTCCAAAAGGCCGGCGCCGAGGTTTTTGAGAATTTTGTAAGTCTTCAGCGCGGTTTGAGGATAACGGTAAGAATCTAAACAGCCGACAAAATAAACGGCTTTGATTTTTGTTTTGGCTTCCCCTTCCGCTTCTTTAAGCCCCGTTTCGTTAAGCCCCGTTTCGTTAAGCCCCGCTTCTTTAAGCCCCGTTTCGTTAAGCCCCGTTTCGTTAAGCCCCGCTTCTTTAAGCCAGCCGAGCCTGTCGCCGTCAACGCCGAGCGTATTGGAATACTGCGCCACTGTGTCGCGGATTCTCATCTGTGTCGGCGTCATTTTTCCGGTTTTCGTTAAGCCTGCGCGCGCCGCTTCCACTAATTTCGGCGGATTGACGCCGGCGGGACACGTTTCTGTACAGTAGCCGCAGGTCGTACAGGAATTGATGCTGTCAAAAACGGATTCGTCATCCAATTTTCCTTCATAAATGCCGCGGATAATCAAAATACGGCCGCGCGTGTTTTTGGATTCGCGGCCCGTTTGCTCAAAAGCGGGACAGACGGAGCGGCAATTACCGCAGCTGACGCATCTGTAAAGATCTCTTTTATCCACCTTTTCAAAAGACATACTTAAAAAACCTCTTTGAATTCGTTTTTAATTCAACGATAATGGGAATTGACATGCTGTACATCGACATGCCGTTAATAATTTGAACACCGCTCATTGACGTGCCGTTTATTGATATGCCGTTTATTGATATGCCGTTTATTGATATGCCGTTCGTTTACATGCCGTTCGTTTACATGCCGCTCATTGACATGCCGTTCGTTCACATGCCGAGTTTGCCCGGATTTAAAATGCCGTTCGGGTCCATCGTTTTCTTAATCGCTTTCATCACGTCAAAAGCGGGGCCGCACTGCATTTCAAGATACATGCCGCGAGCGGCGCCGATGCCGTGCTCGGAACTGACGGTTCCGCCAAGCTCGATGGCAGCCAAATGCAATTTGTCGGCGGTCGCGTGAATTTTTTCCCACTCTTTGTCATCCAGCACGTCTATGAATAAGCCGACATGGACCGTGCCGTCGCCGGCGTGGCCGTAAATCATCGGTGTCATGCCCGCGCTGTTTGTGATTTCATAAACTTTTGAAATCATTGCCGGCAATTCCCGAATGGGAACGCCTAAGTCTTCGCCGACGTAAATGCGCGTCTTTGTCGGGTCGAGTTTGGATATGGCGGCGCCCAGAAGTCTTCTGGCATCCCAGATTTCTTTCATTTTGGCGGGGTCGTCCGTAATCAGAATACTGCTTGAAATGTCTTCGCAAGCTTTTGCCAGCAATTCAGCGGATTCGTCAACGGCGTTTTTGCTGCCGTCCACTTCAAACAAAACCACATCGCCGTCGCGCGGGAAGATGATGTTTGGGTCTAACTTTGTCAAGACGGAAACGGATGTCTTGTCCATTATTTCACAAGCCGACGGCGTCACGCCCGCCGCAAAAACGCGAGAAACGGACAAGCCGGCATTTTCCGGCGACGGGAAAGAAATCATGATCAATTTTCGGGATTTCGGCAGCGGCGCAATTCTCAAAACCGCTTTCGTAATGATTCCGAGCGTCCCTTCCGACCCGACAAAAAGGCGGGACAAATCGTAACCGGAAGAGGATTTTAAACAGTTTGAACCGGTGTGAATAATGGTGCCGTCGGCGAGCACGACTTCCAAATCCAAAACATAATTTTTCATCGTCCCGTATTTGACGCAGCGCATACCGCTCGCGTTGTTCGCGATTTGGCCGCCGATTGTACAAGTCGCGGCGCTCCCGGGGTCCGGCGGGAAAAAGAAGCCGTAAGGCTTAAGCGCTTCATTGATTCTGTCAGAAACAATCCCGGGTTCCACTGTGATTTGAATGTTGTTAATATCAACGCTGATGATTTGATTCATTTGAGACATATCCAAGAGAATACCGCCATTAACAGGAACGGCGCCGCCTGCAAGGCCGGTGCCCGAGCCGCGCGCGGTGACGGGAATCAAATGTTTGTTCGCGTAAGCCAAGATTTGAGACACTTCCCCGGCGGTTTTCGGGAAAACAACAAAATCGGGACAGCCCTTCACTTGGGACCCGTCGCCGGAATAGCAGCAAAGCTCAGAAGGCGCAGCCGTAAAGCGACCTTCACAAATGGTTTTCAGTTGTTCGTAGTGGTCCATTGAAAATACCGGTTAAAGTTCATTTAAAGTCATAAAAACGAATGCGAAACGCAAAATAATATTTTGATTGCATTGCGCCGATATATTAAATAAATTTTGTTACGAGCTGAAATCCAGTGAAATTAAGACATGAAAAATTCAAAGACGGCGACGAAAAACGCGCAACATGCCGGCGAGAATTGGCATAATCGCATATTCTCCGAATTTTGATAAAAACCGCTGAACATCCGCTTTTTCAGTATGCCGTTATTTATACCTTGTAATAAATTGATATACTATTGAAACCCATTTCATTCAGTTAATCTCAAAAAATGTGATGTGATACAAGATGGCTTACAGTTTAGGAATTGACGCGGGCGGTACATACACAGACGCGGTTTTGATTCGCGAAGATGACGGCGTTGTGGTTGAGGCCGGTAAAGCGCTGACGACTTATCCCGATCCGATCGGCGGCATCAAGGCGGCGATTAAGATTTTGGATTTTGAAAAGTTGAAGGAAGTCAATGTTGTTTCGTTGTCAACGACGCTTTCCACCAATACGATTTTGGAAAACAAAGGTTTTCCCGTCGCTTTGATTATGGTCGGCGAATACCAAATCCCCGACATTTTGCCGGCGCAGATGTATTGTATCGTTGACGGCGGCCACGACAGCAACGGGGAAGAACTCAATCCCTTGGATGTTGAATCGGTTCGGTTATTTGCCGAAAAATACAAAGACAAAGTCGCGGCCTTTGCCGTTTCGTCTCTTTTCAGTATGCGAAATGCCGACCACGAGCTTCGCGTGAAAAAGGAAATATTGGAACTGACAGGCCTTCCTGTTGTTTGTGGCCATGAACTGTCTCAAGATCTCGGCGCTTACGAGCGCGCCGTGACGGCCTTTTTAAACGCTCAGCTGATTCCGATTACATACAGCTTTACCAAATCCATTGTCACCGAAATGGAAGAAATCGGAATGAACGCGACACTTTTGATGCTTAAATGCGACGGGTCGGCCGTCAGCATCGAAGAAGCGCTTGAAAAACCGATTGAAACGATTTTCTCGGGACCGGCTGCCAGTTTGATGGGCGCCGCCTATTTGTCGGGATTGAAAACGTGCGCGATGATTGATATCGGCGGCACCAGTACGGATGTCGCGCTTTTAATGGACGGTCTGCCCGAGATGGATGAATCCGGCGCCGTTGTCGGCGGCTGGTCGACGCGCGTCAAAGCCGTTCGAATGGAAACCGTTGCGACCGGCGGCGACAGTCACGTTTATACAACCGATGACCCGAATCAGCGAATCTATTTGGGTCCTTTGCGCGTCATGCCGCTTTGCCGCGCCGCCGTCCTCTATCCGGGCTTTTTGGACAAACTGAAGGCAACCAAGCTGCCGCCGCGTAAATACATCTCCCAATACATCCTTCCTTCCGTTTTCTATATCAAAACGGATTTCCCGCCGATTGAGATGACGCGTCTGGAAGAGTTAATTTACGACATTATCGATTCGGATGCACCCGTTTCTTGGAGCGACATGTTTGAAAGGCTGGATAAAAAAATGCCGATGTCATCCGTTTTGGAAGCGCTTGTCAAAAAACGTTTGATTCAACCGATTGGCTTTACGCCGACGGATGCGCTCCACATTTTAGGCGAATACAGCGAGTGGAAGGCGGAAGCGTCTGTTATCGGCGCTCAAAAAGTCGACAGGCTGACGCATATGACCCCTGAGGAGTTTGCGCTTTACACGAAACGCCGCGTTGCTGAAAACATGTCGGCGAGCTTGATTGAGTATTTGGTTCCCGGAATTTCCAAAAGGGATGTTGAAAAAGTCCTGTCGGGTCGGTATCACACAAAATTCGCCGTCTCCATTCCGATTGTATTAATCGGCGGCCCTTCCAAAGCCTATGCTGAGGAAATCGGCAAACTGATTCAGGGCGAAATCTTAACGCCCAAGTTTTCCGATGTCGGAAACGCGGTCGGCTCTCTTGTCGGCCAAGGCGTATACAGAACGGAACTCTTAATCAAGAAAAGCGTTCGCAAAGAAAACGAACTGGAAATAACGGAATACATGCTGTTCCACGAAGGCAAACGAATCACATACGCGGTTTATCAGGAAGCCGTCGATGAAGCCATCAGAATCGGCAATGAAACCGTCATGTCCAAAATGCGAAAGACCGGCTTAGAAGAGCATCAAATCAACATCTCATTCACGTCAAAAGACCTGAAGGCCGGCTCAGACACCGCCTATGAAACAAAACTGATTTTCGTCGGCGTTGGAACGTCTCGCTATGACTCGGAGACCGACAAGATTCCGGATTTCGTGAAGTTCATCAACCCCGAAAAGAGCAAACGCGCCTGATGAGCAAATCCATATCTTTAATCAAGAAGGACACATCTCCTTTTTGGTTTTAGTTTTGGTTTTAGTTTTGGTATTATCTGTCAAATAGGGCATATTCAGGGCACATTCAAGGCACATTCAGGGCACATTCAGGGCACATTCAGGGCACATTCAGAGCACATTCAGAGCACATTCAGGAGGATTCAAAATGGACATCAGATTTGAAACAAAAAATTCATTTTACGTTTCCGGTTACCCGACAGAAACAACGGAAGCGTCTCTTGAAAAAGACTGCGCGATTCTCAGAGAGAAGTACGAGAGCAAACTGAGGTCTGTTTCAAACCGCTTCTTTTTCGCTTCATATATGTCAAAAGACGGCGCCCCCGTTTTGCCGATGACAGACGGCGGCGTTATGATTTATCTTTTCGGCGTTGAAGCGGGAAGTCAAACCCCCGTGACCGAAGGCGCAACCTGTATAGCGATACCCGCCGCTCGTTTCGCTGTTGCCGCCGTACCGAAAGGCGCGCCGATATTAGCGGCGTGGCATGAATTTTTTGAAAAAGGAATACCGGAAATCGGCGCTGAGATTGACATGAATTACATGTTTTATTTTGAGGCGTTTGACGAAAACGGCGCTTGCGAGTTGTGGATTCCGGTCAAATGAAACTTGACTTTGTATAAGGAAAAGGAAAGGCAAAAACCGACCTTGTATATGGAAGGGGAAAGGCAATAAGCCTGCCTTGTATAAGGAAAGGGAAAGGCAATAAGCCGACCTTGTATATGGAAAGGGAGATTGGACGAATCGTTTAATCAAACAATCAAACCTTACGGTTTCTTGTTGTGCAAAAGAACGCGGAAAAGAGATGCATCTCTCGGGTTTTAATTCTAAAAAAAGGAAGACGGGCGCCGAAGCGCCCAAAAAGGTAAACACAATATTTCGTTTTTAGTCAAAAGGTAAAATGAGACCGGCGCCGACAGGCGCAGGCCTCTGTTTTGCCTTGTTTTTTAATGTGAAGTTTTTGTCAGCGTCGCTTAGAGCGGGAACTTGTAGCCGACTTCGTTCAAGACAATAGCCATTGCCGTGTAGAAGGCGAGAAGACCGAGGACGACACACAAAACGCCGGCAACCATTGCGAGACCGCCGATCATTGCGTTAACGCCGGAGATGACGAGAACGATTGTCAAAAGACCGAGGACGCCGATTAAGGCTTTTGCCTTTAATTTAATGACACCGAGTGTCAATGCGAAGGCAAGGAGAGCCCATACGATCAAGTAGAGACCGGTGGCCATACCGCCTGATCCTGTCAAAAGGATGTAGGCAAAGCTGAGCCAGAATGAACCAAAGCCGCAGAATGCAACGAGGTCAAAGGTGCTGCCTTTCTTGAATGCCATTAAACCGGCACAGAACTGAGCGATACCGCCGACAAAGATGGCCATTGCGATAAGGGGGATGGCATCTTCGGCTAATCCTAAATTAACGAACGCTAAGACTAATGTTGACAAACTGAATCCGGTCAAACCGAGTGCGCCCGGTGTTGCCCAAGAGTCAGAAATTTTAACCACTTGTTCAGACATAATTATAATCCTCCAAAATTATCAAAACAACGTTTTGAATACTTTTACAATAATTTATAATTAATCACACATAACTAAAAGGTAAGAACGCGCACAAGAAAGACAAGAAATTGATTTCCTGCATGCATGGTAATCTATACCTATCAGCAAAAAGGTAAAGTGTTCAGCCTATTTATAAATCTTTCAGTATAATGGGCGGGGAAACGAAGCGCCGCCCACATCCGTTTTTTGAAATAATCATTACGCCGAAAAATCCGTAAAAAATGTCAACGAATAACGAATGTTATTCACAAAAACGAAGTTTATATCGACAATTGACTATGGAAAAAATGAAGTGCGCGGAAACAGGGCAAAATAATGAAAAAAAATCAAAAAAAATCAAAAAAAAAGCGTCAAAAATGAACAAAAAGAATCAAAACTAATCAAAAACAATCAAAAATTCAAAAATTTTTTCAGCATCAGCTGAACTCTTTTCCGCGCCCGCCCTCTGAAAATTTCAGTTATCTGTTTTCCAAAAACCATATTAAAAATAATTTTTTCCCGTCAAGAAAAAATGTGAAAATTAAATTGTGCCGCACCATACAAAACGCCCGCCCGCTTTCGCTTTACATCTTGCCTGTCCGCCTGCGTCCGCCCGCTCTTTTGGCGGCCTGCGTTCGGTCGCGCGCCCGCCCGCCCGTCTGCCTGCCCGTAGGCCTGCCCGTCTGTCCATCCGTTTTCGTTTTGTCGCTTATCTGTCCGCCTGCTCATCTGCCCGCCTGCTCATCTGCCTGCCTGCTTGCCTGTCTGCCTCTGTCCTGCCCTTGATTGCCCTTGCCACCTGCAATCTGCCACCTGCAATCTGCCACCTGCAATCTGCCACCTGCAATCTGCCACCTGCAATCTGCCACCTGCAATCTGCCACCTGCAATCTGCCACTGCCAACAGCACTTTCCACATTCATCTGCTTTTTTTTGTAACAGCCGTTCGCTTCGCGAACGTGGCACAGCTACCGCCACTGCTGCCACCGCTCCTCCTCTGTCCATCTTTGCTTATCCTTGCTTGCTTCTGCCTGCTCGCCTACTCACCTGCCTGCCTGCTTGCCTGTTCGCTCGCCTGCCTGCCTGCTTGCCTGTTCGCTCGCCTGCCTTCTCACCTGCACCCGCTCACTCACACTTGCGTATCCTGCCGCACACTCGTACAGACCGCTGAAAAATCGAATTCGCCGACCAAAAAATTATGCCGTCGCGGGTATCAAAATCAATCAAAATCAATCAAAATCAATCAAAATCAATCAAAATCGTCCCGTCCGGATTCGAACGGATTTTAGATCGTATCGTTTTTAAAAAATAAAAGATGAGAAACGGTTGTTTCTCATTTTCATTACATCGGAAGCTTGTAACCGTTTTCGTTCAACACGATGGCGATTGCCGCATAAAACGCGGACACGCCCAAAACGAAGGCACAGACGCCGGCGGCAAGACCGATTGCGGGCACCGCGACAAAGTGGGACGCGGCGGTGACGAAGAATGTCAAAACCAAAAGGGCGAAAATGACAATCAGAGCTTTGACACCCATCTTCAGTGTACCGAAGAACAGGCCCAGACCAAGGATACCCCAGAGAACAAGGTAGAGGCCAAGCGACAAATCACTCGCAGCCGCGGCGCCGAACGGCGCGATTAAGATGTAGGCGAAACTGAGCCAAAAGGCGCCGAAGCACGTAAAAGCAACGGTTTCAAACGTGTTTCCTTTTTTCCATGCAAGCATTCCGGCAAGCATTTGAACCAAACCGCCGACAAAAATCGCCATCGCGATCACAGCCAAATTCTCGCCAAAAATTCCCATATTGTAAAAACTCAGCAACAGCGTTGCAAGCGAAAATCCTGTCAATCCGAGAGCGCCCGGATTACCGGTCGTGTCCGCAATTTTTATAGTTTGTTCATTCATATATTTAACCTTTCATTTTTTATATAATTGTTAAAATACAATAGCCTGTCTGCCTACTCCGACAGACGGTTCCTGTGGAAACGAATTCACCCTTTAAAAGCCTTTTCGCCCGTCAAATTTTTGAAAACAAATAGTGAGAGAGGTCCTATTTTTAAAAACGGCAGCAGAAGTTATCGGTATCGGGTTCATTGATTGACGTGAAAAAGGAGCGAATGCCATTTTTATAATCGACAGACAACAAAAAATGTAGAGGAGAGTGGGAAAACAGAGGAAGAGGAAACAGAGGAAGAGGAAACAGAGGAAGGAAAAGCAAGGAGCGGCAGAAAAAACCGGCAGCAAATATAGACAACAATACAGGTAGCGCAAACGGCAGCAGTGGCGGTGGCAGCAGTGGCGGTGGCAGTAGTGGCGGTAGCAGCAGTAGCGGTAGCAGTGCCACGTTCGCGAAGCGAACGGCTGTTACAAAAAAAAGCAGATGCATGTACAAAAGAAAAAAGAAAAAAGAAGCTTGGTTTTTTCTGCTTGGTTTTTTCAAAAAAATACTGTTTGCAATTTCTCGTTATATTTTTAGCAGAAAGCTCCATTTTCGGATTTGAGCGCTGCTTCGCATCGCCCAAATCCGAAAATGGAGGTCGGCTTGTGTGGTTTTTTGTTTTTATTGATTCAAGGCGTTCGTTTTCACTCAGATGCAAAGCTACTCGTTTTCATTGAGTCAGCAGCAGTGGCGGTAGCAGCAATGGCGGTAGCAGCAGTGGCGGTGGCAGTGCCCCGTTCGCGAAGCGAACGGCTGTTACAAAAAAAAGCTGATGCATATAGAAAGTGCTATAAGGTAGCAATACAGGCGGCAAATACAGACAACAAAGCAAAGGAAGAGAAAACAAAAGAAGAGAAAACAAAAGAAGAGAAAACAAAAGAAGAAAAAAACAAGAAGAGAAACAAAGTCAATAAAAAAAAATGGCAAGAGAATGAGAGGAAACTCTTGCCAAATGTTTTTTTTAGTTTGATGCTTAAAGGGCGTAGTTTTCCTTGAACTGGAAAACAGCGACTTCTGCATTGTATTTTTCCAAGCACTGGTCGACGAATTTGGCTTTCTCAGCGGGGAGTGCTGCCAAGTCCTTCTTAACTGCATTGAGGGCATTCTGTTCGAATTTGGTAAGAACGAGTTTGCCGCCCTTGACACCTTCGTCGAGGATTGCGCAGCAGGTTTCTGCGGCTGCCTTGGAACGGAGGTATGTGTCGTTGCCGTTCTTTGCGATTGCTTCGCCGACGCGGAATGCGTTGTCGTATGCAAGCACATAGCCCTGGGGGTCTCTGTATTTGTCAGAGAGGGTGAGGAGGTCACGGAGTAATTTCTCGTTGCCTGTTCTCAGTGCGGTGTTCATCAATGCACAGTCGTATGCAAGGGATTCGACCCAGCACTGGACGGTTGTACCACCGAATTCGCCGTGGTATTCGACGGATTCGTTGGACCACATGTCACAAACCTGCATTGTCAAGTTGCCCATGATGTCGGAGTGAGCACAGGTGGAGGATTTACCTTCTTGTGTGATCGGGATACCGGCAATGGATTTGATGATTGAGTTTTCGTAACCGCAGTCTTTACCCGGGCCGGTTGCGCCGGATTCGTATGCTGCAAGGGTTCTTGCGGCGGAGATACAGCGGGCAACGATGGCTGTTGTGTGGGCGAGGTTCTTGTCGAGGAGACCGCCGGCAATGAACATTGCGGTGTTGGCCTGGGCACAGTCTGTGTCACCGGCTGCAACGATTTTGTTCTTCTTGGCGATGTTGACGATGTTCTGCCAAACGAATTCCATGTCGCTTGTACCGAGGACACCGATACCGAAGAGGATACCTGCTGTGTCGTCACGGATGATTGCGTAGTCGAAGACTTCCTTGCCGCCCATTGTTTCAATGGACAAAAGGTCAGCGCCCTGTGCGGCACACTGGTCAAAGGCTTCGAGCATGGTGTCGTTCTTCTTTCCGCGGAGGGCGAGGAGGTCTCTGTCTTCACGGATGTCACCGATTGTGTGTCTGAGAGCACATTTCACGCCGTATTCTTCGTGGAATTCTTCCATGATGGTTTTCTGTGCGTGTGCAACAGCTGCGCCCCAGGAGGGGTTGTTGGACATCTGCTGAACGTGCTCGGATTCCAAACAGACAGCGGGGGCACCGATCTGGACGATTCTGCCCATTGCGTCTCTTGTAATTCTTTCGTATTCTTTAACGAGTGCTTCTTTGGAAACACCGGCCTGCGGTCTGGGAGCGTAGTTCAATTCGGGAATTGTGAGTCCTGCGCCGATTTCGAGGCCTAAACCTGCTTTAACCGGGAATTTTGCTCTGCCGAAGGTCATTTCATCTGCATTTGCATATGCCATCTTTGTGTATCTGGTAACTGTCATTTTGCTGCCTCCTTAGTGGGTGTGGAATTCATTTCTCAGCTTTGCAATGTCTGCGCCGTTCTTCAAAATGAAGTTCGCGAATTTCGGAGCGACTGCTGCGTCTTCACCGTAAACACCGAGGCTGTAGGTCTCAACGAAGTCCTGGTTAACAGCGCCGCCGCCACATGCGAACGGAACTTTGATGCCTTTTTCGATGAGTTTGTCGTTGACTTCCTTGAATGCGTACATTGTGGTGGTCATCAAAGCTGTACCTGTCACCATGACGGGTTTGTTTTTGACGACTGCGTCAACAACTTCGTTAACCGGAACGTCACGGCCAAGGTCGACAACTTCAAATCCGTCTGCTCTGAGGAGAGCGGCGACGATTGTCTTGCCGATGTCGTGAACGTCGCCTTCTGCAACGTGGCAAACGACAAGTCCCTTTGCTTTCGGAGCTGTGGTGGACTTGGATTTACAGTAGTCTATACCTTCGAGCATGGCGTCAGCTGACATCATGACGTTGGGGAGGAAAATGATACCCTGGTCATATAAGTTGGAGACAACGGCCATTCCGGGGAGGAGGGCTTCGTCGATTAATTTGATCGGGTCTTTGCCGGCTTTAATGCAGCCGTCGAGTGCTGCAATGACATCGTCTTCTTCACCTTCGTAAATTGCGACGGCCACTGCTTTATAGAGTTCATCTTTCGGATAAAGTTGCTTTGCTGCTTCGTCCGGGGTCACGGCTTTTTCCATGGCCACATTATATCTTGTAAGAATTGCTGTAATATCTTCTTTCTTCAAGTCTAACATATTAGATTCTCCGTTTCGATCTGTAATTTAAAGGAGATGTAAAACAACCGTTTATTTTGCGTTAACAAACATTTTGTGTTAACAAACGTTTTGTGTTAACAAACATTTTCCTCGAACTGCATAACGTTTTAAAGGCTTTTCAACACACACACGAAACTTTCCTTTGAAACCACACATTTTTTTCAAAATACACAAACTTTTCGAGAAATTAATTATCGTTATTTTGATCAATCAGGCTCAAAAATTTTGAACAGTCATGATTTTTTTTTAACGAGTTGTCTTATTCCATCTCCTCAGTCACGAACCATACGTGTATAAAGACACAAAAGGATATTTGCGTCTTTCACAAGTACCCTATTCGTCAAATGTCTATATACATTAACCCCCTCTTTTTTTTTTGAATCGAATTTTCTCCGAATCAAATGAAATAAGAAAAGCAAAACAAATTTATTTGAAACTAAGCCAACCAAATTTCATTTTAAATTTTATTATGTTCAATGCCTGATTGATTTCAAAATTGCCGGAAAATAAAAAAAAGAGACGACGAACAAAATTTTGATAGCTTGAATGAATAAGGAATTATTGTCGCAATAATTTTGATTCAAACATAACTAAAATTAGTGACCAATTATAACAAGAGGAAAAAAACAGATAAATGACAAAAAGGGATGCCGAGGGTTAGATATTTATATCCGGGTACAGCGGCGTTTGATTCCAAACAGGCAAAAATGTAACCGGGATATAAATTAGAAACAAATTATAAATTAGTAAGCAACTTATAATAGAATGGCAAAATGAGAAAAATCTGACAATCAGATACTTACAGTCGCTCGCCTAATAATTATATATCATTCAATTGTATATATCATAATTGCATATTTTCGATTATGTACCTTAGAATTGCATATCTTTTATCGTAAACAATGTGTAAATTGAATAATAAAACCACAGTATATATTATAGGTGTATGAGAGAAAGGCAGAAATTTTGGCAATAAATTATCCCAATAACGAATTAGTTCCAGAACAGATTGTTTCTGCAACGGATTGTTGCAACAACAGATTGTTGCAACAGCAAATTGTTTCAACAACAAATTGTTGCAACAACAGATTGTTTCAACAACAGATTGTTGCAACAACAGATTGTTTCAACAATAAATTCATCCCGCTGTGAAACAAGCTAAAATAAAGCGGATAAAGAATAAAGCGGAAAAAATAAAGCAGAAAAGAATAGATCGGAAAAGAACAAAGCGAAAAAGAACAAAGCGAAAAAGAATAGAGTAGAAAGAAATAAAACGGAAAAATTAAATTCCTTTTCCGATTTCACTCTTTCTGAGCCAGTCAATATCCGACTGATAAAGCTCTCTTAAATCTTTCAAACCGAGTTTCAGCATCGCGACGCGGCTGACGCCAAGACCCCACGCCAAAACGGGTTCCGTGATTCCGAGAGGTGCGGTCACTTCTTTTCTGAAGATGCCGGCGCCGCCGAGTTCGACCCATCCCAAACCGTCAACCCAAACCTCGGGCTCAACGCTCGGTTCCGTGTACGGGAAATAGCCCGGGCGGAAACGGACTTCTTCAAAACCCATCCGGCTGTAAAACTCTTTCAGGCAGCCGAGAAGATTGGCAAAGCTCATGTCCTTGTCCATGACAATGCCTTCCAGCTGCTCAAATTCAGGCGTGTGCGTCGGGTCAATGGTCTCGCGGCGGTAAGCGCGGTCAATACAAAAAGCCTTCACCGGCCCTGTCGGATTGTCCGCCAAATATTTGATGGTCACTGAAGTTGTGTGCGTTCGAAGAACATTTTTTTCCGATATTTCCGAACTCCAAATGCCGCCCCAACCGACAGACCCCGTGTCACCGCCGTTTTCATGAACATTGCGAATTTTATCCGCGTATTTTTCAGGCAGCTCAGAGCGTGTGTCCAAATGGAAAGTGTCTTGCATTTCTCTGGCGGGATGGTCCTGCGGCTGGAAAAGCGCATCGAAATTCCAAAAAGAAGATTGAACGATATCGCCTTTGATTTCAGAAAAACCCATTTCCAAAAAGATTTGGCGCATCCGGTCTATCAAACGCTGATACGGGTGAATTTTGGCGCCGTAAATCGGCCGCGCGGGTTTTTGAACTTTGTAAGGGCGGTAGTACTTATTTTCCCAATCGCCGCTTTGCAAAAGCTCGGGCGTGATTTGGGTGATTTCTTCAGCAATCGTAATGCCTTTGGCAGCATAAGACTCACCGGCGGCGGTAATCATGATTTTGCGTTCTGTGTACTCTTCTTTTTCCAAGAGCTTTCGCTTAATCAAATCGGAAATAACATTATCGGAAGCAACTTCAGCCGGCAATTCAAAAACAGGGTCAAACGTGTTGTTTTCCAGCGCGTTTTCGTAAAGGTCGCTGAGAATTTTTTCATCGCGCCCCTTCGGCGCGTCGCCGGCCGGGATTAAAACGCCGTCTTCGATTTTCGCCCATTTCTTTTTCAGCAGCCAGCCGGTCGCGATACCGACGATGTGAGGCGGGAATGTTTTTCGAATGTGTTCAAGAGACGTTGCGTCTTTGATGCTGTTGATAATTTGCCTCTCCGGCAAACCGTCTTCAGCGTATTGTTTTCCTTCGCCCGATAAACCGTAAAGTTCAAAAGACTCTTCAATGACTTTCGCCAAGCCCTTTTCTTCCAATAAAAAGGCGGCCTGTAAGGATGCGTCGCCGTTTAAATCCGAGATTTCGATAATCTCTTTCAATCCGGCCGTTTCGAGCTCATTCAAAGCCAAAAGAACCTTTTTTTCATTATTCGTTAAATTGTAATCCGTCATTTCAAAACACCAAAAAACGAGCTGAAACGCCCATCGTCAATTTTACCTGTTAGAATGGAATTCATCTTTTATATTTCCTCTGTTTTGAACATTTCCGCTGTTTTGAATAATTCCTCTTTGAATTCCCTGTTCATTTTTCATTTGCGCCGTTCAATTGCGCCGTTCAATTGCGCCGTTCAATTGCGCCGTCCAATTGCGCTGTTCATTTGCGCCGGTAATCGATACCGAAAAGAGGTAATTTATCGTAAGCTTCTTCCCGTTTCTTTTGATGATCAATCAAAAAGGCTTCCATTTTGCCGGCCGCTTTCTTTTTACATTCGCCGCACAAAATGTTCCCGCTTGAACAATCCACCCTGATCTGAAGCAATTCTTCATCGTCATCCGCCAAATGGAAGAAATATAATTCATAAACGGAACACTTGTCAAAGTCGCCGCCGTTTTTTCGCTGCTCTTCCGCCGATTCACAGCCCCCGGTCTTTGCTTTCATGATTTTCTTGACCGCCGATTTCGGGTCCTCGGAAAGCGCGATGTTGCTGTCAGGAATGCTGCTGGACATTTTGCCGCCCGTCAGCCCGCTCATAAAGCGGTGGTAAGTAGAAGCAGGCATGATAAACGCGTAACCGCCGTGAGCAAGCTCCGCATTTTTGACGATTTCTTCCAATTCGTTTTCACTGATGTCGCCGAAAATATCAAGATGCTCTTTTGAAAGTTTTGTTAAAACGCCGGCGCCGCCGACTCCGCTGCCGGTTCCGCCGCCACCGCCGCCGACCCCGCCGCCGAATACGCCGCGAATATTTTGTTCAATCGTTTTTAATGCCCCTTCCGGCGCTCCTTTTCCGCGAACGCTCCAATAAGGGAGGCCTGTCTTTTGGTCGGCGCGGCGCTCGATGAGGAACATGTTCATTTTGGAAGCGACGTCGCGCGTCAGGCGGATGTGGGGGTCTTGGTCGGCGCCGACCGGAACGACAACGGGGACCGGGCCTTCATAAACCGAAAGCTGGGAGTGCAAAATGTCGGCGCCCTGCGTCAAAACGCTGATCATATGCGCCAAATGCGTCTCGCCTGAAAAACCGTAAATGGCAGCCATGTCTGAAAAATTGACTTTCGTTCCGATTTCAAAGGCCAAATCCTTCACCGGCTGGCATTCCGATTGGAAATAAAGGCGGGCGTTTTCCGGCTGAAGCCCGAGCGCGATAAGACTTATTATATATTCTTCAACGCCGATTCGTTTACACTCTTCCCATGTTAATTCGCGAACGGCGTGCGCTTCGCGGTCAGCCATCCCGACAACCGCGACCGCTCCTTGCTGTTGGTACCAAACAATTTGGTCCATCACCATTTTGTGACCGAAATGAGCCTTGCCTGTCGGCATAAATCCGTCAAGAACGACAAAAGGCTGACGGCGTTTCATCGCGTCCGTAATCTTTTCATAGCCGCGGTGGCCGAAAATGAGCCCTCGCCTCATATATTTGTGCGGGCAGGGAATCTCGTCCAGCACATCGGAAAACGGAGAAATGCCAAACTCTTCAAACAGTTTTGAATAATCGCTGATTTCAGACGACTTCCACGGGTCCAGTTTTTGCGCCATAAAGAATCACTGACATACTAATAACAAATAATAAAAGATAATAAAAGAATTTGATAAGTCATTGAAATTAAGAGGTTAAAAAATTTAATTTTTGATTTCTCTTGAATCATTATTCTCATTCTTATTTATTTCTGTTTCTGTATTTTTTGAAGACGGCAGAAACAAAAGGGGAGAATAGAAGCAAAAGGAGAAGCATAGAAGCAAAAGAAGAGCAAAGAAGCAAAAAGAGGAGCAAAGAAGCAAAAGAAGAACAAAGAAGCAAAAGAAGAGCAAAGAAACAAAAGAAGAGCAAAGAAACAAAAAGAGAATAAAAGAAACAAAAAGGGTTAATCAATAGCGAGGGATGGATTCGAACCATCGGTCTACGGGTTATGAGCCCGTCGGGATCTCCTGGCTACCCCACCTCGCTTCTTGAAAACAAAATCGGCTTAAAACCGTTTCAATTGAATCGGTCATTAGAAAGCAGGTTAACAAATGATTTCTTTTATTTATAGCTTTAGGTTGAAAGCGAAGCCTTAAGAAATAAATCTTTAAATATTGTAATGAAGTGTTATAGGGTACGCGAAAATTATTATTTGAACTGACTCATGATTATTTTACTTATCAGGTGAATCAATGCCACACAGATGTACAAAATGCGGTTCGGTTTTTGGTGACGGCGACTCTGTCATATTGACCGGCTGTCCGGAATGCAAATGGAATAAATTCTTTTATGTCAGAAACGAAGAGGCCGGCACCGGCGCGGCCATGACCGAGATTGTCACGGAAGAAAAACCCGATAGCTGGAACATTGAAGAACGGGTCAAAGAAAAAGAAGTCAAATCCATTGACAGCGTTTTGGAAGACATAGACCGCGCCTTAGAGTCTGATGAGGTCAATAAAAAAGACTTGGACACCGACCGTGTCGACTCCATTCGTATTTTGGACACAGGCTCCTATGAACTCAATTTGTGTTCCATTATGAACAAAGAAGAAATCGTTGTCGGCATCAAAGAAGAAGGACAATACGCCATTGACTTGCCCACGATTCTTCAGCAGTCCAACAAGTCGTCGTCAAAGAAGAAAAAGAAATGACATTATCTGTCATTTCTAAAACAATTATTACATTATCGCATCGACAATTTTATCGATAATTGATGAATTTTTGGTATTCTTCGAAGATTTGGAAAAAGAAATTCGACGTTTATTGTTTCTTTGAATTTTTGACCGCAATCACACCCATGTGATCGGCATGGAACGGCGCCAAATCCACTGTCCTCAAAACCTTAAACGAAACATCGTCGCTCTTCTCAAGAATCTTAATTTCCTCGCCGAAAATCTTTTTCGGGTTTTTGGCGACATCAATGCTTCTGGCTTTTAAAGATAAAATCAAATAGCCGCCGTCTTTTAAGAAGTAAGCCGCGTTCCGGCAGGCGATTTCCGCCTGATTGGCTTGCGCGACATCCTGAAAAATCACATCAACGGGCTCGACGATCGGGAAATAAAGTTCCGGCCGGGACGCGTCGGAAAAGATGGGAATGATGTTGCTGCGCTTTTCGGCAAGCATCACGAGGCTGCGCATCGGCTTTTCTGAGAATTCGACGGCGTAAACGACGCCGTTGCCGCCATCGGCTAAAATGTCAGAGACGTAACTGACCGTTGTTCCCGACGCGGCGCCTAAATAGAGGACGCGGGAATCGGAGCGAAGGGGAACAGGGAGGCGTTTTTGATACAAAGCGCCGAGTTTGCTTCGTTTCGGGTCCCATGAGCGGTATTCCGTGCCGTCGTCGGTGATGAGCGTTTTTTCGCCGTAAACGGAAATTCCGGGGGCGGCGTTTTTTGTGTAAATCTGAAACTTGCCTTTCGCGCGGCCTTCGTAAACGCCGCTTGAATATTGTGTTAAAAGGGAGCCGGTCTTTTCAGTCGCTTCGGTCGCCTTGTTCACTTTGTTCGCTTCGGTCTCCTTGTTCACTTTGTTCGTTTCGGTCGCTTTGGTCATTTCGGCCCCTCCGCTTTTTGACAGGAAACGTTTTGTTTGATTTTGACGGCTTTGAGATTGAAATCGGATTCGATTTCAGGCTTAAAAACGCCGGAATAGTAATCCGTCCGCGCCGCCAGACTGATTGCGGACGCGAAAGCTCTGGCAATTTTTCCGCGCGCCTTAAACGGCGCTGTATTCAAGACAGGGTGGCTGAAAATAATACCGTGTTTCGGAGACGGCGCATTGGCGCGCAGGTGTTTGACCATCGCTTTTTCGGCGCCCATCACCTGAATGCTGCCGGAAGGCATCGCCGCTAAGTTTTTTAAACCGCCGGCCATACTGAGCAGGCGCGCGCCCAAAACGACGCCGGCGACTTGAGATAAATTCGGCGCCGTTTCTTTCATTTTGTCAGAAATAAATAACTCAACGGCCGCTTTTCGTTCATAAAGAGATAAAATGTCGCCCGCAAATCCCTGAAGCATACGAAGGTCCTCTTCATTGGCAGGCGCGCCCATCAAAGACTGAGATGCCGATTCGGGAATTTCAGAAACGAAGCGGACATAAGCGTCGCCCGGCAAATCCAATTCGGGATAATAAACGCTGTACCATTCCGTCAGCCGTTCCGTTAAATGATTGATCGTTTCATTCAAATCGTTGAGCGCTTCCACCGAATGGGTGACCTTTTTGTCTTCGGAAAGCGCGGCGGAAAGCTGTTTTCGCGCAGAGCGAATGGCAACGTTACGAAGAAGAGAGAGATATTCGGAATCGGAGTCCGCCAACCCCGCATCCGACGCAAGCTTTCTGTAATCCGGTTTTTCAGGTACGGCAGACGGTTTTAAAAAGGAAACCGCTTGAATATTTGGAATATTTGGATTATTTCGAATACTCTGAATATTTCGAATATTGGCGGACGCTTCGGGGGATAAAGCGGATGAAACGGCAATGAAATCATCCGCCAAAAAGTCAGGGTCTGCCGTGTCATGTTTTCTGGGTTTGGCAGAAAAGCCGGACTTGGGTTCATAGTCAACGGTACCGAACCACGCTATAAATTGAATACTTTCAGACGATTTCGAGCCGGATGGATTTGAACCGGACGGTTTCGAGCCGGATGGATTTGAACCGGACGGTTTCGGGCCGGACGGTTTCGAGCCGGATGGATTTGAGCCGGACGGTTTCGAACCTGACGGTTTCGAGCCGGATGGATTTGAGCCGGACGGTTTTGAGCCGGACGGTTTCGAGCCGGACGGTTTCGAGCCGGACGGTTTCGAGCCGGACGGTTTCGAGCCGGATGGATTTGAGCCGGACGGTTTCGAGCCGGACGGTTTCGAGCCGGATGGATTTGAGCCGGACGGTTTTGAGCCGGATGGTTTCGAGCCGGACGGATTTGAATCAGACACTGTATTCCGCCCCTGTGTTATTGGCTTTCGTGATCAATACTTCGCTGCCGGCGGGCATTTTCTCTAAAAGGGTTTCACGAATTTCTTCGGATTGTTTTCTGCTTTCTGAGAAACCGTAAATCGCGGGGCCGAACGAGCTGACGCCCGCGCCGTAAAGACCGCTCTTTAACATCAGAGCAGCCGTTTCTTTGACAACGGGGGGCTGAATTTCAACTTCATATTTTTTAAAGCCGAGTTCTTGGATACGGTTGACGGCATTTCCGAGGTCTTCAATATTTTGTTCCACAATCGCCGGGAACATCTGCATTAAAACGATGTGAGAAATCTCGCGGACATCTTCAATCGGAACCGGACAAACGCTTTGGAAGAACGCTTTTTCTGCGTCCCCGCTGATACCGCGAGCGGGCGGAACAGCAACCACGACGTCCCAGTTCGGGAAATCCAAACGAAACATCATATCCGCCGGCGGCGCCGTACTTCGTGACGAAGGTAAAAACCCGTCCTTGTCCGCTGTCTTGTGACCGCAGTCAACAATGAATCCGCCGCTTTCAAAAGCTAAAACGCCGATGCCCGACGTGCCGCCGCGGCGCACGATTTTAGCCAAATCGCGAACACCTTTGCCCAGAGAATATAAATCATTAACGGCTGCCGCAGCCGAAAGAGCGATTTGGGTGCCCGACCCGAGACCGATATGTTGGCGAACGGGAGAGAGAAACTCGAATTCGGCGCCTTCATTTTCAGGCAGCAGCGGCGCTACAATGTCTTGAATGTGTTTGGAAAAAACAGGGTCGCATAATTTTGTATCCGCGCGGCCGCTGCCGAACCGTTCGGTCACGGTCACGGTATCCGATCTTTTGGCGCGGAGATGAATGCCGCCGTCTTCAAGGGATAAACCGACACTGCCGTCGATTCTTCCAAAGCGCCCGTTCATGTCAATTAACGTGACGTGAACGCGGGAAGGCGTTTTAATTTCAAACATGGAATTCACAGTGAATAATGAATAATAAAATTTATAAAACTAATAAAATTTCGGCAAAACCGGAACAATCGCAACGAGGAAACGGCCAAACGCAGGAATTGTTCAGAAATGCGCGCTTAAATATAACCAAAAAACATAGCTCAAATAGTTAAATCTATTGTTTGCAAACTCAGAAATTACAGACATTTACAAAATAACAAAGAATTGTGCCGACAATAAAAAATTCCTACCATAAGACTTTCAGTTTTATGAGATGAAAAACTCTATTCTGTTGCCTGTTGGAAATAAAAAAAAAGAAAAAAAGGAAAAAAAGAAAAAAAAGAAAAAATAAAAAACGCTTTGTTTGAAAGCGTCGGAGGGTGGCTGTGTCAATAGGAATGACAGAGATATCTTAACTTAACAAAAGAGGTCTGAAACTTTTTTGTTGTTACGATACGATGTAAAAGTAATACATAGTATAATAAGTTTGTTCTTGGTTAAGACTGCAACTCAGGCGAAATCTTCCATTTCAGGATTGATTCAATCAGGATTAGATTCAATCGGGATTATAATTCAATCAGGATTAGATTCAATCAGGATTAGATTCAATCAGGATTGATTCAATCGGCATTATGCCGATTCTCCATGCCGCGAATGCTTTGCCGGCACACGCGTGACGTAAAAGTAAAATGGGTATCATGACCCGGATTTCGGGTCTTTTTGTTTACCGCATTTTACTTTTCCTTTTTCAGAAACTTCTTTTTCGGCGCTTTCTTTTCAGCGGTCTCGTTTTTGGAGCCATCCTTCTTGGATGTATCCGCTTTTTCGGTTGCCGCCTCGGGCGCGTTTTCATCATGGTCGCCGTAAAACTCGCCGGCGAGCTTGTCATAAAGTTCGTCGTCGGAGTTGTCATTAAACTTGCTGATAAGCTTGTCATAAAGCTCGTCATCGAATTTGCCGTCAAGCGTGTCATAGAGTTCGTCATCGAACTTGTCAAAGACGCACGCCGCTTTGTCCGGCGATTCGGAACCGGTGATCAATTCTTCTTCGTCTATGATATCGTCTTCGGGATGAACGGTGTCGGGGGTGGATGTATCGATGTCTTGGACCAAACCCGTTAATTCTTCAGAGAATTGTTCAACCAAATGCTCCTCGAAGTGGCCGGCGGAGCTTTGTTCATGGTCGCGGTCCAAATCCACGTAAACATAAGAACCTTCGTGGAAGTCATAGTCGTCGCAATAATCGCCTTGGCGCTTGCCGCAGTAAGCGTCATGAAGCGTCTGGTCGCACGGCGGAATATTGATGTTATAAGCCGCTCTCGCAATCACGTGGCCGGCAACGGGCGCCGTCATGATGAGGAAAATGCCGATTGCGATTGCTTTGAATCCAAAAGGCGTAAAACCTTCCTGAATCAAAATGCCGAGAAGGACGAAAAAAGCGCCGGTTGTCGCGATTTTCGTTGTGGCGTGAAGCCTGTTGTAAACATCGGGTAGGCGGATTAAGCCAATCATTCCAATCAAAAGGTCAACGGCGCCGAAGAGAATGAAGAAGTAACTGACGTAAAGGCGAATGGTTGCGAAATCCAGCCAAGCGAGCAAAGATTCCGACATCAAATCACTTCTCCTTTGTCAATGTATTTCGCCATTGCCAAAGTACCGATGAAAGAAATCAAAGCGAGCAAAAGAGCAATATTGATCAGGAACTCCGACTGCTGTGAAAAAGCGTAAATCGCGAAAATCACGACCAACGTATTGCCGATGGCGTCTGACGCCGCGACGCGGTCCATAACCGTCGGGCCGACGAAAACCCTGTAAACCGCCAAGAACAAAGCAATGGTTGAGATTGTCAAAGCAATATTTGTCACCGTCACGAGCCCGATCATTCAAACGCCTCCAAAACAGGCTGTTCTATGTCATCGCGAATGATGTCACGAACGGCTTTCGGGCTTTCGATGTAAATCGAATGGACGTAATAAATCCCCGGGCCTTTTAATGTCGGATTTTTGACGTGAACGTCCACAATCAAAGTTCCGGGCGTCAGAGAAATGGTGTTGGCCAAAAGCGTCGTTGAAATGCTTCGAGACGTCGTAAACGGATAAGCGATAATGCCCGGGCGGATGTCCAGCTTGGGCTGAAGGATTTTATAAGCCATATAGAAGTTGGCCTTCACAATTTCGCGAATTAAAACATAGAGATAAAAAATCTTTTTCGGGATTTTACGAATGATATCCCGCGTCGTATCCGTGAAAGTGAACATGTCCTTAAACGGATACAAAATCATATACGAAAGGAACACACCGAGCAAGAAATTGCCGATGGAAAAGCCGCCGCTGATCAAGAGCCAAATGAAGCCCATCAGCACGTAAATTGCATATTTCATTGGTCGAATCATCTGGGTGCCCTCTCAAGAACGGTTGTGATATATTCGGTCGGATCAAGGATCTGCGTCGCGATAATATTGGAAATTTCGTAAAGCGGTTCGGGGTAAATGCCCAAAAGAATTACAGTCCCGCACAAAGCAAGAATCGGAAGCACGATTTCAAGAGAAAGGCCGTGCTTTTTCTTTGCCCCGTGCGCCCCTGCATGCGCGTGTGCCCCTGCTTGCGCGTGCGCCTCTGTCTGTGCGTGTGCCCCTGCTTGCGCGTGCGCCTCTGTCTGTGCATGTGCCCCTGCTTGCGCGTGCGCCTCTGTCTCTGCGTGTGCCCCCGCCCCTGCTTGTGCGTGTGCCTCCGCCCCTGCTCCATGCGCCTCTGTTCCATGCGCCTCTGCTCCATGCGCCTCTGCTCCATGCGCCTCTGTCAACGCGTGTGCCTCCGCCAACGCGTGTGCTGCTGCCGCGGCTGCTGCCCTTTCAGCGTCTCTGAGATGGCCTTTGTTTTCACCCCAAAAGACCGCAATCCATGTTCTGAACATGTAAAAGACGGTGACGACAGCCATCACGACCGCGATCAGGAGCGGCAAAAAGAAACCATCGCTGACGGCTGCTTGGAACAAAGCGAATTTGGAAATGAAACCGCCCGTCGGCGGGAAACCGGCAACGGACATCGTGCCGACCAAAAATACCGCGGATAAGAGCGGCAGGACCGTTATCAAGCCCCCCATCTTTCGAAGGTCGCGCGTATGCGTTTCATGAATAATGCCGCCGGCGACCAGGAAAAGCATTGATTTGGCAATGGCGTGGTTCACCAAATACATAATCGCCGCCGTGATCGCGCCGATTGTTCCAAAGGATAATCCAAGCAAAACATAGCCGATCTGAGACACACTGGAATACGCTAAAACGCGCTTCAGGTCCGCTTGTCCCATGGCGGATATCGCCCCGACCGCGATTGTCAGGAGGGCGAAGAACATGAGAATCGGGAGGAAAAAGGTTTTCGCCGGCGCCAAAACCAAGAACAAAACGCGAAGCATGCAATACGCGCCGACCTTAATCATAATACCGCTCAGCATGGCTGAAATAGGCGTCGGCGCTGTCGGGTGAACATCGGGCAGCCAGAAGTGAAGCGGAACAAGCGCCGCTTTGTTGCCGAAAACAACAATAAAGAGAAGCGCTGCGCCGTAAACAACCCACGGAACGGTTCCGGCGTCGTCCAAAACACGAATCTTTGCCGCTATGTCGGCCATGTTCAGTGAGCCGATCGTCGCGTAAATCGTCGCGATGGCCGCCAGCATCAAAAAGGAGCCGAGCATGCCGAGGAGCATGTATTTGTAAGTCGCCTCCAGCTTATGCGAAGTGTCCGTGACGTTTAATGATTCGTTTGCCATAATCAAGCCGGCTGATGCCAAAAACATGATTTCAAAGAAAACGAACAAATTGAACAAATCGCCCGTGACGAAAATACCGAAAATGCCGCCCAGCATCATGAAATAAAGCGGATAATAGCTGTTGCTGAGGGACTTCTTTTCAATGTAATCGAAAGAGTAAATCATGACCCAAAGAGAAATGAACGCGGTCAATAAAACAAGCAGCGCTGACAGCATGTCGGCGGCCAGAACGATGCCGTATTTGCCGAATTCCCCGATATCGTAAACCTGAATGCCTTGTGTGTAAACGGTCCAAAACAGCAAAGCTGAAAGTCCCAAAAGGGCAAGAGAGGCAAGAACGGCCAAAACTTTTTGAAAGGTCGGGCTGCTTTTTATGAAAAGCATAATCGGCGCCATCAAAAGACAGACGGCGACCGGCAAAACAACGGCGTTGCTTTGAAAAAATTCTAATAACCAGTCGGTCATCCGTGGAGCCTCCTGAGTTCATCGACGTCGGTTGTCCCGTACTCTTCACTGATACGGTAAGCCAACGTCAGTAATATGGCTGTGGTCGCGAAGCTGATAACGATGGCTGTCAACACAAGCGCCTGCGTCAGCGGGTCGGAATAATTGACGCTGTCCGCGGCTCCCGTTATGACCGGCGACAAAACGCCGCCTGCAAAATCATCAGCGAAAATGAAACCGGCGTGCTCATTAACGGAGTCCGTCAAAATGGCGACAAGGGGCCCCGTGAAAATGCCGGACGTCACAATCGTTAAGTTAACGGAGTGGCTGATTAAGCAGAATCCGACCACGATTTTCATAATGTCGCGGCGAAGGATCATGTAGACGCCGATTCCGAAAAGGAGAGAAATGGTCAAAGCTGTCAATACTTCAGTCATTGCGCTTCCTCCGTCATTGCGATTCCGCCGCTTTTGCGGTTTACCGTCATTGCGATTCCGCCGCTTTTGCGGTTTACCGTCATTGCAATTCCGCCGCTTTTGCGGTTTTCGCTGCGGTTTTCAGTCATTGCGCTTCCTCCGCTTTTGCGGCTTCCGCTGCTTGTAAAAGCCGCGCCGGCGTTTTCGGTCTTAAATCCACGTCTTCCGTTTCATCGCGGCTGTCGACGTTTTCAGACATCTTGATGATGACGGATTTCGGCTCTTTGACTTTGTCGGAAGCGATGCTTGTAATGATAAACAGCAAGGCGCCGATTACGGTGAAATAAACGCCGATGTCAAACATCATCGCCGATGCCAATTCGAAATGGCCGATGTGTATGCCAAAGACATCAATGTAGAAGAACTGAAATGCGCTTCTGAAATAATTGTAATTGACAAGCATCGGCGCAATGGCTGTCAGAGACGCGAACAGCAGTCCGTAACTTGCCCAAGTCAGCCAATTCGGCCGCAGCCTTGTATTTATGTATTTCATGCCGTAAATGACATACACCAGCGCAATGCCGCAAACGAATAAAACGCCGCCGACGAAACCGCCGCCGGGATAGTTCGCGCCGTTGAGCATCAAGTAAATGGAGAACAGTATGCTGATTAAGAGGACGCCTCTTGAGATTGTTTTCGTTATAATCGAGGTCATTTTCTGTCTCCTTTGTTATCAAGATTTTGAAGGGCTTGGCCGATATGCCGTTCGCCTGAATTTTTGTCCGGCGACTCTGTGTCGCACGGCACATGCCCGAATGCGGGGTTTCCGCCGGTCGGCAGGCCGGGGATCGGGCAGCTCGGGATAAAGACGCCCTGCGCGTTCGTTTCATTTAAAGAGGTCTCGGCATCTGTGTCTTCTTTGTTCGTCGCGAAGCGGCTTTGAATCAAATTGTAGACGGCCAACGCGGCAATCGCGAGAACGGAAATTTCACCCAGCGTGTCATACCCTCTGAAATCGACGACGATGACGTTAACGATGTTGCGGCCGCCCGTGAGTTCAACACCTCTGTCTATGAAATAGTGAGAGAAGGATTCAAACGGCGCCGCCAAATTTGCTCCCATCAGTAAGAAGAATAAAACGGCGCTGCAGCTGAGGGCGATAAGCGCGTTTCTGATTTTGACGTTTCTTCGCTCGGGGCGAACGGCTTCTTTGTTCCAAAGTTTCATGATGACAATCAAAAAGATGATTGTTGTAAGCGTTTCAACACAAAGCTGCGTCATGGCTAAGTCGGGAGCTTTGAGGTACGCGAAAAGCAGCGCGACGAAGAGGCCGCAAGCGGACGCCGCTAAAATCATCGGGATGTATCGCGGCAAAAACGAAGCGCCCCATGCCGTCAAAATAATCAGGAGGAACAAAATAAGCTCAGGTATCGCGATTTTGTAAATCAGGGCGGGTGAGAAAATCGACATTCCCGAAAGGACGGCAAACCCGAGCGGAAGCATGACCATGAAAACGGCGAACACCAGCATCACTTGCAAATATCCGCGCGGCGGCCCTTTTTGAAGCAGGCGGCCGAATGTGGCGCCGAATCTGAACGCGTTATTAACCATTCCGTTGTAAATGTAATTCAAACTGATTTTGGGATACCTTTCATTGAAACGGACTTGCCAACGAGCGATTTTATCATATCCGTTATAAACCAATATGCCGAGGGCGAATGTAATAATCGTCATGAATAGCGCGGGCGTCAACCCGTGCCACAGATAAACGTGCATATGTGCCGCGCCGGGCGCAATGGCGTTCACGGCCGGCTGGACGAAAGCGTCAACAAAAGGCGTCGGAACCAAACCAATCGCGATGATTAAGACCGCCAAAAGAGCCGGCGGCGCCAGCAATACCCACGACGGGTCATGCACATGCTTTGGAACATCGGGGTCGGTTGTTCTTTTTCCCATGAAAATTTTGATGATAAGACGGAAAGAATAAGCGAACGTTAAAACGCCGCCGACGACCGCAAGAACAGGGATTAAGTAGGCGATGCCGCCACCCAGCGCGGTTGCCATGTCAACGGATGTCTCATAAAAGATTTCTTTGCTCAAAAAACCATTAAGCGGCGGGATGCCGGCCATTGCCGCCGCGGCGATGACCATTAAGATAAACGTTATCGGCATCTCTTTTCGCAGGCCGCCCATTTTGCGAATGTCACGCGTATGCAGTTCGTGGGCGACAATGCCGACAAGCAGGAAGAGACAGGCTTTGAACGTCGCATGGTTCAGCAGATGGAAAACGGCAGCAGGGACGCCGAGCGCAGGGTTGGCGTATGTGGTAAACCCAAACATTGCCATGAGATAAGCCAGCTGGCTGATGGTTGAAAACGCGAGAATCGCTTTGAGGTCGGTTTGCCGAAGCGCTAAGAATCCGGCGACGACCATTGTGACCAAACCGAGACAAGAAACGAGGATGAACCAATCAATCGTTCCCGAAA
The DNA here is from genome assembly GCA_009784005.1 of Candidatus Methanimicrococcus labiotermitis. Classification (GTDB taxonomy): domain Archaea; phylum Halobacteriota; class Methanosarcinia; order Methanosarcinales; family Methanosarcinaceae; genus Methanimicrococcus; species Methanimicrococcus labiotermitis. The sequence goes on from WRCE01000001.1 coordinate 41,386, forward strand.
ACATCGGATGCAAACGGGCGACGAGAAATACGCCGGCCTTGACCATTGTGGCTGAGTGCAGGAAAGCGCTGACGGGCGTCGGGGCTTCCATGGCGTTCGGCAGCCAAATAAAAAAGGGACCTTGCGCCGATTTGGCGAGAGCCCCAATCATGATGAGAAGAAGCGTGACCGTGAACAACGGGCTGTTTTTAACGGCCGAAATCGCCGCGGGGTTTGTCAGCATTTCGGAAATGCCGTATGTGCCGGTGATGCTGTAAAGGAACATGAAACCGACGAACATGAAAAGGCCGGCGCCGCCTGTAATGAGGAGCGCTTTTGTGGCGCCGTAAATTGATTCTTTGGTTTTTCTGTAATAACCGATAAGAAGGAATGAACTGATGCTCGTCAGCTCCCAAAAGACAAACAGCTGAATCAGGTTGTCGGAAAACGCGACACCGAGCATGGAACCCATGAAGACGAGGAGATACTGATAGTAGCGAACCAGATCTTCGTCTTTTGACAAATATTTAGTGGAATACGCCAGAATCAATATGCCGATAAACGACACGATGGCGCCGAGAAGAACCGCGAGACCGTCGGCGTAAAACGAAATGTTGACGGAAAGCCCCGGAATCCAAGAAACCGCGCCGGCCGGATAATGACCGTCGGCGACGGACGGAATGAGCGAAGCGATAAGAATAAAGCAAACAGCTGCCACTGCGGCCGCGAACCATCCGACTTTATCTTTCAAAACCTTGTAAGCAAGCGGTACCGCCGGCGCCATCAGAAAAGGCAATAAAACGATGAACGCTATAAAATAAAATGTATCCATGATGACCACGCCGCTTGTTTTAGAATCAAATAAGATGTCGTACCGTGTTTTATAAAGCGTCAAAAAACGAAATCTTAAGTGAACCTGCTTATATATCACGATTTCACAATATATAAGTTTTGGTTTTCAAAGAAGGAAACAGTATATGAAAAAATGCTTGGAAATAAATAAAAAAAGAAAATGTTTGTTTGATGTAAGTTTGATGTAAGTTTGATGTAAGTTTGATGTAAGTTTGATGTAAGTTTGGTGTAAGTTTGACATAGGTTTGAAGTAGGTTTGAAGTGTGTCTGAAAAAACAGGATTTTGACGAAACCGGAAAGTAAAAACGGCTGACTGAAACGCATTCAGTCGTAAAAAATAATACGGCTGCAATTGATATTCTTCAACAAAATTTAAGCTGAAATAATTTCATATACAATAGAGACCGATGCTTTTTTAGAATTCATTTGAATTCTAATATATTCTCTTACATTCTCTTTATTATCATCAAAGGAGAAAGATCAATACATGGCAACGAAAAAGACTGAAGCAAAACCTGCAAAAGCAGCACCGGCAGCAAAAGAAGCACCCAAAAAAGCAAGTGGCGGATGCGCCTCAAAGAAAAAATAATCACGCTTTTTAAAACAAATTAAAACCGCTTAATAAGTGAGATTCTTTTGCCGGAAGCGGCAAACGACTCATCTTTTTCGTTTTTTTATCGAATTTTTTTGTTGAATTAAGAGAATAGAATACATTCTGTTATCGTAGAATACATTCTGTTATCGTGTTTTTGAAGCTTTTTTGAAACTTTTTTGAAACTTTTTGAAGTAAACCCTTCATCCTCTAATCTTTTTAATTTCCGCGGCAATCCTGCGAACGGAGAGGTTCTTCGCCTGCGTGTTCGCAATCATGACACGGCCGCTTTTTTCCCACCATGAGCGGGGATAGTATTTGTCTTTTTCCGGCACGGGTTCCAAACTGAGATTCTGCGCCGCCTGAACAATTTCATCAAAGGTCGGCTTGGAAAGTGCGCTTTTTTTAGAAATAATACGGCCTTGGGCTCTGGTTCTGTCCCGGTCCAAATATGCCGGCCAAATGACAAGCATGCCTTCATCTTTCATCATAATTTGTCAAATCCTGAAAATTTACTAAACTCATTAAACCCAAATCATTTAAAACTATTTCTATTCATGCCTTTTGCAAACGGTTTATTCCTCGTTATTTTCTTCGCCTTTATTCTTCGCCTTTATTCTTCGCCTTTATTCTTCGCCTTTATTCTTCGCCCTTACCTTCACTGTTATCTTCACCCATATCTTCACCCATATCTTCACTCATATCTTTATCCGGATTTTCGACAACGCGGCAGACTTTTTCCAGCTGTATGAAACAGGACTTGTCGAATTCGTTCAGCCGCTTGCCTTTAACAAAGGTGAACTCGGCGCCGGGATTCGCTGAAATCAATTCGATTGTGTTTGACAGCGCTGTTTTTAATGACAATTCCGTTGTCTTGTTTTGAATTTCCGCGTTGAACGGATAGTTCTCTTCCAACTCGGAAGGAAAAGCGCCAAAAGGCGGCTTGAAATAGAGTATATGGTCGAAATCGGCGTCTTTTAATCCGCTTTTGTTGTAGCGGGGGGGACGGATGAGCACTTTGCCCGACAGGGAAAAACGATTCAGCCGTTTGGCGTATCTGTAAACTTCGGGCCTCTCGGCGGACTTGTCGCTGCACTCAAAGAAGGTGGATTTGACAGCGGGGTCACACTCTTCCAGCCACGAAACGTGGTCGCACAAAGCCGACAGCGCGCTGACCATTTGCGGGTGCGAGTGGCAGCGCAGTTCCACCAATTCCATGAGTTTGCCGTCATGGATGGCCTGCTTTATCAGGCGGATTTCTTCAAATGTCACGTACAGGTTGTGGCGGGCCAAAAGCTCTTCTTTGTCGGCGGCCTGTTTCATGCTTTCCGCCGTGTGCTTGGTACAAACCGGACACGAGCAGGGCAAATACTTGAGGCGGTCCAATTGGTACGTGCCGTTCACGGTAATGTAGCGCCCGCCGCGGGCATACAGCGCGTAAGCGGCCGAATCGAACAAATCGCAGCCGAGCGCGACCGCCAACGCAAACATCATCGGATGGCCGGCGCCGAACAAATGAACGGGAACGGTCGGGTCTAAATTCGATTTAACGGCAGCGATGACATGCACCAAATCTTCATAGCGGTAGGCTTCCATCAGCGGAACGACGGCGCCGATCGGACAGACATCAAAATCCAACCCCGAAACAAATTCGGCGCTTTCGCGCCTCAAATCCAAATGCGTCGACCCCTGAATCGGACCGGCGAGAAGCATGTCATCGCCGCGCCGGTTCGCCGAACCGTTCGCCGAGCCGTTTGCCGAACCGTTTGCCGAACCGTTTGCCGTTCCATTTACCGTCCCATTTGCTGAGCCGGCCGCCGAGCCGGCCGCTGCGTTTTCGCCGGCGCCGAGACGTCGCTCTTCCACGAGGCGACGGGCTTCAGCCAGCCTTTCGTTTGTTATTTTTAAATCTGACTGTGCCTGTTCATACGAAACGTCGGGAGCCGTCGGGATATCCAGCGGGACGCCGATGTCGGTTCCGATTGCCTGTTCAAAGGCAATGATTTCATGATTTTGAACATTCACTTCGCCGTAAACGGAAAGCTGAAATGAACCCGAATCGGTCATAATCGGGCCGTCAAAGCCGAGTAAACTGTGGAGGCCGTCTTTTATCGCTTTTTCGCGAAGTTCCTGCTTGCTGTAAATGATATAAGAATTCGTAATGAGAATTTCAGCGCCGAAATTTCGCATTTCGGCGGGGTCTATGACCCACCGATTCGGATGAATCACCGGCATCACGGTCGGCGTTTCAACGATACCGTGCGGTGTCTTAAGCTTGCCGATTCTTCCGGCGGCATCCTTTTCAATAATTTCAAAAATTTTAGACATCTTTTTCCCCTGAATCAATCATCAATTATCAGCATTAATCATCATTGTCAATCGTCATCATCAATCGTCAATCATCAATTGTCAATCATCAATTATCATTCATCAATTGTCAATCATCAATTGTCAATGTAAACAGCCATTGTGAAATAACTTCCGTTGTAAACCATCATCGGTGTAAACGGCTGCCAATGTAAACGGCTGCCAATGAACATCAAAACCATTGATCTAATGTCGGCTGCTTTGTTTTTGTCTCAAAACCGGCATTAATTTTCTCCCATGCGGATACGACGCGGGATTCCAAGAAATCGCGTTTACCGCAGAGGAATTCTATCATTTTTTCTTTGTCGGGGCGTTCCCACTTCAACGTATAATCCGATATCGTCGGCGGGTGGTCGAAGAATTCTTTCGCCGCCGCGTACCGCTCGATTTGGTCATCCGCCCCTTTGAATTTGAGAACCGCTTCAAAACTGCCGTGTTCTTTGATGAGCTTGAGAGCGGTTTTGGCGCCGACCCTGTCAATGCCTTTATTGAAGTCGGTGCCGATGCACAGCGCAATATCGATAAACTGACCCCGCGTCACGCCGAGCCGTTTTAAATTATTCTCCAAAATCACTTTTTCGGGCAGCACGTCGATGTAAACATTTTTGCCGGGCAACTTCCGCTTTCCCGAAATCGTTAAATTTCGGATGACAACGCCGGCGCCGAAGACGAAAGCGTCGTAATCCTGAGACGAAACATAATCCACGTCTCCTTTTTCAGCCATAAACGACGCCTGAGCTTCTCCTTCGGAAGGAGCTTCAACAATGGGAATACCCATCATGCTCAAAAGCATTTTGGACTCATCAATAATTTGCGGGTCAATCTTCACGGCCGCCTGCGAATACTTTAAAATCTCGGCCGTGTCGCCGCGCTCCATCGCCGATTTCCATTTTTCATGCGCCTCATTGCGTATTTCGCGGCGCTTTTCAATCGTTTCCGCCTTCAGCTCAGGCGGCACGCCGTCAAAAACAAAAACGGGCTTAATGCCGTCTTCAACAAAACCGGCCGTCCGGTAAAGAAGACCCGAGAGATGAGACGTGACGCTGCCGTTCATATCCGTGAGCGGCTTACCGTCTCGCCCCCGAATGGATGTAATAAATTGATAAATAACATTGTAAGCGTCAAAAGCAATGATTTTTCCTTTGAGTTCGCCTGAAGAAAGTTCCTCCCGCTCCAGCAAATCTCCGATGGCAACACCCGTAAAACTCCGCCTCCCGAATCTGTCCGATATTGATTTTAAGTAAAGGTTTTTTTTCGAATAAAGGTATCCCACCCTATAAAAAACAGCGGTATAAAAAAATGACGCGAAAGGAAAAGAGCCGCACGAAAGGAAAAGAGCCGCGCGAAAGGAAAAGAGCCGCGCGAAAGGAAAAGAGCCGCGCGAAAGAAAAAGAGCCGCGCGAAAGGAAAAGAGCCGCACGAAAGGAAAAAAGGAGACGGAAACAAAAGGCAACGGGCGAAAGCCTTGCCTTAATTTCTTCCGCCGGCGGGTTGATACTGTTTGACCGTGACTTCCGCTTCATCGAAGAAAGACATTGAGTCGGGGTCGGGGTACGCTTTGACATAAATGACGTGCTTTATACCCGCGTTGATAATCATTTTCGTACAGAGGATGCAGGGCTGATGCGTGCAGTAAAGGGTTGAGCCCGACGTTTGAACGCCGTGGACGGCGGCTTGGATAATCGCATTTTGCTCGGCATGGACGGCGCGGCATTTTTCGTGCATCGTTCCTGACGGAATGTTTTGAATGTTTCGAATACATCCGATGTCCAAGCAATGAACAAGGCCGCGCGGCGCGCCGTTATAGCCGGTCGTCAAAATCCGGCCGTCGCGAACAAGAACGGCACCGACTTTGTTCCGAAGACAAGTCGAACGCTTGGCAACGGTTTCCGCGATCTCAACAAAATATTCATCCACCGAAAGTCTCTCATCAAGCATAAAAGAACAAAGGGAGACAAAGATATATAAATTACTTGAAAAGTAACACATACATTCTTTTATCTTTATCATATATCTTTTTCAAATATCTTTTCCAAATATCTTTTCCAAATATCTTTTCCAAATATTTTTTTCAAAAATCTTGTTCATACAACTTGTTCATAAAATAAACGAAGGGATTGACTATGAGAATTGAACTCTACAATTATATCCATCCGTTTTTCCAAAAGACGGAAAATAAAAAACTGATTGCAATCCCGCTGACGATTTTAGCCATCGCGCTCATCATTATCGCATCCATGACAATATACACCGGAAGTCCGGTCCCCTTAGGCATGGACTTCGTTGGCGGAACACAATTTACTGTCACCTCCTCCTTATCGGAGAAACAGTTCCAAGATATGTTTTCTGACTTTCCGCTCAACGATATACGCATGTCGGGAAGCCGTACCATTCTTCAATTCAGTCAAATGAACAGCGACGAGTTGACGGCGCTTGAAAGGCTGATTTGGGACAATCAGGCTTTCACCGATATTGATCAAAAGCAAGTTTCGCCCATTTACAGCCAGCAGCTGCAAAAAACAGCGCTTTACGCCCTGATTCTTTCATTTATCGGAATGGCGATTGTTATTTTCATATTATTCCGGCAGGTCGTGTCTTCTGCGGCCGTTATCACATCGGCGGCATCCGATATTCTCATCGCGGTCGCTTTTATGAACATATTCCGTATCGAGCTGACACTTGGAACAGTCGCCGCTCTCTTAATGCTCATCGCTCTTTCGGTTGACAGCAACATTTTGCTGACGAATCGCGTGTTTAAACGAAGCGGCAATCTTGACGATAAACTATCGGGCGCCATGCGAACGGGACTCTTAATGTCAACGACAACAATCGCCGCTTTTACGGTGATGTTTGTCGTCTCGACATTCCTGCATTATATTGTTCCGGGCGTTCCGCCGATTCCGCTGCTCTCTCAAATTTCATTAATCGTTCTCATCGGCTTGCTGATGGACATCATAAACACTTGGTTCCTGAACGCGGGTGTTTTGCGGATGTATCTGACGCGTTCTAAATCAAGATCAAAGAAAGGAGGCCGGCGCGCATGATTGAAGAAAAGAAAGACAAGCCTCTTTACAAGGATTACAAAGTGATCCTGCTGATTGCCGCCCTTTTGATTTCCGTCTTCGCGATTGTAAGCCCTGTCGGGTACTTCGCCGAAGAAGACAGTCTCCTGAACGTTCACTACGGTCTTGACATCAGAGGCGGGTCAACCATTTATTTGAAATTAAACGGCGCTGTGGCGCAAGTTGACGCGCAGCCGCGTGACATTGTCTCAACCATGGGCAACGCGGAATTCCCAAGCGGCATTGAAATCGTCAGTTCGATGGTTTACGACAACGGCTCGGCTTTTGTAACATTCAGAACGGCCGACCCCGTGAATCAAACGCGGCTGGAGTATCTGTTCGGCACAAACGATGTTCACGTCAGGCGAACCGGAAATGTGTCGGAAGTCAATATCTCTGCAACAAAAGTCGGTTTCATCACATCGTATTTGACGCAAGCATACGGAAAAGAGATTGTACCGCACTTTGTTCGACACGGCATTGAATATGAAATCCGTACCGCGACAACGGAAGAAGAGCTCAGCCGGCACATGCGGGCCGTGAACGGCAGCATTTCAAGAGACGCGTCGGGAACGCCGTTGTACCGCGACGGAACGACCGCGCAAACGATGCAGACAACGATTGATGTTTTAAACAGCAAACTCGGCAACGGCCTCGGCGTGAAAGACCTGCCGATTCGGGCAATCGGAAACGAATTCATCATGATCGACTTCGCCGGCGTCAGTTTATCAGAGGCGAGAGGGTTAGTGGAAACTCCGGGACGATTTGAAATCAGAATCCAAACGTCCGGCACCGAAACTGTCCATGTCCTTTACGGCGATTCGATTGAAAGCGTCGGCGTTGTCAGCCAAGACCAATCAACGTGGTCATACGGCGTGCCTTTCACCCTCAATGAAGAAGGCGCCCGTTCTTTGCAACAAATGGCAATCAGCACCGGCGCGACAATGAATCCAAATGCGCATAACCTTTTGATGCTTCTTGACGATGTCGTGGTGTACGCGGCCCCCCTCAGCCCGAGCGCGGCGTCGCAGTTGAATTCGATGCCGATTTACTCATGGCAGGCGGGCACAAGTTCCCGTGAAGAAGCCAGAGAACTGCAAATTCACCTGCGTTCAGGCGCGCTGCCGGTCAATGTTGAAATTGTCAGCGCGGGACAGGTTGACGCAAACCTCGGCCAAGGATTCTTAAGAGGCGCAATCATCACGGGCATCTTTGCGATGTTCGCTGTTGCCCTTCTTATTTACAACCGCTACAGACAGCCGAAAATCGTTATCCCGATGGTCGCCACGTCATTCAGTGAAGTGATCATCTTGGTCGGATTTTCAGTGCTGATTATGCAAGACTTGGACTTAGCTGCCATCGCCGGTATTATCGCCGTGATCGGTACGGGTATAGATCACCTGATTATCATCACCGAAGAAACGATTCACGAAGGCAAAACGCCGTCGGATAAAGTGTATTTGGCGCGTATGGGAAAAGCCTTTATGATCATTTTAGGCGCGGCCGCAACGACCATCATCGCCATGGCGCCGCTGGTCTTCCTCGGGTTTGCCGCGCTGAAGGGTTTCGCGATTACCACAATCGTTGGTGTTTTCATCGGCGTATTGATTGCCCGCCCGGCTTATTCCTCAATCTTGAGATACATCTTGATACAAAGCGGAATGAAGGATGATAAGCTGACGGAATGATCTCGTTATCGAAAACGAATGAAAATTCAAAAACATAAAGACTCAAAAACAAATAAAAGCCCCCTGATTTCTCTATCGGGAGCCGTCAAAAGCTCCTGATTTCATCAGGGGTCTTCTCTTTTTTTAAAAACCGCGCGAAAATTATTGAATATTTTTATTGAATGTTTTTATTGAATATTTTTATTGAATGTTTTATTGGTTATTTTTGGAATGCTCATCAATCAGCCACTGCTCAAAAGCCTCCTGTATATCGGCTTTCGCGGGGGTTTTCGGCTCTCCTTTTTTGTCGCCGGTTTTGTAAACGGAGGCTTCCTTTACGGCTTCCATATGAGATGATGTTTCAAAACCGGAAGTATCGAACAAGCCGTTTTGGATGCGATGCCAAACCGCTTGAATTAATCGGCGCAAATGATCTAAATCCGCGTCAGGCACCGGCACGAAAATGGGGTCGTCAATTTTTTCATAACCGGAATCTTTCGTAGGCACGACAAAAATATCGGCTCCGCCCGAAACAGTCCAGCCGTCAAACTCAGGCGAATGATTAATCAGAAGTTTATAGAATTGAAGCTGTCTGTGATAATCCGAAGAGGGGGTTTTGCTTTGCAGAGTTCCGGTCTTGTAGTCGTAAATGCGTATGGTCTTTGTTTCGTCGTCAAAAGCCAGCAAGTCGCATTTGCCCGTTAACTGTATCCCGTCCACCTTGGCGTTGAGCCATAATTCTGTTTTTACCGTCATCTCAAGCGGCACCTTAAAATCGGGCAGGAATTTTTCGGCAATCAAGTCAAAGCGCTGTACATAAGGTTCTTTTTCGAGAGGGGCAAAATCAAGAAAGCTGATTTCGCGCCTGTAATCTTCCAGCAGGCGTTCAACTGTTGTATCCTTGGCTTTGATGACCCTGTTCACATAGTCTTCCATGAAAGAGTGTACCACTACACCGAATGCGTTGCTGATTTGGGGAAGCTCCGGCAATTTCAGGAGACGGAGCAGGACAAAATCCGTCTTTTTGGATTCTTCTGCCTCGTATTCAACAAATTTGTTGAGAAGAGAAGGGGACATCCTGACGGTTGAGAGGTGAGGGAATAAAAGGGCTTCCGTTTCGGCGTCTTTGGGGTAGTAACTGTCTTTCCAGCAGTGTTCGGACTGGTCCAAAATGGCTGTCGTCTCCGGCAAAATCGGGACAATTTCCATTTCTTCAAGCAGCTCGCCGACGATTTCAGACTTGCCGAAAGACACTTCCAACGCTGAGCGGGCTCGCGTGACGGCCACAAACAGAGAGCGCCGAACGTCGTTGGCGTCGCCGCTGCCTGAGAACAGCATGTTTTGGCAGAGCATGGCTTCGCCTTTTGAACCCGCCTTGTGCCAAGTGTCTTGGTCGGCGTCAATGAGATACACAAGGTCAAACTCAAGACCCTTGGAACTGTGAGCGGTGGTGAGCGTGACGGCGTTGGGGCGGCCGACCGGAATCTCAATGTCAATGGGTATGTCGAAGCAACCCGTTTGGTCTAAAAGAGCGGTCACGTCGGCGAGGCGTAAAAACCGTTCGCCGCCGCTTTCTGCCGATTCGTGCGCCAATCCCGCCGATCCATGCGCCAATCCCTGCGCCGATTCCCGCTCCGTTTCAACGAGATCCAACAACGCTTTTAAACCGTAATTGAACTCAATAACGCTGAGGGGGTCGGTTTGTTCAAGCTGCTCAAGCCGCTCATAATACGATCGGACCGGTTCCGATAGCTCAAAAATTGTTTGCCGCGCCGGAGCGGAGATTGCTTTTTTGGAGACTTCCGACAACCAATCATGAAGGCCGCTGAGTTTGGAATTCGGATGACCCTCCATGGCGTTCATCCAACCGATACGCTTTTCTTTCGCTTCGAGAGCGAAGGAGAAGTAAACGGACGATGCCAATCCGAATTCCTCAGATGCCAGTATTTGAGGAAGAAACGCGTCGGCGTCAGCGGTTCGGCCGGCGGCATAAGAGGAAGAAAAACGCATCAGCGCGAGGAGCGTTTGAAGGGATTTCGCTTCTGAAACGGCGGAAGTGATTTTGTATTTGTAATCGATTTTTTGGGCGTTGAGATAGGGCAAAAGGGAGCGAAGGCTTTTGTTTTGTGTGGCGATGACCGCGATTGCCGTGTCAGGGTCTGATGCGTTTTGGATAAAGCCGGCGTCTGTTTTTTCCCGAATTGATTTTGCGATGTCGTGATATTGGAGGCCGGGATTGGGGTATTTTCGCGCCGTGAATGTTTGAGGCGCGCTTTCCTTCTTGAAAGCCGTGAGCTTTTTTTCTGTCAGGCTGAGAGGGGAGCGGTTTTCGATTTTGCCGGCAACCGCCTGTCCGATGCCGACCAATGAAGGCGTGGAGCGGTAGTTGGTGACAAGAGCAATGCGGGTGACGTCTCTGTAACGCTTTTCAAACTGATTGATGTACTCAACGCTTGCGCCTTGAAAGCGCATGATGGCTTGGTCGTCGTCGCCGACCGCCAATATGTTTGGAGAGGGGCTGTGGTCGCAAAGCAAATCGAGCAGGCGCATTTGTGTCCCGTTTGTGTCTTGGAATTCATCCACCAATAAATAGCGATAGCGTTCCTGTAAGTTGTGTTTGAATTCAGCCGACTCACGGAGAGCGTCAATGGCTTCTTGGATCATGTCGTGATAGTCATACATGCCCGCCCGGTCGAGGCGTTGTCTGTACGCTTCGTAAATCGAGGCCGCTGAAAGCAGTTTCCGGCAGCGTTCCAAGTCTTTGAAGACATAACTTTTCGTGTGGTCCTTTTTGAAGAAAGTGTCGCGAAGCTCTTGGTACGCTTCGGTTTTGCCCGTGTCGGGGTCATACAGTTCTGTGTTTAAGAATGCGTCTTTGATGAGAGCGGCATAGGGCAGATAGATGCCGGGAACATTGACGGCGGGCTTTATAAGAGAAGCGAAAGAAGCGGAAATCTCTTTCATGATTAATGCCACATGTTTTTGAAGATCGTCAAGAAGCATTGTTTTTGCCGCTATGCCGCCGGTCAAAGGCGTATTTATCAGATCGAGCAGGCCGGTCTTTTGTTCAATATGTTCAAAAAAGGCAATGTTCTGCTTGATAATGGCGCGGAACTCTTCGGTGCTGAGGCCGGAGCGTTGGAAATTCTCGATAAATGTCAAAACGTTTCTCAGGTTGGAGGCTGTTTTGTTGTAGGGATTGGGCTTATTGTAAAGAGGGTCGGTGACGGGCAGTGTTTGCAATAATTCGTTGATGAGCCGCTTTGTCTGAAGGTCGGATATCGGGCGAACCAAGGCGCCGCGCTTGAAATACTCAGGAAAGCGGCTGCGCAGGTGTTCGGCAAAACTGTGAAACGTGGCAATGTGTACCGCGTAGGCGTCTCGCCCGATAAAACCGGCAAGACGGTGGGTCATCGCTTCGGCGCCGGCGGTCGTATAAGTCAGGCAAAGGATATTTTCAGGCGAAACGTCGCGCTTTTGAAGAATATTCACAATACGAAGGCTGAGAAGCTGTGTCTTGCCCGTGCCGGGGCCCGCAATCACGAGAACGGGACCGTCAATGGCTTCCACCGCGCGGCGCTGCTCAGGGTTTAACCGCTCCAATTCATGGGCGAGATTCAAAGTGTTGTTCACGGTCTTTCTTCCTTTCTTCCTTTATTCCTTCGTCCTTTATTCCTTCGTCCTTTCTCTTTTTCTTCCCTTTTTCCTTTCCCCCTTCTCTCTTTTTTTTGAAAGGATTCTGTTAAAATGCACAGACGGATTATATAATTATGGGAAACTGCTCAAAGTTCTCTTTTAAAGTTCTCTTTCAAAGTTCTCTTTCAAAGTTCTCTTTCAAAGTTCTTTTTTCAAAATTCTTTTCTCATCACCGCTTTGCTTTCGGATGAAAAAGATTTAAATCAAAAGGAAACGGATTCATATCCGTTCGCTTAATTATTTTTATTATTGTTTTATTACTGTTTTAAACCAACGGACTTGAACGCATATGAAAGATGTTTGGACACTGAAATACCGCCCCGGCACCTTAGACGGCATCCTCGGAAACCGTCAAACCGCCAACACGTTAAAGAGCCTCGCGGCTTTTGGTTCCATGCCTCATCTGATTTTGTTCGGCCCTGAAAATTCCGGCAAAATGACGGCGGCGTTTGCGCTTGCCGGCAGTCTTTACGGGGATGAGGCAGAGTTGAATTTCACTTATTTCAACGCGTCTGACTTTTTTGAACAGGGCAAAAATTATCTCGTCAAAGACCCGCGCTTTTACAGATTTCTCGGAACGGACGACCCGAAAAAGATTCAAAAAAGCGTGATCTCTATTTTCAAAGACATCATAAACGAATACGCGGCGCTCGCCCCGATGAACGCGGATTACAAAATCATTTGCATCGATTCCGCCGAAGCGCTCACAATGGAAGCCCAGCAGGCGCTTCGCCGCATTATGGAAAAATATTCCAAAACCTGCCGCTTTATTTTATCATCCAAAAGCATTTCAAAAATCATCCCGCCGCTTCGCTCAAGAGGCGTCACGCTTTTCTTTTCGCCCGTAACGCCGGAAGAACTGACTTCATTTTTACAAGATGTCGTCCAAAAAGAAGGATTTGCCGCCCCCGATGACGTCCTTTTGGAAATTGCGCAGCAAACCCGCGGCAACGTTTCAAAAGCGCTGGAACTGTTACAAACAAGCCTTCTTGAAGCGCAAGCGCTGAAAACGCCGCTCACCCTCGGCATGGTCCAAATGCAGCTTTCGCTTGAAGTCGAAGACGACGTCACGGAACTTTTCAACGAAACCGTTTACGCCAAAAACTTCACGACCGCCCGCGAAAAACTGGACGCTCTGTTAATTGACGACGGCCTGACCGGCGGCGAAATATTGGAAAGGCTGCAAAAAGCCGTCCTGACGGATGAAAAAAAGACCGGCGATGAAGCGAAAGCCGCCGCCCGTTTGATTAAAATCGCCGAGTGTGATAAGATGCTGTCTTCCGCCTCCAATGACAGGATTCAGCTGGAAAATTTGATCGCGAATTTCGATGGGTAAATAAGGAAAAAAGTAAATCTTTGGCTGTTCTTCTTTCTTTTTAATGCAAATTTTAATGCAAATTTTTAATGCAAATTTTTATTGCAGATTTTTATTGCAAATTTATTACAACCAAAAAAAGGTGACAACGCCGGAATTTGACCTCCGGCGCCCTGTTCCCATTTGTATTTTGTCGAGATTATTTCACCCGCGGATGACTTCATAATGCCTTAAAACTCATTCAAAAAGATGAGTGAGAAAAAAGAGAGGCATTATTTAAAAACAAGACCAAAGCCTTCAAGTTTCTTTTTGGCTTCTTCGTAAACTTTGACGTGCTCATCGGTGGGCGTGATGGTCTTGACGTCGTAACATTCTTGGAAGGTTTTGCCTGACGGAGCGCTGCCGTAGCTCTTTTCGTAGCTGCCGACAAGTTTGTTTAAGATTTTGTTGACCTCGGCGATGTCTACGCCGGCGGCGGCTCTGGCGACTTCGCCCATCATGCGAGCTTCCATGCCGGTGGTTTTGTCGGTCACGACGCCTTTGGCGGATGCAACGCCGGAGAGGATTTCTCTGCCGGACGCGGAGTCGGTGACAGCCTGCGCGGCGAGTTCTAAGAAACACATTTCCGTACACGGGCCGGCGCACGGGTAGTACTGATTACCCATCAGGAAATCGGTGTTGTTCGTGACGGCGGCGGAGGCCCAGCCGGCAATGGCGAGGGTTTCTCTTGTGTTTGTAGAACCCCATCTGATGTGGACGGGGCCGTCGAGGTGCCAGCTCGCGCCGGACATGACGAACGCGTTGATGGAGGTTGCAACGTCGATGATGGCCGTTTCTTCAAGGCCGCCGGCGTAACCGCCGTAAATAGGCATCTGTTCGTCCATGAGAATGTCGCTGTTGGCGTGGTAGTGAGCAATAACGGAGATGGCGTCAAGGTCAATCTTGAGTTCGTTTAATTGTGACACTTCGTGGCTGTCTGAAGCAATCATGCCGCCGGCACAGTCCGCGCTGATGTTGCCCTGCGCGGTCAGTGATGTTTCGGGGCCCTATATGGCCATTCCCGGTCGTCCCGCGGCGGCTGTTGCCAATTTGATAATTCTTCCTTCTGTCTTCGCGGCGAGAATTTCATAAGGCGTTTTTGGAGACGGCGGGAAGCCGCGAATAGAGGTCAAAACGCCGTTAACGATTGTGTCAACTTCTTTTTCAAGCGCGTATGACATGTGAACTTGATAGAAAACGTCTTCTGAAATCGGGGAACCGGTCGGGCCGCCCTGAATGATGGGGCCGCGTTTGTCGCCGACTTGTCTCTTTTTCACAGTGACGGCGTCTCTGCCGGTACCGAGTTGGAATTCAGGCATGGGATTTCGAATAGAGTCCCAAATCTCATCCGCCGTGTATTTGACAATTCTTTGCGTGTCCGTGACAAAGATGCCCGCTTCAAGAAGCATGTCAAAACCCGCTTTGAAGAGCTTGTCGGCCATGTCGGCGTCGGTCGGGATGAATTCGCCCTTAAAGTCAAGACCGTATCTTTGTTTGATTTCCATAGCTTTCTCAGGGATTCGCATTAAGTCCCAGTCATCCTGAGAACATTTTTCGCCGGCTTTTGAGCGGTTGTAGAATTCGTATGCGTCGATTGATTTTTTGTATGCCATTGTAACACCTCAGACCTTGACTTTGGACGTCTCGACATCCATGATTTTTCTTGCGACAATAACCGCTTCCGCCGCGTTTTCGGCTGTTCCGTCCGCGCCGATTTCTTCAATCCACGCTTTGGAAACAGGCGCCCCGCCGAACATGCATTTCACTTTACCGCGAACGCCTTCTTCATTAATCAAGATCATTAAATCTTTTTGACCGAGCATTGAGGTCGTCATGAGCGCTGAGCCCGCCAAAAGAACCTTGTCGCCCGGCGCCTTTTTAATTTCTTCAATGACAACTTCGTTGTCAACGTCAACGCCGAGAACCTTTACAGTAAAACCGTTTGCGCCAAGCATTGTGGCAACCAATCTGTTGCCGATATCGTGAATGTCACCGGATTGAACAAAAGAGAGACAGTATCCCGCACTTGCAGACGCCCCACCTTTCGCGAGTTCCGGGTTAAGGAGTTCCATGGCATTGTTCATGGCTTTCGCAGACATCATAATCTGCGGTAAAAAGAGTTCGCCCGCTTCAAATTTGTCGCCGACGATTTTCATGCCTTCGGAAAGGCCTTTTTGAACGATCTCAAGAGCCGGAATGCCCGATGCAAGAGCTTCCTTTGTTTTTTCGACAGCGCCGCTGATGTTTTGCGTCATAACGGCGTCTGTAATTTCCTTAAATATTTCTGACATTTTTTAACCTCCGTACATTAGGATGGATGTAGATGGATGTAAATGGATGTAAATGGATGGAAAAACCGAATGTATGCCCGCACGACGAATCGTTTTGTAAAAATTTGTAAAAAATTAAAGAATGAAAGAATGAATAAAAGGCGAGCATACACAAATAAACAAAAATAAAAACAGAAATCCCCATTACATCCGTTTTTAGAAGATTGCGCTGAAACAGCCGCAATCAACAATTCAAAAAAAGCCGATAAAGTATATAATTTAAATTGAATAGAATTTTTCAACATCGGCATACATTTTAAAAGATTTTGCAATATAACAATAGTTTAAAAAGAATATAAATCAAATGATTTTTTCCAACGCCGTTGTAATATTTCAAAGGGATTGAGACAATTGAAAATATATTAAAAAAGACGAGCTCGATGTTGAAAAACGAATTGAAAGGAAAGGAAAAGGAAAGGAAAGGAAAAGGAAACAAATATGAAACGAGACAAAACGAGATGATAACAAACAAAACGAGATACAGCACGATAATAACAAACAAAAACATATAACCACCTCCATTTTCGGAGTTGGGCGATGCGAAGCAGCGCACAAATACGAAAATGGAGATTTCTGCCAAAAAATAACGAGAAATATCAAATATCCTGTTTTTTGAAAAAAGCAAGATGAAAAGAATGAAAAAAGAATGAAAAAACAAGATGAAAAGAGTGAAAAGAGAAAAAAGAGAAAAGAGAAAAAAACTTGTTTTAAAAAAACTTGTTTTAAAAAAAGAAATCAGAAAGAGGCAAGCTCATTCTGATTCAATCCATATGAAATGGAAGCTGAAAAACATCAGTATTTAGACGCTTTGGCGTACTCCGCAAAAGCCTTCAGGTTCTCTGTCGGGGTCGCGGAAACGGTGCCGCATCCCAGTGTAACGATTTTTGAACCCTTCTCAAAAACGTTCGCGCATTCGGCTTTGATGGCGTCGGGCGTGCCCTTCCACATCAATTGGACGGGGTCAAGATTGCCGATGATAATGGCAGTCTTTGAAGCTTCGGCGGCCTTTTGAATGTTGACCTTTTGGTCAACGCTGATGGCGTCAATGCCGGCTTGGTCCATCAAATGAATACCTTTTGTCGTGTCGCCGCAAATGTGAAGAACGGTCAGAGCATCCATGGCTCTCATGGCGGCGGCGATCTTTTGGTGATACGGAATAGCGAACTTGGAATAGAAATCATCCCCGAGAAGCTCGTAACTGGCCGTCGGGTCGATGATGACAATGCAGCTTGCGCCGGCTTTAACCATTTCCTGCGCGTAGCGGATACAAAAGTCCGTTGTCATGTCAATCAAAGGCTGAACAACCGGATCATCTGTCATAAGACCCATAAACCAGTCATCACCGTTGAGGTGCTGCGCGAGGGAGAAGGGACCAATCATAGAACCGATAATGGGTATTTCATCACCGTATTTCGCTTTCAGAATCTTGACGGATTCAATGATTCTGTCAACGCGCGTTGTGCCGCCGAATGAGAAATTTTTCAGTTTGTCAACATCTTCGGGCATCGCGGCGACGTGACCGATGACAGAGGGCTGCTGTTCGCGCGTACCCGCTTTAAGTTTGCAGCCGAAGAATTCCGCTTCGGCCGTAATGTCAAACGGAACGCGAACCGCTTCGTAACCGACAACAGTGTGACCCGCTTCTGCCAACTTTGCAATCAACTCAGGCTCTTCATTGGCTTGAGGCCAAAAGGCGCCGCAGGCTTCCATCTGCTCGACAGTAGCTGTTTGCGTAAAACAAACGGCGGGCATTCTGTCAACATCCATTTTCCGTAAGGAGCGGTATAATCTTTCTTTTGGTGTGTAGCTCATATTGATTCTCCCAATTAGTTTTTTCTGTTTTTTTATTTACTACTGTTTAACTTCTAACTTCAAACTTCTATATTTCTTCTATTTCTTCTATTATATCAAACGTTTGACGACCGGCAAATATTGAGCGTATCAGTCCAAATAAGAACGGGCCGGATGTTTTGAGAAGACACCGACAATGAAAGTCGGTAGTGAATGCCGGCAATGAACCGGCAATGTAAGTGCAATGTAAGTTGACAATGAACCGGCAATGAACCGGCAATGAATCGGCAATGTAAGTGCAATGTAAGTGCAATGTAAGCCGACAATGAACCGGCAATGTAAGTGCAATGTAAGTGCAATGTAAGCCGACAATGAACCGGCAATGTAAGCCGGCAATGTAAGCCGGCAATGAACCGGCAATGTAAGCCGGCAATGAACCGGCAATGTAAGCCGGCAATGTTAAACCGACAATGAAACCGTCAACGAACCATGACGTTAAAAGACGGCGATAAACCTGATCAAACGAATAAACTTATATCTTTCACCCGAAAAATAAATATGATGAATGCGGCCGAGCGACCGCATTCTTTTTCTTCGTTTTCTTTTTCTTTTTCATTATCAAGGAGCTTCGCTCTTGATAAAGCCTGAATCGTCGCTGAACATTTCCTCATCCGTAAAGGTACCGCGGGTGATTTTTAAGATAATTCCCACGATGATACCCAAAATGAGTGTCGCGACAAACACGAAAACCGCACCGAGGAGGTTGTCCACAACGGTTGCGCCCGCCGCGTGTTCCGCGCCGAGCGTGATTGCAATCAAAGACACTGCCACACCAATCCATCCGGCGACGCCGTGGAGGTTGTGAACGCCCATGACGTCAAGCGCCTTGATTTTGGAACACAGGAACGGCTGGAGGTAGATGAAGGACAGAGCCGACACGGCGCCTGCCACAAGACCAACACCAAGAGCGGCCCACGGCCCAATCATCAGGAGCGGGGCGCCGATAGCGACAGGACCTGCCAGCATCGCGTATGTGTAAATCAGCGGGTTGACCTTCTTCTGAATCACCTGACAGACAATCCACGCGCTCAATATCGACCCGATACCGCCCATGTAACAGACCATCATACCCCAGAAGACTTGTTCCATCGGAAGCAACGCCGTCACGAATGCCGGCCAAAGCACCCACAAAAGCATCGCGGCAAGCCAGACGAACGAAACACTGTGCGTTGTCGTGTGCATCGGTTCCTTAAACGCCCTCTTCTCTCTGATACCAATCGCGCAGCCGAGACCGAAGTACGCGGCGCACATGTGCACAAGAATTGAGCCGCCCGCGTCACTCACAGACAAGACGTCGAACAGAACCACTTCAAGAAGAACGAACACCGGCGCGAACAGTAAACCGACAAGCAGATACTGCCACATTTTGACCGTCCCGAGGAAACAGCCTATGGCAATCACCACGGTAATGGCGCAAATCACACCCATCAACAACATCGTCTGATTCCATTCAGTGCCGAGAACGAATTGGTGAATCGCCAAATAGACGATAAAGCTTCCCGCCGCCGATAAAAGAACCGCGAGCGCGACGCTCCATTCAAACTTCTTAATGAAAATCATCAAGAACGCGACGAGCATCAGCATGAACCAAATCATGATGTTCTTCACGAACATGAAGTTCTCCCAACCCGCCTCGCCAAATCCTGAGGGCGTATTAAAGCTGCTCTGCGCAGCCGCCATCGGGGCTGCGAAGAGGACGAGAGCCAAAACCAAAAGCGTCATCAAGACCATCGGTCTTAATGCAATCTTTTTCATTTGCATATTATCACCTTTGAAAAATAAGCAAACGGGATTATTTGAAGACGAGACCGAATCCTTCGAGTTTCTTTTTGGCTTGTTCGTAAACGCTGACGTGCTCATCCGTGGGCGTGATAGTCTTAACGTCATAACATTCTTGGAAGGTTTTGCCTGACGGAGCGCTGCCGTAGCTCTTTTCGTAGCTGCCGACAAGTTTGTCCAAGATCTTGTTAACCTCAGTGATGTCAACGCCTGCCGCGGCTCTTGCGACTTCTCCCATCATACGGGCTTCCATACCTGTTGTCTTGTTCAGCGCGACACCTTTTGCGGATGCGACGCCTGAGAGAATTTCTCTGCCGGACGCGGAGTCGGTGATGGCTTGCGCGGCGAGTTCAAGGAAACACATTTCCGTACACGGGCCCGCGCACGGGTAGTACTGGTTGCCCATCAGGAAGTCTGTGTTGTTGGTGACAGCTGCGGATGCCCAGCCGGCAATGGCGAGGGTTTCTCTGGTGTTTGTGGAGCCCCATCTGATGTGAATCGGGCCGTCAAGGTGCCAGCTTGCGCCGGACATGACGAACGCGTTAATGGATGTCGCGACGTCAACGATTGCCGTCTCTTCAAGGCCGCCGGCGTAACCGCCGTAAATCGGCATTTGTTCGTCCATAAGAATGTCGCTGTTGGCGTGGTAGTGGGCAATAACGGAGATGGCGTCAAGGTCAATCTTGAGTTCGTTCAGCTGTGACACTTCGTGGCTGTCTGAAGCAATCATGCCGCCGGCACAGTCCGCGCTGATGTTGCCCTGCGCGGTCAGTGATGTTTCGGGGCCCTATATGGCCATTCCCGGACGACCAGCGATGGCCGTTGCCAGTTTAATCGTTCTTCCTTCAGTCTTCGCGGCGAGGATTTCAGCGGGCGTTCCCGGCGCCGGCGGTAAGCCGCGGATGGTTGCCATCACACCGTTAACGATGGTGTCGACTTCTTTCTCAAGCGCGTAGGATGTGTGAAGCGCGCAGAACACGTCTTCGGAAACCGGTGCGCCGGTCGGGCCGCCCTGAATGATGGGGCCGCGTTTGTCGCCGACTTGTCTCTTTTTCACAGTGACGGCGTCTCTGCCGGTACCGAGTTGGAACTCAGGCATCGGATTGCGGATGGAATCCCAGATTTCATCTGCCGTGTATTTGACGATTCTTTGTGTGTCCGTGACAAAGATACCCGATTCAAGGAGCATGTCAAAGCCTGCTTTGAAGAGTTTGTCTGCCATGTCTGCGTCGGTTGGGATGAATTCGCCCTTGAAGTTGAGACCGTATCTTTGTTTGATCTCCATGGCTTTCATCGGAATGTGCATTAAGTCCCAGTCGTCTTGCGTACATTTTTCGCCGACTTTCGCGCGGTTGTAGAATTCATACGCGTCAATTGATTTTTTGTATGCCATTGTAAAACACCTCAGACCTTGACTTTGGATGTTTCGACATCCATAATTTTTCTTGCGACAATGACGGCTTCCGCCGCGTTTTCGGCTGTTCCGTCCGCGCCGATTTCTTCAATCCATGCTTTGGAAACGGGAGCGCCGCCGAACATGCATTTCACTTTTCCGCGAACGCCTTCTTCGTTGATCAGGATCATTAAGTCTTTTTGACCGAGCATTGAGGTCGTCATGAGCGCTGAGCCTGCAAGCAAAACTTTGTCGGCAGGGGCTTTTTTGATCTCTTCGATGACAATTTCGTTGTCAACGTCAACGCCGAGGACTTTGACTGTAAAGCCGTTTGCGCCAAGCATCGTGGCAACCAATCTGTTTCCGATGTCATGGATGTCGCCTGACTGGACGAATGAGAGACAGTATCCCGCGCTGGCGGAAGCGCCGCCTGCTGTAAGCTCGGGGTTGAGAACTTCCATTGAGTTGTTCATCGCTTTCGCAGACATCATGATCTGCGGTAAAAAGAGTTCGCCTGCTTCAAATCTGTCGCCGACAATTTTCATGCCGACAGAAAGACCCTTTTGAACGATTTCAAGAGCAGGGATGCCCGAGGCAAGAGCCTCTTTGGTTTTTTCAACAGCACCGTTGATGTTTTGAGATGTTACGGCATCTGTAATTTCTTTGATTATATCTGACATATTTACCACCATATAAAAACGTACTAAAAATGTACTGAAAACGTACATAAAAACCGTATACGAATCTGCTTTTGAAAACAGGGGAAAACGCTGTTCTTGCTGTTCTTGCTGTTCTTGCCGGTCTTGCAGTCCCTGCTATTCTCAGCTGTTTTCAGAAAAATTGCCGCTCAAAAAGCCGCAATTCATCTTAAATTATGGATAAAATGATATAATAATTAAATCGAAATGCTTTTTACGCTCGCCGCGTTTTTTATAACGCCTCTGAATAATTCAAAAGCGTTTACAAAATGACAAGGCACTGAAAATAACAGAGCCGACGAAATGCTGAAATGCTTCACAAAAAACAAACAAAAATGAAAAAAACAACGACAAAAGACACGCTAATATTTTTTCCGAAAAACAGAAAAGATTCAGATACAGAGAATACCTTAATCGGAAAAAGTTCTGAAACGGAATTGAAATGAAAAAAACGATGAAAATGTTTGAAAAAAAACGATAAAAATTGAAAAAAACGATGAAAGGTTTTGAAAAAAAACGATGAAAATGTTTGAAAAATAATCATAAAAATATTGGAAGGAGTGAAACTCATTCCAATAAAATTCGACTCAAATTCCAATCATATTCCAATCAAATTCCAATCAAATTCTGCGTATACGTCACTGAAATCAGTACTGCTCAGTGCTTTATCGCTCAGTGCTTTACCGCTCAGTGCTTTACCGCTCAGTGCTTTGCCGCTCAGTACTCTGACTCTTTCGCGTATTCAACAAGCGCTTTTAAATTCTCGGTTGGGGTCGCGGAAACTGTACCGCATCCGATTGTCACGATTTTTGCGCCGCTTTCACTGATTTTGACGCATTCGGCTTTGATGTCGGCGGGGGTTCCTCTCCACATCAATCGGACAGGGTCCAGGTTGCCGATGATGACGGCGCCCTTTGCTGATTCTGCTGCCGGTCGGACGTTGACTTTTTGGTCAACGCTGATACCGTCAACGCCGGATTGGTCCATCAAATGAATGCCTTTTGTCGTGTCGCCGCAAATGTGAAGAACGGTCGGGACGTCCATCGCTTTCATAGCTTGGACGATTTTTTGGTGGTACGGTGTCGCGAACTTTGTATAGAATTCGTCGCCGAGAAGCTCGTAACTGGCTGTCGGGTCGATGATGACAATGCAGCTTGCGCCCGCTTTAACCATTTCCTGCGCATAGCGGATACAGAAATCCGTTGTCATGTCAATCAGTGGCTGAATAACAGGGTCGTCCATCATAAGACCCATAAACCAGCTGTCGCCGTTGAGGTGCTGCGCAAGCGAGAACGGGCCGATCATGGAACCGATAATGGGTATTTCATCGCCGTATTTCGCTTTCAGAATCATAACGGATTCAATAATCCTGTCAACGCGTGCCCCTTTACCGAATTCAAAATCTTTCAACCCGTCAACGTCCTCCGGCGACGACGCGACGTGACCGATAACGGAAGGCTGCTGTTCGCGCGTACCCGGTTTAATTTGGCAGCCGAAAAATTCCGCTTCGGCCGTAATGTCAAACGGAACGCGAATCGCTTCATAACCGACAACGGTGTGGCCTGCTTCAGCCAACTTTGCAATCAACTCGGGCTCTTCGTTGGCTTGAGGCCAAAATGCGCCGCAAGCTTCCATTTGTTCAACGGTGGCGGTTTGCGTAAAACAAACCGCGGGCATTCTGTCGACGTCCATTTTCTTCAAAGCGCGGTATAATCTTTCTTTAGGTGTGTAACTCATATTGATTTCCCCAATAATCTATGTCGTCTGACGTTTGTAATCAAGTGTCAGTCATCAAACAATTGATGACGCTCGAAGATTCATATATTTTATCCCTTTTAGATAGCGGGAGGCACGGAAAATAATACAGATGAAGTTAAATGATGATACCCTTGTAAAATTACAAAGCGTTGCAATAATGAAAGCTGCTCGAATAATATACTCGCTATATAACGAAAAACTTTAATCAAATGAGACAAATGTATTTTAAAATTTGAATAAAGCGCAGCGGAGTCAAACACTGAAATTGAAATATTACCAAATTGAAATATTAACAAAAACATTGCATTGAAATTTGCGTTGAAACATTGCCAAATTTGAAACATTCAAAAAACGGCAAATTTGAAACATTCAAAAAACGGCAAATTTGAAACATTCGAAAAACGGCAAATTTAAAAAGACCGAAAACGGCAAATTTAAAAAGACCGAAAACATAGTTGACATCAAATTAATACAGCGATGTGAAAAAACAATTGCTGAAAAAGATAAACAGCCGGCGCAATATTTCATTATTTCTCGTGATTGCCGCCGCCGTTACTTACGAATACATTCGGGAGGGAATTTAATGTATGTTATTGCATTGGATCTCGGAACCAGTGGTTTTCGAGCGCAGTTGATTGACCAAAAAACACACAAAACGATTCGGACCGTTATTACGATGGGACATCCGCTTCCCGGCGGGAACGTGATTGACCACCTTGAATTTGCAATCGTCACCGGTGAAGACGTCGCCAACGAAGTGATGCTGCGAACCGTGACAAAAATGCTGGACGCCATGGGGGCCGATCCGAAAGACATTGCGTATATTTCGATATGCGGCAATCCGATTCAGTTATCTCTTTTCCAAAACATCGAAATTCGGGACCTGGCTTACGCCGGCAAAACGAAGCAGATGAAACTGGGCATTGAAAATGTGCAGCGCGACGCGCGTATTTTTCCGGCTGACGAATTGTTTAAAGATATTTGCGGCTTGTCCGGCTGTCAAATCATTGTACCGCCCGCTATCAAACACGAAATCGGAGCCGACGCGCTGGCGATGATGACGGAAACGGATTTTGTCAATGAGACAAAACCGTGTATGGTAACCGACTACGGGACGAACGCCGAAATGGCAATCAAAGTCGGCGATAAGATTATTACGGCAAGCGCCGCCGCCGGCCCTGCCATTGAAGGACAAGGCATTCCCTGCGGTATGCTGGCGGCGCCCGGCGCAATCAGTGACGTCAACCTTGAAAACGGCTACTGGCGCCTGACAGTTTTGGATGAGATGATGCAGTCCGCCAAAGGCGATTTGATTGACCCGGTTACCGGCGAAATAATCGAAAAAGGCGATATCGATGCCGTCGGCATCACCGGAACGGGTGTCATTTCATGTATATCCATTGTGCTGAAAAGCGGTTTGATGAAAACGATTCCAAAACTCCCGAACGGCAAAGTCATTCTCGGAAAAGACATTGAAATTACCGAAAATGATGTCATTGAAATCGGAAAAGCGATAGGCGCCATCCGCGCCGCCCAGCTGACGCTGATGGAAGCCGCGGGTCTTGATTACGATAAATTGGAATATTCATACATTTCGGGCGCGACCGGCACGTATGTTGACGGGAAAAAGGCCGCTTATCTCGGGTCTGTCCCGAGTTACGCGAAAAACGTCATCCAGTTCGGCAACACGTCAATCGGATTGGCACGAAAGCTTGCGCTGCACCCCGAAAAACTGGAAGAAATCTCCAAAATGGCGAAAAAGATACAGGCCGACCACTTAATGATGGCAACGTCTCAAACATTCAAAGACATTTACGTTTGCGAACTCTCCTACTGGGAACAGGGCATGCCGATGGAAATGTATGACGAAATGCTGCGAATGTTTAAGCTGCGCCCGTTCCCCCACGACGAAACAAGCCCGAACATCGAGCGGCGCGTTGTCAGGGACATAGACGACGTCGGCGAAGAAGGCGTCAAAATGGTTGAGCACATAGGCGTCTTCTTAGAAGCGCCGGCATACGACTGCATATTCTGCCGCAAATGTGAAAAATCGTGCCCCGAAAGCGCGATTACAATAAACAGGGGCGACGACGGCAATTACATCGTCATCGACAGCCAGAAATGCCTCGGCTCAAGCTGCAAGCGCTGTATCGCCAACTGCCCGAAAAACGCTGTGGACCATAAAATCTTGAAAGTCGTCCATAAGGCGCAATGAATCCGGCCGCCAATAACAGTTGGATTCAAAAACAGTTGGATTCAAGAGCGATTAGATTCAAGAATGGAAACATCAGAGACCTCTATAAACGAATTTAAATATTGGAAATCTCGATACATGATTTAATGAGTACAAAACCGGCCGCCAATTTCAATGAACGAATTCAATGACGAAATTCAATGACGAAGGTCAATGACGAAGGTCAATGACGAAGGTCAATGACGAAGGTCAATGACGAAGGTCAATGACGAAGGTCAATGAACATTCAATGACGAATTTCATGAAATGCCGCGGCGTTTTTTTATTAAATGAGCGAGGAACATCGTACATGTTTTTGCCGACAACTTTCTATGATGCGATTTACGAATACGAGGAAGCCGAGTACGTTATTTTCGGCGTTCCGTTTGACAACACGTCTTCTTTTCGGGCGGGCAGCCGTTTGGCGCCGGACAGGATGAGAGAAGCGGCAATCAATTTTGAAACATACAGCCCGAAATATGACTTGGAAATGACCGACATCTTGGTTCATGACGCCGGTAACGCTTTTGTTTCCGTCAACGTTGACGAAACGTTAGAGTGGATTTACGAAGACGCCAAACGAATCGTTGACGACGGCAAATTCCCGATAATGATCGGCGGCGAACATTCCATGACATATGCGCCCGTCAAAGCCTGCTACGACGCTTGTCCCGAAAAGGATGATTTCGCTGTTTTGGTTTTAGACGCTCACTTTGACCTTCGCGATGAATTCCGCGGACTGAAAAACAATCACGCCTGCGTCTCCAGACACATCATTGACGATATCACCGACAAATACGCCTCCATCGGAATCCGCAGCGGCCCGCGTGAAGAATGGGAATTCGCGAAAGAAAAAGGAATCAAATATTTCACCGCCGACGACGTTTACGAAACCGGCATCAAAGAAATCATAAAAGAAACAGCGGAATACCTGAACAGCGACCACATTTACCTCTCGCTTGACATGGATGTATTAGACCCGTCATATTGCCCCGGCCTCGGCACGCCCGAACCCTTCGGCTTGACCGACCGCGACATCCGTGAAGCGCTTCGCGCGTTCGCGCCCAAGACAATCGGTTTTGACGTGGTCGAAATCGCGCCGGAATACGACAGCGGCATTTCCGCCATTTTGGCGGCAAAACTGATGAGAGAGTTTATTTTTGCCCGCGAAGCGGGTAAAAGGAAATGAAAAAGAAAAAAACGGCTGTTTGAAGAACCGGCATCAGAATCCGGTTCATCTGTTTTTATTTAAGGATTTATTTTTGGAAATAATTCCCAAAAACCGTTTGTAAAGGGATGAGGCGGTCTGCCTGTCAGCAGTCTGCCGTTCCGATTCTTTATTTAAATAAACTTGTGAAAAGGCATTTGTTACGCTTGTCCTTTTTAGACTTCTTGTCCTTACTGCAGCAGCAGCCGCATCCCAAGTGGCGCTTAATAAGGAAAATGATTGCGAGCGGAATTAAAATAATGAATAAAAGTTCAATTAATTTTTTCATTTTGATTTCTCCGTTGGTTAATGTTGATTAACGAGTGAATAATGTAAAACGCAAAATCATATAAATATTTGCAAAAACGGATTTCAAAGAGCCTGATTTTGCAGAATCATTTGCAGAATCAAAATGAATCAATTTACAAAATCAAATAAACCTCGCCGTTTTAAGAATATGAATAAGCACATCCATGTTCTTTTCACCCTCGGGACCGATTGTAATTGTGATTGTCTGGTCCCTTCTTTCGTTGTAAAAACAAGCTTTATACCCGCTGCCGCCCGGCAAAAGGCACACGACTGAATCGAGCCGAGATTTTTTTCTATGAAGCAGACGCGAGAGCAGATTCGGGCGGAGCTGTTTCATCGGCAGGATTTCTAAACTCCGGTCGGTTTTTTTATCAATTTCTTCAAAATTACGATAAGGGTCTCTTTGACAGGAAACCGTCATCATAACGGCTGTGTTCTTTGAGACGAAAACGTCATCGACCAAGTCAAATTCCGCTTTCTCGGGAACCCAAATCAAAGCATTCCCGCCGTTGCTGCCCGTAAATTGTTTTTCCCTTAACGGAATACGATGAACGAAACACTTTTTAGAAGACATGAAACCACACCGTTTGTATTTGAATATGAATACGACTTTCAGATCAGCCTGAGAATATAAAATAGGATATATTTGTAGATAAATCTGAGTGATGCAAAGCATAAACAATGTCAATTACAAGGAATAACTGAAACAAAAATTTCAAGAACAAGAATTTCAAAAACAAAAATATCAAGAACAAAAATATCAAGAACAAGAATATCAAGAACAAGAATAATGAAAAACGCGATATAGAAAATGTAAATGGCCGGCATTTTCGGCGCCGGCTTTGGATCCGAATATTTTCAAACTTTTGATTCTCAAACTTTTGATTCTCAAACTTTTGAATTCTCAAACTTTTGATTCCCAAACTTTTGATTCAACCGCTTACCTGTTGATGAGTTCCAGCATCTTTTTCAGGCCGTCTTCATTTTCGCAAGTGTTTTCTAAAATTATGGAGGCGGGATTGATTTGTTTAATGCTTTCTGAAATCATTTTCAGTTCATTCGGTTTCACCAAATCCGTCTTATTCAATACGATGACTTCCGATACTGAAATTTGGTCAAAAGTTATTCTCTTCTTTTCTTTGATGTTTGAGAAAAATCGGGAACAATCAATAAGCGTGAACAGCGGCGCAAACACAATCGTTCCGTCTTTGTATCTGATGAAATGTTTGCTCAGCCCATCCTGAACAACGAGGGGCGACATTGTTTCTTTCGGCTCTATAAATAAAATATCGGGACTGATCTGTGTAATCAACCGGTCGATGACCGCGGTCATGGCCTCTTTAATATTGCATGTGACACAAGCCATTGTCACTTCTTTTGTTTCAATGTCATAGTTCATCAGGTCGCCGTCTAAAACAACCTCGCCGACTTCGTTTGTGAAATAAGTGACGGTTTTTCCTGCCGCCGAAAACATTCTTCCGAGTTCTTTAATAGCGGTTGTCTTTCCGGTTCCCAAAAACCCGCCGATAACAACAATTTTCGTTTGCTTCGGCTGTTTAAAAGTTTCATTCTGAGTCATTTTCATCTTCTCCGTATTGATTCAAAAGATTCGCAATTTGTATTTATTCAATTCGCTTAGATTCTGTTCAGATTCTGTTCAATAGAAGGGTGTCAAGTCTTTTAAATTCTCTTCAAATCTCTTCAAATTTCTTTCAAATCTCTTCAAACTCTCTTCAAATTCTTTTCAAATCTCTTCAATTTCGCTTCATTAATCCTCTTCAAATCCTCTACAAATTCTTTTCAAAATCTCTTTATAATTCTCCTTAAATTTTCATCAAATTCTCTTAAATTTCTCTTCCGCTTCTTTTAAATATTAAAAACCCATTTTACCATTTCTCTTCCAAACAAACAGGTTGCCAACGTGGCAGAGCGGCTATGCGTTCGCCTGCAGAGCGAATCTACTTCGGTTCAAATCCGGACGTTGGCTTAAACCAACCGAGACAGCGAGAAATCAAACGAAACCGTTTGAAAGATTTCTCGCTGTCTTTTTTTTTGCTTTCATCCTGTTTTTACTTTCATCACTTTTGTCTCTTTTCACTCTTTTCATCTTGTTTTTTCAAAAAAATAATGTTTATATTTCTCGTTTTTTGGCAGAAATCTCCATTTTCGGATTTGTGCGCTGCTTCGCATCGCCCAACTCCGAAAATGGAGGTGGTTATATGTTTTTTGTTTGCTTTCGTCCTGTTTTTGCTTTTACCCTGTTTTTGCTTTCACCCTGTTTTTGCAATGAGCCGTCTTTTTACATGAGCTGAGCCTGTGATGGCCGCCGATATTGTTTTTAATTGAGATAATTTTATATATCCTTCAATCTTTGCTTTTGACAGAGCGGTTTATTTTTCCGTCAGACGAACAACATTCCGCGCTCAACTCTTAAAAACGTCTTAATCATCATTATTTGTGATTTGGAGAATAGAACATGAGATATGAAATAAAAGGGACGCCATTTCCCGTTGTCACCTGCTATTTGGATAAAGGCGAAGTCATGATCACCGAAAAAGGCGGCATGTCTTGGATGACCGATAAAATGAAAATGGAAACGAACACGGGCGGCGGCTTAGCAAAAGGCCTCGGCCGCATGTTTACAGGGGAATCTGTTTTTTTGAATGAATATACTGCCGAAGGCGAGAATCAATCCATTACATTCGCTTCTTCGTACCCCGGCCGTATTTTGGACATCAAATTGGAAAACGGAAAAACGATTATCGCTCAAAAAGACGCGCTGCTCGCCATGGAAAAATCGGTTCAGATGGGTATCCATTTGAAGAAAAAAGTCGGCGTGGGCTTCTTCGGCGGCGAAGGTTTTGTCATGCAAAAGTTTTCAGGCAACGGCTACGTATTTATGGAAATTGACGGCGAAGTCATCGAACAGGAATTAAAAGCCGGCGAACGCTTGTTCATCGACCAAGGCCATCTGGCAGCAATGGAAGACACCGTCACCTACGACATCACAACCGTCCAAGGCGCCAAAAACATCCTTTTCAGCGGCGAAGGCCTGTTCCTCGGAACATTGACCGGCCCCGGAAAAATATGGATTCAGACAATGCCGATATCGAACTTGGTCAACATAATTCATTCAAAATCAATGTTAAGCCGAAAATAAAAATTACTTCCTTCGGCGAAGGGGGGAATTGGACCCGGTCTTTCACCTTCCTTCTTTACTTTCTTCTTAACCTCTTTCATGACTTCCTTCGCCGAAGGGATGAATTTTGATTTCTTCCCGACGGAGAAATTTTACTTTTTTCCGTCGGATAAATTTTTTCAGAGCGGAAAGTAGTCCGCTGTCTTTTTTGAGAGTATTGGGAATACCTGCGGTATTCAATTTTAAAAAAGAAAAAATGGGGGGCGAGCCGGCCCCTCGATGAGGGGCGGCCGCCCTGAAAGAAAAATTGAAACCGAAACCGAGACTTCAATTTGAAGTCAGTTTGATCCGGTTTGATCGGTTTGATTCGATTTGGTTTGATTCAATGATTCAATTTTACTTCTTAAACTTCGATTTGGCGTCGTCAAAGATGTCTCCCGCGACGACTTTATAGTTTTCTTTTGTCGCGCCCTTCACGCCGAAGAGGTAAGCGAGGAAACCGACAATCGCCAGCAAGATGAGGCCGATGAATGCCAAGACGATGTAAAGAAGCGTCGAGCCGAAGAGTTTTGAAGCGCCGACGGAGACGGAAGACATGTGCGAAGGCAAGTCGAGCTGCCTGTTGCTGTCTGTTTCCGTCAATGTGAGCGTGTATGAACCCTCAGCGGGCGGTTTAACAGTCAAGGTGACGCTCTTTGATTTGCCGACGCCCAGAGTAATCGTTTCGGAATCTTCGGCGATGATTGCGCCGCTGCTGTCCCTTAATGTGAGTTTCACAGTGTGGGTGCCATCCGCGGTGCCGATGTTTGTTGCGTCAAACGTGAGCCTGAGGTTTGATTTCGCGGTCGGGGGCGAGGGTTTCATCTCGAAGTTGGTGTATGAAAACGCGTCGTTTTGAATCACAGAAACGGATTTGGTCGCGTTGTTGTAGCCGGACTTCGAAGCTTGGACCGTGAAATTTCCGAGGGTGCCGAATGTGTAAGTCATTTCGCCGTTGGAATTCGTCGTGCCGATTTCCGTGTTACCGAGCCTGATGGCAGCGTCGGGTATCGCCGTTCCGTTCAACGAGTCCGTGACTTGAATCACGCCTGTCGCGCCCAAATTCAGAACATCGGGCGTCACCGAAACAGTCATGTTGTACATTCTTTGAGCGACGGTTAACGTCGCGCTTCCGTTGACATAGCCCGACTTTTCAGCCGTGACTCTGTAAGAGCCGGAAACGTTCGTGGAATAACTGACCTGACCGGATGTGTTCGTTGTGCCGATGCTGGTGTTATTGACGCTGACAATCGCGCCTTCAATGGCCGTTCCCCTGTCTTTTACAGTGATGACCACATTGTCGCCCGTCACAGGATTGTTCGGAGCGAATTCAAGGCTCAAAGACGTGTTGGAACCGATTTCCTTCTTGACATACGGCGCAAACCTTAATGTGTCGTTGTCGCCGACTTTGAAATAGATGGAATCGTTGCCGACCGTCATCAAATCAACCGTGTTGCCGCGAGACAGCGTCAACGTTTCATCGCTTAACAAGCGAATGCCGGCCGAATTGAAAGAAGCGACCTTCATCTTACCGTATTTGGTGTCTGTCGTCAGTCTTGTCAAATTGTCAGACGCTTGGAAAAGACCGTTAATGGTGACCAAACTGCTTTCAGTTCCCATGAAAACGCTGTCAATGCTGACTTTAATCAATTCAACATCGTTGTTGCTGATGTTTCTCGTATAAATGTAATCGCCGCCGCTCGGGACGACACGGTCGCCGCCGCTGACATTCCTGCCGTCTTTTTCAAGGACAAGATATGTTCTTCCTCCGTTGATATCGATTTGGTCGATTCTGAGAGCATAGCCTTCTTCAAGCGTGATGTATTGGCCGACACGCATCGTGCGTCTTTCGCTTTCATCGATTAAAACTTTGGACAAATTACCGCTGCCGAGAAGGGCGCCGCCGTTACCCGCATAGTATTTTTCACCCATAAAGCCGAGAACTGTATAGGAACCCCATCTGCTGTGTTGATAGTTAACGGTGGTTGCGGTTGACGTATACTCCACGCCGCCCGTATTGATTCTTCGGGTAGCGATGTTAAACAAAGCTTCGTCGATGGTGATTTTTTCAGAAATGAGGTCATCGTCGATGTCGTAATAGAACCCTTCAAAGTTCATCGGCGTCCATTCGGTGATGATATAATTCTTATTCTCGTAGTCAGAAACCGTGCCGCGGATTTCATAAGTTCCCGGCTCGGTGTATTCAATAATCGGGGCGAATCTCAATGTCGTGCTGTCCGCGACGATGAATTTCATTTTTCCCATCAAAGTGACTTCCGTACCCGCATTCAAAGTAATCCTTTCATGGTTTCTCATTTCAATGTTCGTACCGCTGACGGTTCTGATTTCCATCTTGTCGATTTTCGTTCCGCTTTCAAGCCTTGTCAGCTTGTCTGAAATCTGGAAAATACCGTCAATCGTCACGAGACTGCTTTCAGTGCCCATGAAAACGCTGCTGACGTGAACGCGAATCAGCGCAGTGTCATTGGTACGGCCGAAATTCGTCGGCGTGTAATTGAAACTGTTGCCCATCGTGACAATGCCTTCACCGATTTGCCTGCCGTCCTTCTTAACCAAGAAATAAACGGAAGAGCCCGCCATGTTGATTTGAGAGATTTCAAGCACATACCCTTCTTCCAAAGCAATGGATTGACCGACGCGATAGGTTGCGCTTTTATTTTCGTCAATCAAAACTTTGGACAAATTGCCGTTTGCCATCAAACTGCTGCTGCCGGAGCCGGCATAGTATTTGTCGCCCATAAATCCGACGATCTGGTAAGAGCCCCATCCGCTGTACGCGTAATTGGTGCCGGAAGCAGTTGTCGTGTAGAAAATCGAACCGACGGCGAGACTGCGGTCGATGTTTGTAATTTCCATATACTCGCTGCCGTACCCGTCATCTAAATCGTAATAAAAGCCGGCAAAGCTGCGCGCGTCCCATGTGTAGTTCGTACCCGTCGCACCTTGCCAGATACGGTTACCTGTGGTTCTTTCATTGACAGTCAGGTCCCAAGTGATCGTTTGTGTGTCGCTGCCGCTCGTGATGACCAATGTCAAATGGTACGGACCGATTTCGGAAGGTTTCCATGAAAATTCACTCTTCGTGCTTGCAGAAACAATCGTTGCCTCAGACGTGACATTGGTGACGGATGGCGTTGTTTTGTTAAGTGTCCAGCTGAAAGTTGACGCGCTTGCCGTTTCCACCGTTAAATCAAGGTATGTCGAATTTTCGATAGCAAACGTTCCCTGGTCTGTCCCTTTTGAAAAGTCATAGTAGTCTGAAGGGTCGAATGTATCAACAAGCTCAACAACAGCGGTGTCGGTTGTGACCGTGTCTGCTCTCCACAAACCTTCTCTGACATCGGGAGCTGTGTTGTTGCCGCGGACATTTAAGGTGTATTGAGTATTTTGAGCAAGGCCTGTGACAGCGATTGTCGTGCCGCTTGTTGTGCCGTTGGTGTTTGTGCCGGTTGCTTCAAGACCTGTGCTTGTTTCAATGACAAGGTAATCATAAGAATCCCAGCCGGTTGAAGCCAAAGTCCAAGTGACTGAATTTGAGGTTTTTGATGATGAAATTGTGATCGGCTGAAGTGTATAAGTCGTCTCGTCGCTGAAAGTGCCGGCGTCGTTGTAACGGAATCTGAAAGTGTTGACTGTTGCCGGATTACCTGTAAATGTTGTGGCGGTGGTGGTGTTGACATCAATCCAAGCGGAACCGTCAAAGAATTCTAAATCGCCGATATCCAAAGCCCCGCGCGTGAGGGTCCACGTGAGGTCAAAAACAGTCGGGTTGACCGTCGGGTCAGGGTCCGTTGTTGTGGAGAAAACAGCGAAAACGGGCGGCGCGGGCAAAGGCGTAAATGCGGCGGAAATATCCGAATTCGTATCATCATCCGCGACTGTAACGGTATAAGCCGTGCCTGCGGTCAAAATGATGTTCTCGAAAACATATTCAAAATCGGTTACTCTGCCGTCATCGCCTTCTGTCGCAGAATGAGCGGTCGTGTCAATAACAATAATGAATTCGTTGAGGACAGGGTCAATTAAACTTCCGTCCCAAGTAACGCTCACGTCATAATTTCCGGGAGTTGTCGCATTATTCGTCACAGATGCTTGGACATTGCTCACTGCAGCGCTCGCTGTTCCGATTAAAGCGAACAGAAGAAGCAGAACAACGACATATTTCAGTATTTTTTTCATGATTTGTTTCCTTTTCTTGGATTTTTAAGAGTGTGTGAAATTTTTCCTAAATTTTTACTTGGAGAGTAAAAACAGATTATTATTTATTTACCCGTTAATTGTTATATATATTTTTTGAACGAATCATAACCCTTTTTAAGAAGCGGGCGCCGAGTTTCGCCGGAACCCAACTGTCGAAATATGACGTTTTCAGATTCGGCAATTGCCTTTCCGATAATCGTGAACCGACACGGATATCGGCCGGATTTTCCGCCTGAAGGAAGGTGTGTAAAGTCCGGGGCGGCGCTCTCGTTGTATGTTTTGAAAATCTCTTCAACGTTTTTGATTTTATCGGGAGAGACGGTAAACAAAAGCTCGTAATCCCCGCCTGTGTAGAGCGCGTTTTGAAGAAGGAGAAATTCCGCTTCTTTCAAATCGCCGTTGCCGTTATTTTGTGCCCCAGTATCGTTATTATGTGTCCCTGTATCGTTGTTTTCCGTTTTTGTATCGATATTATGTGTCCCTGTATCGTTATTTTGCGTTTTTGTACCGCCGTTTTGTAAATCCGTGATTCCCACATTACCCGCGTTTGCTGCGTTAGCTGCGTTTGCTGCGTTAGCTGCGTTTGCTGCGTTAGCTGCGTTTGCTGCGTTTCCCCTGTTTGACAAAACCCGTTTTCCCAAAATCTCCAAAGCTTCGGGGTCGGCAGCGTCTAAGAGAGCCTGTTCATCGATTTCAAAACCAACTTTGGAAAGCGATGAGAGCTCATAAACGGAAAAAGCCAAACCGTCACTCGTGTCAATCATGGATGTGACGGCGCCGCTTTTTGAAAGCAGCAAGCCTTCGGCGATTCGGGGGAACGGTTCGGTCAGGTTTTTGAGAAATGAAGCCGAAACGAAAGCCGCTGTTTCGATTTCATCTAATAAAAGCGAAAGGGCGGCGCCGGCGGAGCCGGGCGCGCCCGTCACGCAAAGCAAATCGCCGGGGGAGGCGTTTTTCCGAAAGGTTAAATGTTTGTTTTCGGAAATGCCGATGACGGTTCCCGAAATTGTCAATTCTTCGCAAAATTCGGTGTCGCCGCCGACAACTTCGCCGCCGAAAAATGACACACAGTCTTGGATGCCCTGCGCCAGCGCCTCCGCATCTGAAAGCGTAAATCCGGCAGGCGATCCGGCAGGTGATCCTGCAGATGATCCCGCGGGCAAACCGGCAGGCAATCCTGCCGAAAACAAAAAGGCGGCGGGTTTTGACCCCATCGCCGCCAAATCACTGAGATTAACAGCGGCCGCCATCCATCCTTTTTGCCAAGGGGTCATCGATTTCGGAAAATCAGAGGATTCGCGAACCGTATCCGTGCTGAACGTCAAAGATTCGCCGGACAAATCGCGGCAAAAGGAGTCTAAGCGAACGGCAGCGCAGTCATCGTGTTCGGAGCCGGAAAGGAAGGGCTTCTCATGCATTTGAAAAACGCGGGAAAAAACGCGGATAAAGTCTTTCTCGGTAGGCCTCTCGGTTGATAAAGGCGTATCAGAAAGGGATTCTGATGGGGAATCCGAAAGAGAATCCGATTTTTTCATTGTTGCAACATCCCGCGTTTGATTCACATTAAAAATGAAGACCAAAACAACTGTTTTTAAAAAATGCGATCATACCGGAAAGTTCGGCCACAAATAAAAAATCACACACAATAAGATTTGAAAGTATAGTGTATATTTAAACAAAGGTTTTATAAGTTTATTCTTTAAATCTTTTGCTCTGACCAAAGGCTCAGCCAAAGTCAAAGAATGAGACGGGATAGTGAAAATAAACCGGTTAAAAAACCGGCTAAAACCGATTTAAAAACCGGCTCAAAACCAATTTAAAAACCTGCTCAAAACCAATTTAAAAACCTGCTCAAAACCGATTTAAAAACCGGCTCAAACCCGACTCAAACCCAACTCAAAATAATCAACTTGAAGAACTATCTTCAATATACGCCGCCATTTTCAAACCTGACCTTCTGTTAAAGGATTTGACGGCGTTTTCCAAATCGGCCTGAACCAAATGGTAGCGGCCTTCTAAAAGCGCCGACAAAACCGCTTCCCGAATGACCATTCTGAGATCGGACCCCGTGTATTCTTCTGTTTTTTTGGCGATGACGCCGGTGTCGATGTCGCCCTCTATTCTTTTAAGAACGGTGTCGAGGATTTCTTTTCTCATGTTGAGGGTCGGGCGCTCAAAGTCAACGATTTCGTCAAAACGGCGCCATACGGCTTCGTCGAGTTTTCGGGTGTGGTTGGTCGCGGCGATTAAAAGAACGCCGTCCTCGACCAAACTGGTGTTGTCAATGGCTTTCAAAAGCGTGTTGACGGCTTGTTTGATTGCGGAGTGCTCATCGGATGCCGTTCTTGACGTCGCGATGAAGTCAAATTCATCAATAAACATGATACAGGGGTCGAATTTCTTGGCAAGCGCGAACACGCGGTCGATGTTTTTTGACGTTTCGCCCAAGTACTGGTCCGTAATCATTGACAGGTGAACTTCCACAATCGGAATGGCCAATTTCTTGGAAAGGGCGCGGGCGAACGATGTTTTTCCCGTTCCCGGGGGGCCGACGAATAAAACTTTTCCGATATCGTAAAGGCCGATTTTCTTGAAATGCTCTTTGTTTTTAATCGCCAGTTCAATCTTTTGAAGTTCGTATTTTTGGCGGTCCGTCAAAATCAATTCGTCCATGGATTCGCGGACTTCTTCGGGCGCTTTGATGTAAGCCAACTTCAGCCACTCGCGGCCGTTTCCTTTGCCTTCGGAAAGTTCTTCGATGATGGATTCGATCCATTCTCTTGACGCTTCTTTCGGCGGATTTTTAGCGACGACTTCGTTGTAATGCACATCTTCTTTGTCCATGACAACGCCGTAGTAATAAGCCAAAACGGGATTTTCCGAAATCCTGTCCTTACCCCCTTCCTGCTTCTCAAACCACTCGGCGGTGGATTCCAAAGACCCTTCCGTCAGCCTGACGTTTCCCGTATAAGCGTCGGCAACGACATACGCGAAATTTTTGCCGTTCACTTTCAGCGCGTCGGCGACATCGTCGATTCCGAACATGTTTTTGATAACCGTATTATTCACTTTAATGGGTTTTGCAACATTCCTTGTTTTTGTATCCCAAAGCGTGCGGCGGATTTTTGACGGAATGTCATTGACAATCAAAGCATTTTGCGTGTTGTAAATCTCTGCCGTCAGAAGCAATTCGACGATATTCAAGGTCTCGACGTTCATGGTTTTCCCCTTTTTTGTTTTTATTGAAACAGTAAATCGAATAATAAATTGAAATGATGATAATTGAAATTGTAATTGAAACGATGGTAATTGAAACGATGGTAATTGAAACGATGGTAATCGGAAGGCTGAAATTGAAATAATGTGAAACAACGGTAATCGGAATGCCGGAATTGAAATGATGATTCTCTGAATACTGAAACGGAAATTATGAAAATTGAAGTAACTGAATATATTCTCAATCATAATAAAATTTTGCATTTCAGACTCGTGTATCCCGTTTCCGCAATCTTTAATTTCGTTATCCGCCGGCTTTTTAAACGGTCTTTTGGTCCGAATAGAATTATTTTAATACTATAGGTTAATATTGCGCCTTAACCTTCACAAGTCCAAATTCATTTGAAAATATCATTTTTATTATTTCAAGCGGATTCTGGCAATGTAACCACAGGTGATGTCCATGTCAAATATTCAAAAACTTGAACCGATTTATTCCGGAAAAGCTAAAACCATCTACACCACCAACGATTCGGGCAAATATATCTCCGAATTCCGCGACAGTCTGACTGCCTTTAACGGAGACAAAAAAAGCGAAGCCCCGAAAAAAGGCTACTACAATGCTCAAATATCCCGCAAAATCTTTGAAATGCTTGAAGAAAACGGCGTGGAAACCCACTACAAAGGTATGGCCTCAGGGGCCGACATGATCGTTGACATCGTTGAAATCATCAAAATCGAAGTCATCATCAGAAACATCGCCGCCGGCTCCATCACCAAAAGATACCCGATGCCCGCCGGAAAAGTCTTTGATAAGCCGATCGTTGTTTTCGACTACAAAAATGATGACTATCAAGACCCGATGATGAACGAAGATATCGCTTTTGCCCTCGGCATCGCGACATATGAGGAAATGGCGTACCTTAAAGAAGCCGCCCTTAAAATCAACAGCATCTTGGTGCCGTATTTCGATAAAAACGGATACCTTTTGCCTGACCTCAAACTCGAATTCGGCCGCGCCAACGGCAAAATCCTTTTGGCCGACGAAATTTCCTGCGACACCTGCCGCATATGGGACAAAGTCACAAAAGAGTCCTTTGACAAAGATATTTTCAGATTCGGCGACGGCGACTTGACCAAAGCTTACGAAGCTGTTGCCAGAAAACTCGTCCCTGAGATTTTCTGAACTTTTTGATTCTAAAATGCCTCCTTCGCTCCGGCTTTCGGCCTTTGGGGCGAAGTTGTTTGTTTATGTATAGGGGGCGCCTGCAGCGCCCCTCCTTTTTTAATTAATGATGTGGAAAGCGGCGGCACCGTTTCAGCAATAATCTGTTGTCATTAATCAGCGTCATTAATCTGCATCATTAATCTGCATCTTTAATCTGCACCTTTATATCTGTGTCCGGTACAGATTGGAAATAAACCAACAGCAACAGCACAGATTGGAAATAAACCAACAGCAACAACACAGATTGGAAATAAACCAACAGCAACAACACAGATTGGAAATAAACCAACAGCATCAGCAAATAATGATAATAGCCGTTCATTCCGATTCCGTTCTTCGCTGCGCTCAGACCGGAATTCGTAATGAACGGTCGGTTTTAGGGGCTATAAGAGAATTAAAAAAACGAAACACCGATTTTCGTTCGTTTTATTCAAAACCTGAACGCCGCTTTTTCCAAACCCTGAAAGATAAGTTTAGAGAAAAATGGCGTTCCCTTTTTTTATTCTCTTGAAGAAAGGGTGTTTCATTATTGTTATTCTTCAAAAAGTTCAAGTACGACCGCAATTTCGGATTTCGGGAGCGAAGCGGACGAAAGACGAAAATGCGGCGCGCGACTTATTCTCATCAATATTTATCAGTACATTCTTCACATCAGTATTATCAGCACATGCTTCTCATCAGTATTCTCATTTTAATCTGCTGTCTTTATCTGCTGTCTTTAATCTGCTGTCTTTAATCTGCATCTTTTATCTGCTGTCTTTTAATTTGCCGGCTTTTATCTACTGTCTTTTTATTCTTTGAAAGGCTATGCTTTTCATTGTTCGTTCATAGTTTATTCATTATAAAATTCAGGTTGTTACAATTATGCAAAACGACGATTACGATGTCATTGTTATCGGCGGCGGTATCAGCGGCCTCCTATCCTCGCTCGCTCTTTCCAAACACGGCAATCGTGTTTTGGTACTTGAAAAGGATGACATTGTCGGCGGCAACTGCCGCAGCTATTCCGTAGACGGTTTTACGGTGGACACCGGCCCCCACGCCATCACCGCGCTTCGCGGCGGCCCTCTCCCCATGCTGATGGACCAGTATTTCGATACCGTCCCGTCTTTTTGCCCGTACGGCAACTATTACATACGTTCGCAGGACGCTCAGCTGGTGCGCTGCCCGACGAACGTTCGCGATTTTTTAACATTTGATTACCTGCCCGTCGCCGACCGGATGAGGCTTGCCAAAACCATCGGCTCGGTCATGCTCAAAATCAGCAGAGGGATTGATTATTCCGGCGTTTCCGTCTATGACTGCCTGCCTGACGGGCTGAAGCCCGAAACCTTGGCGTTTGCCGACACGTTTTCCCTGTTCATGTCCGGCTGCAGCATGAAAGAGACATCCGTTCAGCGAATGGCGGCAGGTGCGGGCGTCGCGAAAGAAAAGGACATGCTGACAACCGAGGAGTATTTGGCAATCGTCAACGGCGGCGACCACGACGACGAACACGGCGGCGACCACGATGGTGACCACGGCGACTACGACAACAACCGCGGCGACTACGACAACAACCGCAACGACCACGACAACAACCGCGGCGACAGCGCGGCGCGGGCGGAAAAGAAAAAGCAGACGGATGAGTCTGCCGACCCGAATGAATCTGCTGACCCTGATGAACATGCCGACCACGATAAAAAAAGCAAAACAAAAAAGAAATCCGACTCTTGGAGAAAGAGAAACGCTGACCGGAAGACACCGGAAAACAGCGAATCCTTTTTGAAAGCCATCCGTAAAACAATGACGCATAAAGGCGGCTTCTCGACACAGGGTTACCCGATTGGCGGCATTCAGGCCATTACAGATTGTGCAATTAAGTCCATGCCTTCCTCTGTTGATATCTTGACGGGCGCGCGCGCCCAAACGATTTTAACGGACGGCGGCAAAGACGGAAGCGGAGACGTGAAAGCAATCGGCGTTGAGACGGCTGACAAAGAGTACTATGCCGATTTGGTGATTCACACCGGATTTGCGAGCGCTCTTCCGAATATGCTTGAGTTGCCGGTTTCTTACGTGGACATGTTAAAAGGCATCAAGCACACCGTCAGTTTGAGCGTTTGGATTGGCTTAGATGAAAAGCGCCCCGAATTTGATTATATCGGGTCGGAAGTGCAATTTGAAGAAATGCCTTATTGGGGCGGTTCAATCAGCAATTACGATTCGTCGCTGGCGCCCGATGGCTGCCAAACGGCAGGATTCGCCTTCATCCCGCGGCAACAGGATGCCAAAGCCAAAATCGGCGATGCTTACAACGAACTTTTCACTCTTTTACCCGATATTGAAAAACACGTCGTCATGCGCCACGACCAAATTACAGTCCCCGAAAAAGCGGCGATTACCGTCAGCGGCGAGTTTGCCGACATACGAACGCCGATTCGAAATTTGTATGTCGCGGGAACGGATACCGACAAAAGAAGCATGGGCGTGACGAGAGCGGCGTATTCCGTCGTCGAGCTCCTCGGAAAATTACAGGCGGACGGCTGCCTGAAACGGCAAAACGATTTCAAAGGCCACAATTTCAGCCGGCCTTATTTGCCGCCGATAAAGAGCTGATAAAACAAAAAAGCAAAAAAAAGCAAAAAAAAACAAAAAAAAAA
>WRCE01000002.1 GCA_009784005.1 Candidatus Methanimicrococcus labiotermitis
ACTTCTGAGCGATTTTAAATTCCCCTAAAGCCGAGCCGACCGCGCGCGCAAGCTCGGGAAGCTTATTCGGGCCGAATAAGACCAAAGCAATAATCAAGACAATAAGAATCTCGCCGGTACTCAACATGATAAATCAATGTTTTTTCAACGTTTATAAAGATTTCTTCATTCGGCCGTCATCTTTTGGTTAATTTTCAGGTCAAATTTCGATAAAATTCGGGTTAAATTCCGGTAAAATTCGGGTTAAATTCGGGTTAAATTCGGGTTAAATTTGGGTTAAATTCGGGTTAAATTTCGGTTAAATTTCAGTAAAAATAAGACAACCGTTATACAAATTTCAGCAAAAGCAAACTGAATTCAAAAAGAATAACCAAAACGACGCCGGCAAGCAGCTGTGACACCAACGTCGGGTCAGGCGCAATCAAAAAGGTGAAGCCGATCAAAGCGCCGTAAACAACGATACGGCTTTTGCGAAGCAATTTTTCTTCAACTATGCCAAGACGGACAACAGAAATCATCAGCAGCGGGACTTGGAAAACGAGACCAAAGCCGAGCAGCAGCGAAATAATCGTATTGAAAGTTTCAGCGAGCCCGACTTGAGCGACCGCTGTCTGATCCGAGTAAAAAAGAATGTAATTCAAAAACAGCGGCAGAACGATAAAATAAGCGATCGAGACGCCGAGAATGAACAAAAGAAAAGACAACGGAACGGTTTTGACCAAAAACTTCCGTTCGTTCTTATAAAGCCCGCGAGACATGAATTTATAAAGCTCATACATCAAAAGAGGGAAAAAAAGACATATCGCGAGAGCGACCGACAACTTCAAGCGGGTCATAATGTATTCCGCCGGCGAGTAAATCGACATAATAACGCTGTCAGGAATCAATTGGGCCCACAGATAAGCGACGGCGTACCCCGAAAACGGATAAAAGAGCATCGCGCCCAAAATAAGAGCGATGCCGGCGATGATAATGCGTTTACGAAGTTCTTTGAGATGGGAAACAACGTGTTCGTCAAAATCGCCTTTGACACCCTTTTTGGAGCCTTTTGAACCCGCAGAGGAGTTAGAATCTGCAGAACTTTGAGAGACGTAAGAACCTGCAGAACTTTGAGAGACGTAAGAACCTGCAGAACTTTGAGAAACGTTAGAACCTGCAGAACTTTGAGAAACGTTAGAACCTGCAGAACTTTGAGAGACGTTGGAAACCGCCGGCTCTTTGGGCATTATTTGAGGCGGAGGGGCCGTCGCGGCGGGAGCAGCGTCTTTTTCACCGACAGACCCCGATTCGATGGGCGCGGCGGTATCATTCGTGTCGGAAAGCATTTGAAATCACTAAAAGGAACACAATAAAGAACTGAATTTCTATAAAACCAAAGAAACATTTAAACGTAACCATCTCTTTCAATTCATACTTTCAATTCATACTTTCAATTCATACCCTTTCAATTTGCACGGGTAAACTTTAAAA
Source organism: Candidatus Methanimicrococcus labiotermitis (assembly GCA_009784005.1). GTDB lineage: Archaea > Halobacteriota > Methanosarcinia > Methanosarcinales > Methanosarcinaceae > Methanimicrococcus > Methanimicrococcus labiotermitis. The sequence goes on from WRCE01000002.1 coordinate 1,471, forward strand.
ACACGGATGTTCATGAGTAAAAAGCTTAAACGCTTTGCTTGTCAGTATATGAAAAAGCTTTAACGCTTTGCTTGTCAGTATGTGAAAACGTTCTTTAGGATTGTGATATCATCGTTGAGTTATCGGAAGGGATTCAGGTCTTTTTAAAAGCCATAGAATCCGTCAAAAAGAAATTGTTTATTCTTTTTGTGATATTTCTGACCGCTGCCGTCGTTGCTTATCCGGCAACGGATTACATTATCAGTGATTCCATCGAGCGTAGCCTTCCTCATAATGTCAGAAATCCGGGAGTTGAGGACTACTTTGACCAACTGCTTGTTATTTATGACGGGCCGTTTGCCGTTGACGATATTGATATCGGGGCTCTTTTAAGCGACCCGGATAAAAGGGTGATGATGTTTACGCCGCCCGTTGACATCGCGTATGCGAATGAGACGATTACAGACGTGATTATTTCAAATACGCAAAAGGAATCCGCGCTTGACGTGATTAAAAAATGGATTTCAGGCAACAGCAATATGACCGTTGGCGAATTGCTGGACGCGATTATGGAAGGCGGCACGCAAATCCTGACAATTGAAGATTTATCAAACACATCTGAAGTCATTATTTTCCAAACAATTCCGTATGAAGAAGGAATTTTGAAAACGAACGCGATTGAAAAAGCCGGAGAGGAGTTCGAGACTATCACCGGCAGGCCGCCCGCGTTTACAATCATCCATATCGAAAGAGATGAAATGAGTCAATCGAACAATCCGGTTGTCGTCTATACAAAACCGCTTGAGGTTCCGCTTCTGAAATTGAAAATGTCAATCATCATGGCCTTGATTGTGACCTTGCCGTTCTTGGTTTACATCAGCGGAAAAGAAGTCGTCAAATATGTCGATGTCAAAAAACTGAATCTGAAAGAAAAAATGCCGTTCAAAATGAGATGGATGGTCTTAATCTCGCTTATCATGTTTATTTCATTCATTCTCGGCGCGATTTATTCATACTTCTTCATGGCGCCGCTGTTTATTCAATTCCTGTACATCAGCGCCGCCGCGTCGGGAGCGCAGGCAACGTATTCGATTTATGAATTCGTCAACTTCATCGCGATGATGACGCTGATTTTTGGCGTCATATTCGAGTTCCCGATCGTTACCTTTTTATTAAACCGCGCCGGCCTTGTACAAAAAAGAACGCTGACAAAATACAGAAGACACCTCTATGTCATGTTCTTCATCGTAGCAGCCATCATCACGCCGCCCGACGTCGTCAGTCAAATCATCGTCGCGATTCCGATGATTATTTTCTACGAAATCAGCGTCATTATTGTCAAGATAGCCGGAAGAAGAGACCCGCCGATTGAGAAAACGCTGCGCTGAAGAAAAATATTGTCAAGATATTCGGATGAAAAGATCCGCGGTTGAGAAAACGCTGCGCTGAAGAAGAAATTTTAAAATAATTAAAAAATAAAATTCAAATTAAAATCAAAATGCGGCCAAAACGGCGGCCGCAAATTTTCAACGTTTTTTGTATTTTAACAATCAGAATAGTCCAACGTTTTTCACATTCGGAATAGTTCACATGTAACATATTTCACATTCTGAATGTGTCAGATTGTTTCACACTCTGAATGTTTACATGCTGCATATTTCAACAAATCTCAACGAATTTCAGCAAATTCAGCAATTGTCTTTGTTGTATTCCTGAATGGACTTTATCGTTTTCTCTTTCTCTTTGGCGGCGATGATTGCCTTTCCTGAGAGTTTGGCGCTTTGGAGCGTTGTGATGTAAGGCACGCCGTAGTCTACGGCGGTTCGGCGGATGAGGGAGCCGTCGCGGCGGGCTTTCATTTTCTCGGTCGGCGTGTTGATGATTAAGCTGACTTCATTTTTACGCACGCGGTCGATGACGTTGGGTGTGCCGTCGCTGACTTTTAAGACGATGTCCATTGAAACGCCGTTCTTTTCCATGAATTCGGCGGTCCCTTTGGTGCCGATTAATTTCAGACCGACGCTTGTCATGTCTCTGGCCACTTCCAACATCTCTTCTTTGTCTTTGTCGCGGATTGACATAAAGACGGTGCCTTCAAGCGGCAAAGCGTTGTCCGCGGCCAATTCGGCTTTGAAGAAAGCCAAGTCGTAATCATAGTCAATGCCCATCACTTCGCCGGTACTTTTCATTTCGGGGCTTAAGAGCGGGTCAGCGCCCGGCAGTTTGTCAAAGGGCAGAATGACTTCTTTGACAGCCACGTGTTTAATCTGAGGCTCTCTGTCGGCGATGTAACCCTGTTCTTTCAAAGACTTGCCAATCATAATTTTCGCGGCGATCTTTGCCAGCGGAATGCCGATGGCTTTAGAGACGAACGGAACGGTACGGCTGGAACGCGGGTTGGCTTCCAAGACGTAAACATCGCCGTCTTTTTCAGCCATTTGGATATTGACCATGCCTTTCACGTTCAATGCCAAAGAGATCTTTTTCGTGTAATCTCTGACGATTTCCAAAACATCTTCAGAGAGTGTTTGAGGCGGAAGCACGCAAGCCGAGTCGCCTGAGTGAATACCGGCTTCTTCGATGTGTTCCATGATGGCGCCGATAAAAACATCGGTCCCGTCGGAAACGGCGTCGACGTCGATTTCGCGGGCGCCTTCGAGGAAGCTGTCAATCAGAATCGGATGGTCACGTGTCACGCGAACGGCTTCTTTGATGTATTTCGCGAGTTCGTCCTTGTCGTCAACGATTTCCATCGCGCGGCCGCCGAGAACGTAAGACGGGCGCACCAAGACGGGATAGCCGATTTTTTCAGCGATTTCAAAAGCTTGTTTTTCAGAGACCGCGCAGCCTGCTTCCGGCTGCAAAATGCCGAGGCTTTTCATCAAAACATTGAATCTTTCGCGGTCTTCCGCCATGTCAATGTTTTCGGGAGCGGTTCCCAAAATTTTTGTCTTTAAGCCGCGCCTTTTCAATTCCATTTCAAGAGGCATGGCAAGGTTCACGGACGTTTGGCCGCCGAACTGAATCAAAACGCCGGACGGCTTTTCTTTTTCAATCACGTTCATGACATCTTCAAGAGTCAGCGGCTCAAAAAATAATTTGTCGGATGTGTCATAGTCCGTTGAAACCGTTTCGGGATTATTGTTAATGATATGCGTTTGGATGCCTTCTTCGCGAAGCGCTTTGACGGCGTGAACGGTACAGTAGTCGAATTCAATGCCTTGGCCGATGCGAATAGGCCCCGCGCCGAGGATTAAAATTTTATCGGAATCGTTGGGGTTGGACAGGTTTTCAGCGCCGTATTCGGTATAATAATAAGGCGTGAATGAGTCAAACGCTTGAGCGCAAGAGTCAACCATACGATATGAAGCCGTCAGGTTTTCTTTTAAGCGCATGTCTGTGATTTCGGCGCGGCTTTTGCCGGTCAATTCGCCGATTCTGCCATCTGTGAATCCGAGTTTTTTGGCCTGCTCCAACACTTCTTTGGTCAGTTTTTCTTCTTTCAGCGTCTTTTCGTACACGACGAAGTTGCGGATTTTTTCGATGAAGAACGGGTTTATCTTTGTCCAGTCGGTAATTGTTTTGACCGAATATCCTTTCTTCAATGCGTATATGATGACGAAAATTCTCTCATCGGTCGGGTTCTTTAAAAGATGTTCAATCTCTTCGTCCGTCCAGAAGTACTCATCGATGTGTTTACCGAGATCAAGGCCGCGGATTGCTTTTTGGAGGGCGTCTTCGACTTGCCCGCCGATTGCCATGACTTCTCCGGTGCTTTTCATCGCGGTTGTTAAGTAGCGGTTGGCGGATGTGAATTTGTCAAACGGCCAGCGGGCGACTTTCGCAACAACGTAGTTCACTGTCGGCTCCCAGTTATCGGAACCGGCCTCAACGCCATTGACGATTTCATCCAATGTTTTGCCGATGGCGATTTTTGCAGTCGCGCGGGCAATCGGGAATCCGGTGGCTTTGGAGGCCAAGGCGGAGGAGCGAGAAACGCGCGGATTGACTTCGATAATTCTGTAATCGCTGTTTTCGGGGTTGTAAGCGAACTGGATGTTGCAGCCGCCTTCGATGCACAGCGCTTTTAAAATACGCATGGCCGCTGCGCGAAGCATTTTGATGTCTTTGGGCGGCATTGTAATAATCGGGGCGACGACCATGGATTCGCCGGTATGAACGCCCATCGGGTCGATGTTTTCCATTGTACAGATGACAATGCATGTGTCGTTTTTGTCGCGCATGACTTCAAATTCGATTTCTTCCCACCCGAGAACGCTTTCTTCAATCAGAAGCTGGTTGATACGGCTCTTTTTGAATCCTTTTTCGGCGATTTCAAAGAGTTCTTCTTGTGTGCGGGCGATACCGCCGCCGGCGCCGCCGAGTGTGAAAGCCGGGCGTACGATGAGAGGGAGGCCGAATTCTTTGATGGCTTCTTTGACTTCGCTCATTGTTGTCGCCGCTTTGCTGCGCGGCACGCGCTCGCCGATACTGATCATGAGTTTTTTGAACAGTTCGCGGTCTTCGGTGTTTTTGATGGATTCGACCTGCGTTCCGATGACTTTGACGCCGTACTTTTGGAGAATTCCTTTTTCCGAAAGTTCGGTTGTCATGTTCAGGCCGGTCTGCCCGCCGATACCGGCAATAATGCTGTCGGGTTTTTCTTTGGCAATAACTTTCTCAAGAATTTCCGCATTGATCGGTTCCACATAAACAGCGTCTGCCGTTTCGGGATCAGTCATAATTGTCGCGGGATTGGAGTTGACCAAAACGACTTCGACTCCTTCCTCTTTAAGAGCGCGGCAGGCTTGTGTCCCTGAAAAGTCGAATTCTGCTGCCTGGCCGATAACAATGGGGCCGGATCCTATTAATAATACTTTTTTGACATCTTCTCGTTTCGGCATAGCGTCACCAATTTTAATTTTAGATATAGATAATGAGTTTGATAATGAGTTTGATAATGAGTTAGATAATGAGTTTAGATAAATGTAGATGATAAATTTAGATAAATGTGACAAATGTGATAAATTAAGATTATAGATAAGCGCGGGATAATTTATTTGTTACTGCCGGACAGTGTCTGTACCGTTTATTGCTGCTGAATGCTGCAAAGTGCTTCAATGCTGCAAAGTGCTTCAATGCTGCAAAGTGCTTCAATGCTGCAAAGTGCTTCAATGCTACAATGTGCTGCAATGCTGCAAAGTGTTGCAATGCTGCTAAGTGCTGAATGCTGCGAAATGCTGTCAATTGTTTTTCTAAAGCCGCGAACTCTGAAAACCCATGTTTGACAACGAAAGAGTAGAGAATTGAGAAAACGAACAAAAGGGCAAAAATTGAAGCGCGGAAAAACAGAAACAAAGGGAAAAAGGAAGATACAATTTGGAAAAAATGTGAGGGGGACAGTTTTTTGAAGTATGGAAAAACATTTCTGTTTTTTCCGATACCTTACTGTCGGATGAATCGGGCATCGTCAAAGACTGAGGTTTGACGGGATACCCGCGCCCTATTTTTTTCTGAATCATTACTTTTCCGATGTTCATAGCGCCTTTCAATCTCATTTTTATTCGATTTCTTAAAGACTCTTGCAACAAACGGGACGTTTGATAAGTCTCTGAATGCCTGATTGAACATCGTCCCAATATATAATCTCTGTGATTGAGTATGTCACGATTGTCAGTGAAATTGAGACACACATTTCAGAATAAGGAATCGGTTGCCGTTGTAAAAATTTATCAAAAATGACTTTTAGCATATTTTATTTTCGTATATTTCAGAATATTTCAGAATAATGAGATATACAGAAATTTATACAATAATTTTACACAAATTGTACAGTAATTATCTGATATTTTCACAGAAGAAAAGACTTTTTTGCCGTACCTGCCGCCTGCCATCTATTTTTAAAACGTTTTACATTTTTATAGCGATTTAATAGACTTTTTTAAAAAATAACAGAAATTTTAAAAACAGACCGACTGAGTCGGAAAATTGGAATCGGAATTCGTATTTAAACAGCAAAATCCCAAAAGCTGACCGTTCGCTGCAGGCGCCGCCGAAGGCGGTGACAAAGCGAACGGCTATTCCTAATATTGACAGATGCAGACAGGTGCAGACAGGTGCAGACAGATGCAGACAGATGCAGACAGGTGCAGACAGGTGCAGACAGATGCAGACAGATGCAGACAGGTGCAGGCAAGTGCAGAGTAAGGACAGGTAACAGAGAAAAGGTAGCAAAGAAAAGGTAGCAGAGAAAAGGTAGCAGAGAAAAGGTAGCAGAGAAAAGGTAGCAGAGAAAAGGTAGCAGAGAAAAGGTAGCAAAGAATACAAAAAATCAAAGAATACGATAGAAATCTGAGAATAGATAGCAGAGAATAGATAGAAATCAGAAAATGGAAGTCAAAACAATAAGCAGAAAGCAGAAATAGAAGTCAGAAAAGGACAATTCGCCACAAATTATCCTTTTCTCTTTTCACACATTTCTTCCAATTCAAAGATTTTTCGAGTCCGGTTGAGTCTAATAATCTTAGCCCAACGCTGACGAATCCAATATAGGTTTCAATCAGATATATACTTATCGCAAAATCTAGCCGAATATAGCACAAATGATTAAAAATGCTAGATTTTTTATTCCGGTATTTTAGCGTAGAGATTGCTGATAGAATTTCATATCACATTATATCAAATTTCTACTTTATTGTATAACTTTTTAGGCGTTTTTAATATTTGAATTTAACCAACATCGATTTTCTTAATAGAAAGAGCTAGATTCAAGCCGGCGTCCCAATTCTAGCACAAATATGTGCTTTCCTACTATTTTGCTATATTTCTTTTATTTTGACGGACATTTTAGATAATTATACACGCCTATTGATATCGTTTATCAAGATACTATCAATTCCTATCAAAAAATATGCCGGATGGTTTTCGTCATCTCTTCTCTGCATTTCATGTTCACTGTTTTATCAGTTCTTTCAGAGTATTCTTCATTTTTCACAGAATTTCCCGGTTTAGGCTGTAAAAATTATATAGTATAATCTATTAAGTCTGTCACACAAAATTATACAAAGATATATCACAATATACATTTTTCAAACACCTATCAAACATCATCAAACACCTATCAAACATCGTCAAACGCCTATCAAACGAATACCGGACAAATACCGGCCATCTATCAAACAGTATCAATTTGATTCAAATTCATATCATTTGATAGATTGCTTGCCGCACTGTCCGAAGTTTAAATACAGTTAAATATTAAAAATGCGTGTTCTGATAGATATATAATAACGGGTTTGCCCATTATGACTCATTCGACCGATGTAAACGACCACAGTAAGCTTGAGGAAACATCTTCTAAAGATGACAGTTCCAGATCCGATGACGGCAGTAAATCGGATGATAAAAAACAACTGAATGTACGGATTTCCACCGAGCTCTATAAAAAGCTGGATTCAATCAATGAGCCGAAAGGCGTTGTTGTGACAAAAGCGCTTGAGCAGTATTTGGATGAAGAAAATGAATCTGTCGTTTCCCAAGAGTATGTCTCGGCCCTTTTAAAACAGCTGGAAGTCAAAGACGCTCAAATTGCCGCGCTTCATCACCAGCTTGAAACGAAGGATGAACAAATAACTGAGCGGGACAATACAACAAAGATGCATATTGCTCAGGTTCAAACTTTGATTAATCAGGTTGAAAAGAAAACGCTTGAACTGGAAGACGCTAAAAAGAAAAAATGGTATCAGTTTTGGTAAATTTGTTTTTTTGTTTTTGCCGGCGGTATTCTTGTCTTTGTTTATTCTTGTTTAATCTTTTTTAATTCGTTTTTTAATTTGTTTGTGAATACATTTTCTGTCTGCATTTGCTGCCTGCATTTGCTGCCACCTGCCAACAGGAACTTACCTACATGCTATCAGCTTTTTTTTGTAACAGCCGTTCGCTTCGCGAACGTGGCACTGCTACCACCATTGCTGCTACCGCCACAGTTGCTGCTTCTACTGCCCTTGCTTCTGCTGCCCCTCTTGCTGCTACCGCTGCCTCTCTTGCTGCTTCTGCTGCCTCTCTTGCTGCTTCTGCTGCCTCTCTTGCTGCTACCGCTGCTTTCTTGCTTTTACTTCATCCCTTACTTCATCATCGCATCTATTTTTTCCTTCAACATTCGGCTGACTTCTTTGCCCTCGATTTTGCCGCGGTATTTTTCCATGACGATTCCCATGAGGGGGCCGACAGCTGCGGGGCCTTTTTCTTGGATGAAGGACGTTTTTTCGGCGATGATGGCGTCGATATAATCTTCTATTTCTTTTTCGTTGACCGCGCCGATGCCCAGTTTTTCGGCGGCTTGGAGGATGATGCAGCCGGCGTCGTTGCAGACCATTATCAAGATGTTGCGCGATGCGTCCTTGGGGAGTTTGCCGTTGGCGATTAAATCAAACATTTCCTCGAATTTGGCGTTGGAGATTGAATCGATGTCGAAGCCTTCTCTTTTTAATTCGGGTAAGACGCCCGTGAAAGTTCGGGCAAGCAGCGTGGGGGTGACATAATCGTTTCCTTTGTATTTTTCAGCCATCTTTTCAAACAACGACATGTGGACGGAAAAGGCGACCATGTCCGCGAACTCCGCGTTTAACCCGTATTCTTTCATATAGCGGGCGGCTCTGTCAGTCAAAAGCTCGGGGGCTTTCAAATTTTTGTATCCTTCGCGGCTGATCGCGAATGTCGGTAAGTCGGTTTCGGGATACATGCGGGCGGCGCCGGGCAGCGGGCGCAGGTAAGAGTTGTTGCCGTCAGGAAGAGCACGGCGCGTTTCTTGAGGGATTGTGAGCAAAACGAGTTCAGCCCGCTGAATGACGGATTCCATCGCTCTCGTGACAACGGCTCCTCTGCCGGAAATCATGATGACGGCATCGTCTTCTTCGGCGCCGACAGCTTTTCTGAGACTTTTTACCTCTTCGGCGGTGATGCCGTAATTGGGCAATTCATCCGTGTGGAACAAGCCTGAGACGCCGACAGCTTTTGCTTTCTCGGACAACTCCGTGCCGAGTCTTCTGCCGGGCTGGATTTCACGGCCGACATAACCTTTAAACCCTTTCAGGCGGATTGCAATGATTTTTCTGTCTTTGGCGCTGTTGATGATGACTTTGGATTTCGTGTCCGCGAAAATGTCCGTCACGTCATACATGGACGGATCGACGGAGGCGCCTTTTGCGTTCAGTTCTTTTTTAATTTCAATCAACGCCAGCTGGCGGAATATCTCGCGTTTGACGATTTCATCAATCATGGCAAGCGCCTGAACGCCTTTCATTTCAACGCGCGTTCCTTCTTTGATGGAAACGTTTACGTCCTGACGAATGGTTCCGATGCCGCGTTTCACGGCGCCCGTTGAACGAAGCGCCATGCCGAGATAGGCGGCGACTTCATAAGCCTGCTCGGGCGTTTTGATATCCGGCTCGGTCGCGATTTCGATGAGCGGGATGCCGAGACGGTCGAGTGAGAAGACAACGTATTCATCGGTTTCTTCCACTTTCGGCGCGGATTCCTCTTCCAAACATAAACTGGCAACGCGGCACTTACCGGATTTCGTTTCAATCCAACCGTTTCCGGCAATAAATGTGGTCCGCTGAAAGCCGGCGGGTCCCGAGCCATCGACAATGATTTTTCTCATCACATGGCTCCGGTCGGCGGGCACCATGTGGAGAAGTTTGGAAACTTCAAGGGATGTTTTCAAAGCCTCGGGGCTGACCGGAACAGGGCCTGCTTCGTCGATGTCGCCCAAACAAGTCGTGTCGTAAACCAAATACCTGTTTTGGCGGTTGGCTTGCGTCTGTTCAATAACGGCGCGGTCCATCATACCCAAATTGTTGGCCTTGGGGCGCAAGTATCTTCTGACCTCGCGCGTCGATTCTTCCGGCTCCCTGTAAATGTTCGGGCAGCGGCAGTGAAGTTTTGTCGGCGAATCCACCTGCTGATGGATTTCAAGACCGACCATCAAACCGAGAGCATTATAATCGTAATCGGGGACTGTTTTACTTTCGTGACTCATATTAAAGCGTCCTGAGTTTGTTAAGTTGGATTAGTGAAATATGCAGTTTGGCATGCAGTTTGTTAATGTCAGATGCAATTTGTTAATATCAGATTGTCAGATGCAATTTGTTAAAAATCGCCGAAAAATAATTTCCGGCTTTACTCCATCATCAAATCGCCGCCGCGCATCAGCACCTTTCTGGCGATTTCGGCTTTTCGTTCCATTTTCGCGGTTGTTTTGGGGTCGGGCGCGGGCGCGTTGTCTTCTTCAACAATACCCAAAATTTCATTTTGTTTTTTCGCCAGATTTTCTTTGATGGTTTCAATCGCGTCGGTCAAAACCGCTTTATTGTCGTAGGCTTCCACGATTTCCCAAAGGTCTTCTTTTGTCATGTCTTTGAAGTCGGGAACCATTTCAATCATTTTCGGAAGCGCGCGTTTCAGATTATCAACAATGCTGACATGCGCCGCCTGCGCGGTTCGGGACAGCGGGTTTAAGTCAACGGCAATAACCAGTTTATTCATTCCTGTCAATGCTTGGCAGCGGTCGCCGTCTTCCAAGGGGACGAAAATGACATCGGCTTCATAGATGCCTTTGCGCTCGACTTTCGCTCGCTCGTGTTCAAGCGGCAGCAGCGGTTCGGCGTTTTCGCCAAGAACAACATCGGCGCCGTTGGCTTTGAGTTCTTCGACAATTTTTTTGACACGTTCGTCTGTCCGGTGGAACAAGTTGACTTCCAGCACGGCGCCGGTCAGCTTGGACAGCGCCGCAAGCTCAGCGGGCACCAAAGCGGCAGCGTTGCCGTTGACGGAAATAACCGGCTTTTCGGCAAGCAGGAGGAGCGAAACAGCCACAGCCTCCGCATATTCAGCGCTTTGTATTGTCTCTTCTCCAATCAGATAGTCAAAAGCTTCTCCGCGCCCCTGCGCGATTAAACCCTGGCGGCCGGTAATTCCTTTTTCAACGCCGGCGACGATTTGTTCGCGCGTCATCAAAGATTCATAACGAGGATGGTTTTTCGGGATTTCTGTCATAATTTCACTTGCAATTGTTTAAAGTTTTAAATTCACGTCATTGCAGATAAACCGCTTCATCTTTTAAAATCATTCGTTTGATTTACAGCCGGAAATATTTGACTGAGTCTCCTAAAGCGCAGCTGTCAATTTCTCTGACCTTAAACGAAATAATTTTTATTTCATATTTATTAGTGATATTTTCCAAATTGGATTTATTTCACTGATTCGAGAAGCGGACAAAATAAAGTTGAATAATAATGGCACTCGATGGTATCGTTTAAAATCCGATGAAAAATATATTTATAGGCGTAAAAAGGAAAAATACTCAAATTAAATTGAATTGAATCAAGAAAGAAATGACAAAAATGATAAAAATGACAAGATAAAAATTTAAAAAAGAAGGCAATCTGATAGCCGCCGATTAATGATTTGGGGGTTTCCGGCGGCTTTCAGAATGGGTGAAAACGCTGTTGGGGGTCAACAGTTTTCACGTGGGACGATATCAATTGTTTTACGGAGGTTTGGTGTTGTCAGACAAAAAAAATGTAAAACAATTTATGTTTACCTAACCCTATCCGCTCCTAATTATTATAGTGGTATATATACTTTATTGCACAATATATAAAGTCGCCCGACATCAAAAAAGAAATAAAACAATAGCATAATAAGTAGTGAGTAAGCAGTAAGTAAGCAGTAAGTAAGCAGTAAGTAAGCAGTGAGTAAGCAGTAAGTAAGCAGCGAGTAAGCAGTAAGTAAGCAGCGAGTAAGCAGTGAATAAGCAGTGGCGGTAGCTGTGCCACGTTCGCGAAGCGAACGGCTGTTTAAAAAAAAAGCAGATGCATGTCGTAAGTGCCGAATTGCAGGTGGCAGTAAATGCAGGCAGTAAGTCGTAGCGAGTAAGCAGTGGCAGTAAATGCAGGCAGTAAGTCGTAGCGAGTAAGCAGTGAGTAAGGAGAATAACAGGCAATGAAAAAGAAAGGGGAATTATTCATTCCGCCAATATTTATTTCGCCCTTCATATTCCGCTTTACTCAAGACTTCCCGAAGCGGAATGCCTGTTTCAGCCGATATTCGTTTGCAATTTTCATATTCTGCCGATATTTGAACAACTTCGCCTTCAGGGAACTTCGCGACTTTGAGCGGAACCGTATAAACCTTACCGGCAAAATCAACTTCAATTGAGACGATTTCGCGCGAAACGGATACGCGGTGCTTGGACGGCGCGACGCGGACACCCAGAGAACCGGTTTCTCGAATAATCTGCCGCGCCAATTTTTCAGACGTTTCCGGTTTTGAAATCACTTGAATCAAATGAGCCGGGCGGCCTTTTTTCATGTAAATCGGAATGACGGCGACATCCAGCGCGCCCATCGCCATCAGATTTTCAGCGAGATTCCCGAGAACTTCGCCGGTCACGTCGTCAACGTTTGTTTCCAGGACTTCAATGGAGTCCCTCTGAAGCGGCGGGCAGCCGGAAGACTCAATCAGCGACACGCGCAGAACATTCGGCGTTTTTGTTTCCGCTTTGCCGGCGCCGTAGCCGATCAGAATGGTTTTGGCGGCAGGAGTAACTGACTGAGAAGCTGCCGGGGTGACTGCTGAGGTGGCAGTTGGAGTGACTGCTGAGGTGGCAGTTGGAGTAACTGCTGAGGTGGCAGTTGGAATGACAGCCGGGGACGCGAAATGCGACAAAATAGCGGCGCCTGTCGGCGTCAATAATTCTCTGTTCCCTTTGGAATAAAAGGGCAAACCGCTGTTTTTCAAAATCTCAAGAGTCGCCGGCGCGGGAACCGGAAGCGTTCCGTGGCAGCATTCAACAAAGCCGCCGCCGACATTGATGTCGTTGCAAATAATCTCATCCCAAGAGGTTTGAGGATGAGATTTCAAATCATAAAAGGCGAGACACGCGCCGATAACATCGGCGATGGCGTCGTCCTGACCGGTTTCATGGAAATGAAGCTTTTCAAGAGGCTGATTGTGAATCTTTGATTCGGCTTCGGCGATGATTTTAAAAATAGCCAGCGCGTCTTTTTCAACTTCGGCAGGAAGGCCGGCGCTTGACACGATGGCGCAGATTTCTGAAAAATGGCGCTCGTTGTTCGGTTTATTTTCGACAATAGTAACATCCGTTGCCGAAATACCGCCTTTCATAACCTTTTGCTGACGGAAAGAAACGTTTGCCGCCGGTTCGATATATTGCCGGATTAAAGCTTCGGACGCGCCCAAAGCAATCAGGGCGCCCAAAATCATGTCGCCGGACGCGCCGGAAAACGGCTCAAAATAAATTGCTCTCATAAACATTCCTCATCAAATATTCCTCGTCAAACATTCCTCGTCAAACATTCCTCGTCAAACATCCCTCGTCAAACATCCCTCGTCAAACATCCCTCGTCAAACATTCCTCAATAAACATTCCTCAACAAACATTCCTCATCAAACATTCCTCATCAAACATCCTCTTCGCGTTTCCCGCCGCGAGCCGCCTGCATACGGTTGGCGATGCGCGCCGCATACGCGCCCGCGACGAATCCGGCATCGATGTTGACGACACTGATAACGGAACAGGACTGAAGCATTGTCAAAAGCGCCGCCTTGCCGTTTGCGCCCGCGCCGTAGCCGGATGAGACGGGGAGGCCGATGACGGGAGCGTCAATGATGCCGCCGACAACCGTCGGAAGCGTTCCTTCGCGGCCGGCGGCAACGACAACCGCGTCGGGTTTGGCTTCTCTGAGTTTTTCCATTTCCAAAAGCAAACGGTGGTAGCCGGCAACGCCGACGTCATAGATCTCAATCGTTTGGCAACCCATTTCTTCCGCGGTCATTTTCGCTTCTTCGGCGACCTTGATGTCAACCGTTCCGGCGGAAACAATGGCGACAACGCCGCCGTTTTTCGGCGGATGGGGGCGGTCGGGCGCGTGAACCGTGCAAATGGTTTGAGCGCGGCTTTTTTGAACACAGCCGGGAAACGCGTCTTCCAGCAGTTTCATTTGAGACGGAGAAACGCGCGTCACGAGGACGCGGCCGGAGGCGCCGGCGTGAGCCCCGATATGAGCGCGGACAATCGCTACTAAGTCAGCGTCGGATTTGCCCTCGGCTAAAATCGCTTCAGGGACGCCTGTTCGCCTGCAACGGAAAGTGTCCGCGCGGGCAATATCCGAAACCGCCAAAAAACCCATTGAGCGGATGTCTTCTTCGGCTTGGGCCAAATCGATTTCACCGGAGCGGTATTGTTCCAAAATCTTTTGAATGTCCATTTTGTGAATTCCTTAAATTGATAGCGACCAAATGGCTTGGCCTGACCTTTTTGAACCATTTTTGAACCATTTGAATGATTTTGAAGTATAAATAATAGGTCCTGTATTCACCCGTTTGTGTAAAATCTCAAAATGAATTTAAGAGAGAATGAATTATAAGAGAGAAGGCCGCAAACGTTAAAGAAAAGAATTAATAATGATTCTTTCCTATTCAACCGTTAATTGATGAATCAGCGCAGGAATTGATATGAGAGAAGAAATATGGGTTGAAAAATACCGCCCGATGAAACTGGATGACATTTTCGGTCAGGAGGAGACGGTCAAACGTTTAAAGTCGTACGTCAGTTCCCGCAATTTGCCTCACCTTTTGTTTACGGGCCCGCCCGGCGTCGGCAAAACAGCGTCAGCCGTGTCTGTTGCCCGCGAAATGTTCGGGGACGGGTGGAATGAAAATTTCACGGAACTTAACGCTTCTGATGAGCGCGGCATTGATGTTGTCCGGAATAAGATCAAAACGTTCGCGAAAACAGCGCCAATCGGCGGCGCCTCTTTTAAAATCATCTTTTTGGACGAAGCCGACGCTTTGACAAACGACGCGCAATCGGCGCTGCGCCGAACGATGGAAAAATACAGCGGCAACTGCCGTTTCATCCTCTCGTGCAACTATTCTTCAAAAATTATCGAACCGCTTCAATCCCGCTGTGCGATTTACCGCTTCAGGAGCCTGACGGACGAGTCAATCGAAAAGCGCATCCGCTTCATATCCGGACAAGAAGGGCTGACTATCACCGACGGCGGCACCAAAGCGATGGTTTACGTCGCGGGCGGCGACATGAGAAAAGCCGTCAACTCCTTGCAAGCGGCCGCGTTCATTCAAAAAGACATCGACGAAGAAACCGTTTATAAAATTACGGCAACGGCCCGCCCCGAAGACATTTCCGATTTGATCAACACGGCGCTGGCCGGTCAATTCAAAGACGCGCGCGACAAACTGAACGCATTGGTTTTTGACCAAGGATTATCCGCCGATGACGTTTTAAACCAAATTTACCGCGCCCTGCTCAAAGCCGAAGAATTATCCGACAACGAAATGATCCGTCTGGTCGACGCGGTCGGCGAAGCGGACTTCAGAATATCCGAAGGCGCGAACGAAAAAATCCAATTGGAAGCCTTAATCGCCCACTTCGCGCTGCTTCGAAAAACAAACGCATAAGCCGGGGAAAATGTATTTCTCGGCAATTCAGAAGAGGTGAGCGCCTGTGACGAATATGACGAACGAGACGAATAGAACAACTGCTGAGAACGAGACAACAGGAACAACAGCAGCAAACGTGATAACTGCGGCGAATGTGACAACATCGGCGAAAATGACTCGCCTCTCGCGCATTTTTTCAGATAAACTCGGAATCAGCGCCGACTTTTACCTGACGGAAGAAAACTTCCAAAGCCAACGTTTTCTTTTTGCCGGAATGGAACAGCTTCGCGAGCTGGCCGAAATGAAGAAGGCCGGCATATTTGATTTTGAAACAGTTATATTGACAGACGAGACGCCGGCGGATAATGAGAAAACGCCGGCTTCTGTATCTTCTGTGACAGACGTGAATCTTCAAGCGGCAATCACAGGCTTTGTTTTGGTTGAACGGCGGCCGAGCGACGACCCCGCGTGCAATGATACAGGCAATTGTCTTGTATTCACGCCTGCCGTTTCGGATGCCGGCGCAAAACGCGCGTTTCAATCAATCATTTCGGAACTGACAGCGCCGCAATTCGCGGGCGGCGCAACCAATGGCGGCGCAACCAATGGCGGCGCAACCGATGGCGGCGCAACCAATGGCGGCACAACCGCAAACAACGCAACCGCAAACGACGCCCCCGTTCACCGAATTTGCATTTCTGAAAAAGAATTGGTTGACGATGTGATTGAATACTATTCAAAAACGGCGCTCTCTTTTTTCCAAGAATCAGGAGCGCTTTTGCCTTCTTATGATTCCGTTTATTCCAAAAGCCGCGTTCAAAAAGCGGCGGCGGTTCTTCAAAAGGTTGCCGGATTGCCGGCGGTGAAAGAAAGCGGAAGAGCGTTTTTGGCGCCGGAGTTCAGAGTCCTTGAAATCTGCTGCGGCAACGGCATGTCAACGCTGGGTTTATATGAAAAAGGAATTGTGCCGCTCTCGGTGGATATCAATGCCGAAGACGTATGTATCGGACTCGCCCATGGTGTCTTGAAGCCGGAAAAGACAATTGTAATGGACGCGACGGCGCTATCTAAAAATTTGGATGCCGAAACGTTTGACACCGTTATCGGTTTTATGATCGGAACGATTTACGAATTCAACAAAGAGTTATGGTTTTCAATTGCAGGCGAAGCCTTGAAAATGCTTAAGCAGGGGGGGTTTTTGCTGCTGACGCTGCGAGCCGAACATGAAGCCGTTTGGGTTGCCGATTATTTGAAATCATTGGGCGTTGCCGGCGAAATTATTGATAACCGCGATAATGAAACAAACTACGATGAGTGGATTTATTTCGCCGGAAAGTAAAATGACGATTATGTCTGCAAAATACAGGCATTGTGCCTGAAATAACGGGACTGTGCCTGAAAAATTCAAGCATTGTGTCTGAAATACCGAAATTATGTATTACAAATCGTCACCGTTATTTTTCATGCTCGTTCCCTTTATATAGCTTGATTTATTCTAATTTTATGCCGAATTTTCCTTCGTCTTTCCGCGCGATTGTTTTTTTGGAAAAGACATTGTTTTCGGCAGTGCTCAATAGGAGTCAACAGAAATGGATAAACAAACACAAGATGTTCTTGAAATTTTGGAACAAAATGCGAAAGCAACTCCCGAAGATATTTCAGAACTCACCAGAATTCCGCCGGCTGAGGTTCGAGAAATGATTCGGACGCTGGAAGCGGCGGGCGTGATTCGGAGCTATAAAGCCATCATTGATTGGGATATAGTCGAAAATCCGTATGTTTACGCGTTTGTCCAAATTAAGGTATTACTCGAACGCGGCCACGGCTACCAAAAACTTGCCGACCGCATTTGCAAATTCACCGAAGTCAAATCGCTTCGCCTCCTCTCCGGAGAGGATTACGACTTGGAATTCATGGTTTTCGGAAAAACAATGAAAGACGTCGCGTTCTTCGTCGCGGACAAAATTGCGACGCTCGACCAAGTCCAAAACACATCGACGCACTTCATCTTAAAAACATACAAAGAAGACGGCGTCATCATGGAAGAGCCCGGAGAATTTAAAAGACAGCAAGTTTCGCCGTGAGGAGCAATTATCATGACAGAAATACCTAAATCATCCCCCCGAAAGGTGGATCAGCTCGATTATTCAAAATACATCACGCATAAAATGAAGAATGTGCCGCCGTCCGGCATTCGCAAGTACTTCGACATCGCGGCAGGCGTCGAGAATGTGATTTCGCTCGGCGTCGGTGAGCCTGACTTTGTCACCCCGTGGCATATCCGCGAAATGTGCATTCATTCATTGGAAAAAGGCCAAACCTCTTATACATCTAATTTCGGTATCCCCGAACTCCGCGAAGAGATTTCAAAGAAATACAGACGGGAGTACGGACTGGATTACGACCCCGCCTCTGAAATTCTTGTTACGACCGGCGTCAGCGAAGCGTTGGATATTGCCATTCGCTGCGTCATAAATCCGGGAGACGAGATTTTAATCGTCCAGCCGACTTATGTCGCCTACGTGCCCGAAATTGTTCTCGGCGGCGGCGTCCCCGTTGTCGTGCCGACAAGAGCGGAAGACGACTTCAAAATCAAACCGGAAGAGTTGGAAGCGAAAATCACGCAAAAAACAAAAGCGATTATCATCAATTATCCTCATAATCCCACGGGCGCCGTCATGACGCGCAAAGATTACGAAGCCATCGCGCCCATCATCGAAAAACACGATTTGGTCGTTATCTCTGATGAAGTTTACGAATGCCTCACCTACGAAGGCGAACACGCCCCATTTTCCATAATCGACGGCATGCGTGAACGTACAATCATCCTCAACGGCTTTTCAAAATCATATGCGATGACGGGACTTCGCCTCGGCTACATCTTAGCGCCCGCCCCGCTGATTGCCGCCATGATGCTGATTCATCAGTATTGTATGATGTGCGCGCCGATCACGTCTCAAATCGGCGGCCTCGAAGCCCTCAAAAACGGCGAGGACGAAATGAAATCCATGGTCAGAGAGTTCAACCGCCGCCGTATTTTAATCACGGACGGTTTCAACAAACTCGGCCTTGATTGTTTTGAACCCAAAGGAGCGTTCTACGCCTTCCCATCCATTAAATCAACGGGACTCACCTCAGAAGAATTCGCCGACAAGTTTTTCGCCGCCCAGCGTGTCATCACGATTCCGGGAACCGCGTTCGGTGAAGCCGGAAAAGGGCACCTGAGATGCGCCTACGCAACGTCTCGCGATGATATCAAAATCGCGTTGGACAGATTTGATGAGTTCTTGAAAACCCTTTAACGATTTTAAAAGATGGGGAACGCGGCCGCCGTTTGATACGGCCGCGGCTCTTTTTGTTTTTTATATTTTTTTAACTTCTTTTAACTTCTTTTAACTTTTTTTATATTGACCGAATGGTCACCCGCGTTTGACTTATTAATTGAAGATTTGTAACAGCGTCGGCAGCAGTGGCGATGGTAGCAGTGGCGGTGGCAGCAGTGGCGGTGGCAGCAGTGGCGGTGGCAGCAGTGGCGGTGGCAGCAGTGGTGGTAGCTGTGCCACGTTCGCGAAGCGAACGGCTATTTCAAAAAAAAGCAGATGCATGTGGCTACTTCCTGCATTGACTGCCACCTGCATTGGCTGCCACCTGCATTGGCTGCCACCTGCATTGACTGCCACCTGCATTGGCTACCTGCATTGGCTGCCACCTGCATTGACTGCCACCTGCATTGACTGCCACCTGCGTTGACTGCCACCAGCATTGACTGCCACCAGCATTGACTGCCACCAGCATTGGCTGCCACCTGCATTGGCTGCCACCTGCATTGGCTGCAACCTGCATTGACTGCCACCTGCATTGACTGCCACCTGTATTGGCTGCAACCAGCATTGACTGCCACCTGCATTGACTGCCACCTGCATTGGCTGCCACCAGCATTGACTGCCACCAGCATTGACTGCCACCTGCCATCAGGAACTAACCACATGCATCTGCTTTTTTTTGAAATAGCCGTTCGCTTCGCGAACGTGGCACAGCTACCGCCACTGCTGCCGCCACTGCCCCTGCTTCTGCCTCTGCTCCTACTTCTGCCACTGCTCCTGCTTCTGCCACTGCTGCCACTACTGCTGCCGTCACTGCTACCGCCACTACTTCCGCCACTGCTCCTGCCACCACTGCTGCCGCCACTGCCACCACCACTGTTGCCACCACTGTTGCCGCCATTCTTTTACCGCAATTATTTGCCGTTATCATTTGCCGTAAATTAGATTTATATAAGTTGAAGAGCCAGACTAATAATTCCTATTTTAAAAAATGTGAGCCGAAGCGATAACGTATGGATATTATTCTTGTCATTGTTTTTTTAATCCTCACGGGCTATTTTCTCAAAAGAATCGGCCTCCTTGCCGAAAAAGATAAAGTGGCTTTGAATAACGTTGTTCTTTATATCGGCATTCCCGCCCTTATTTTTAATTCGATGCTCAGGAATGTGCATGCGGATGAACTGGCGTCGTTTTTTAAGCTGACGATTTTTTTTATGCTTGTGTCTTTGTTCGCTGTTTTTTTGTCTTATGTTGTCGGCAAAAAGATTCTCAAATTGCAGCCGAAATCGCTCGCCGCTTTTATTTTGGTCGGCGCCTGCAGCAATACCGCCTTTATGGGCTTTCCCATTATTGCGGGATTTTACGGCACCGAAGGCTTCACGCGGGCGATTTTTTGTGATGTCGCCAGTCTGTTTCTCATCGTCGGCCTCGCCGCGTATCTCGGTTCTAAAGTCGGCGGCCATAAGGTAAATGTCGTTAAATAGCTGTTGAAATTCCCGCCGGCAATTGCGTGGGCCTTGGCTCTTGTTTTGATTTTGCTCGGCGTTGACATGAGCATGGCGCCATCCCTCCTCTCAAGCATCTTGGAACTGCTTTCGGGGCTCGTCGTTCCTTTGATTATGCTGTCGCTTGGCATTTCTCTGTCAGGAAAATACTTAAAAATCGCCTTCATTCCCGCTGTCGCCGTGACCGTGATTCAGCTATTTATCATGCCGATCGCCGGAATCTTAGCCCTGCCGCTTTTTCAGCTTGCGGAATTGGATAAAAAAGTCGCCATCATCGAAGCCGGGATGCCGCCGGCGCTGACACCCATCATCTATGCCGAAATTTACGGATTCGATACCAAATTGATTTCCGCCGCCACGTTTTTAGCAACAGTCGCCTCCATTTTGTCAATTCCGGCATGGCATTTGATAATGGAATCGGGATTAATATAATAGCGAAAACGGAATCAAGAGAATAACAAATGAATAACAAATAGCGAAAGCAATCAAGAAATAGCGAAAGCGAGTTAAGGGAATAGCGAAAGCGAGTTAAGGGAATAGCGAAAGCGAGTTAAGGGAACAGCGAAAGCGAGTTAAGGGAACAGCGAAAGCGAGTTAAGGGAACAGCGAAAGCGAGTTAAGGGAACAGCGAAAATGAGTTAAGGGAATAGCGAAAGCGAGTTAAGGGAACAGCGAAAGCGAGTTAAGGGGATAACGAAAGCGAATTAAGAGAATAGCGAAAACGAGTTAAGGGAATAGCGAAAGCGAGTTAAGGGAATAGCGAAAGCGAGTTAAGGGAATAGAGAAAGCGAGTTAAGGGAATAGAGAAAGCGAGTTAAGAGAATAGAGAAAGCGAGTTAAGGGGACAGCGAAAGCGAAAGCGGCATTAATACGATAACAAATAACAAAACCGATTCAAAAGAATAAAAAACAGATACAGATTCAATAGAATAAAAACCGATTCAATGAAATAAAAAACAGATACAGATTCAATAAAATAACAAAAGCGGGATCAATATGCTTGTTCCCGCTGTGATTTTCTCATTGTCTCATTGTCTCATCGCGCCTTACTCGATATAAATCGCGGGTCTGCCGGGCTCGGCAAATCCGGATTTCTTCGCGGGGTCATACGCGTTTCCGGCGTCGATTTCTTCGGCGCTGAATATTTCTACGGGGCAGCCGAGTTCTTTTTCAAAGAACGGTTTGGCTTCTTCCAAAACCGCTTTTTCATCCAAATTCGCTTCCAAATATTTAAATACAGCATCAATGGACGAGCCACGGATGTCGCCGGCGACTTTTTGAATATATTTCTGCGCGTCTTTGCCGCGGGAACGAATGGCAGGCTCTGCCATACACTTTTGCATGAGTTCTTTCATGTCCACGACGCTTTGATTGCGGGCGGGTTGAACCGTGTCTTTGATTTCTTCGATGTCCTCAACCGTTTCGGCCGGCTCAACTTCGAGAGACGGCGACGCAAGTTCAAGAGAAGCCGCTGAAGATTCAAGAGACACCGCCGCAATTTCGGCGGCTTTTTGAAGAATCGTTACGCGCCATTCGGGCGTTGTGTAAAGGTACACCTTTTTCGGCTCGATTTTCGCCACGCGGATGATTTCTTCGATGTCCTCAAGCGTTTTGATGATGATGTTTTCGGCAGCTTCGGCCGCCTCGTCAATCAAGTCGGGGTTTTCAGCCGGGTACGGCACAGAAGAAATGGATGTCGGGTGTCCCAGTTCAGCCCACACTTCTTCACAAATGTGGGGCGTGAAAGGCGCCATCAGCTTTGTCCACGTTTCGACGACGTCTGCCAAACACTGTTCACCGCCTCTTTTGTGATACCATTTGATATCGTTGTAAATCAGGAAAAAGGCATTCTGAATGGCGTTTCTGGTGTGGATTAACGCGAGAGCGGCGTTGATTTCGCCGATGTATCTTTGAATCCGGCTTTCAATCCACCGGTCAATCTGCTTTTTGTCAGCGCCGTTTGGAATTGCGCAGCCGCTTTCGACAACTTGTCTGACAAACGTGTAGAAGCGAGCGATCTGCGTTTTGGCCGATTCGATGCCTTCGCGCCGCCAGTCCGCGTCTTGCGTTTGCTCGGCGGCGGACAGGATATACATGCGCGTCACGTCGGCGCCGTACTTGTCAACCGCTTCTTTCAGCGTCAAAATCGGACCTTTGGATTTGCTCATCTTTTGCCCTTCGAGCGACACGAAACCGTTGACGGCGATGGATTTTGGCCACATGGATTCATCAAACATCGCCACGTGGTGGAACAAAAAGAACAGCAGGTGGTTCGGCACCAAATCTTTTCCTGAAGAGCGAAGGTCTACCGGATACCAATAGTTAAATTCTTCTTTCAATTTGCGAATCCGGTCAACAGAAGGCCCGCCTGAAGCCGCCGCCGCTTCTGCTGTTCCGATGTTTAAGAAAAGGTAATCCAAAAACGGACGCGTCATCATTTCGGGCGTGACCGTTCCGTTGTTGATGTCATCGGCAATTGTGTAATAAGCCATGTAGACAGTGGAATCGCCAAGCGACTCAATCAGCCAGCGCGGGTCGCACGGCAGTTTCGTGCCAAGACCCTTTGTTCGGGCGCAAGCCTTGTCTTTGAGCCAGTCGATTTTGTTTTCAAATTCCGTTCGGATTTCACGCGGAATGATTTCCATCATGCTGAGGCATTTGTAAACGTCATCTTTCCATTCAGGACTTGAATAATTCAGGAACCATTGCCCTTTGACCATGTTAACAACGCACATCGTGCCGCAGCGGCATTGAACGGGTTCGCTGAATTCGTAAAAAAGACTGCCGATGCCCTGAGCGATAAAGTCTTGGGTGAGTCGGTCTTTGATTTTTGCAACCGGCATGCCTTTGTATTTGCCGGTGATGTCTTTGAGCGTTCCGCCATGGAATTCGCGCCGATAAACGATTTTTGTCGCCTCTTCGGCTCTCGGGTCTTGTTGGTCAGTGACGCCCAGTTCCGCAACCGCTTCGGCGGCAGGCGTTTCGCCGTAATCGGGAACGTCAATGACTTGAATCGGTTTGATCGCCAAAATGTCCTGCGCGCTGAGGCCGTATACGGCCAAATCTTGGGATGTCGTGACTTGTGATGTCGAGGCTTGTGATGTCGAATCTTTTGCCGAATCTTTCGCCAAATCTTTCAGCGCCAAATAATCGTAAGGCGCGTGCGCGGGCACACTCATCACAACGCCGCTGCCGTTGTTGCCGCGAACGAACGAGGCGGGCAGAATCGGAATCATATTGTCGGTGGCGGGGTTTTTGAGTTTTTGACCGATGAGACCGGCGGCGTCCACGTCTTCCAAGAATTCGACATTCCAGTCTGTGTAAAGCAGTTTTTCATACGCTTCTTTGCTGACGACCCAGTATTCTTCCAACCCGTCTTTTTCCATTTTCAGTTTGACGTAGGAAATTTCAGGATTCAGCCACAGATTTGTCACGCCGTAAACCGTTTCCGGCCGGAGTGTGGCGCAGGGAAAAATAGTGTCTTTGTACCTGAATTTTATGAAGGTGTATTCGACAAGGGTCGCCTCTTCGCCGCGAAGGATGTCGTGGTCTTCAACGGGATTCTTGTCATGGGGGCACCATTTGACGGGGTGGGAGCCTTTGACAATGAGGCCTTTGTCATAGAGAGTGTGGTACTGCCATTCGATAAATTTCTGAAAAGCCGGGTCCATGGTCGTAAATTTACGGCGCCAGTCAATGGAATATCCGATAATGTTCATGGCGTGTTCGGCTTCGACTTTGAAATAATCCACGATTTTTTCGGGCTCGTTCAGTGTCGGCAGAATGTCCGCCGGAATCCCGTGAAGCTCGGTGTAAACTTTCATCGTGGTTTCGTCTTTTTCGCAAATCAAATCCGCCAAACCGACAATCGGCGTTCCCGTGACGTGAAAAGCCATCGGGTAGAGGACGTTGTAGCCCTGCATGCGTTTGTAACGCGCAACGACGTCGCCGATTGTGAATGTGCGGGTGTGTCCCGCGTGCAGGTTGCCGTTTAAGTACGGGAAGGGGATGGTGATAAAGTATTTTTCTTTGCCGCTTATGGAATCGGCTTCAAAAAGCTTTTCCTGTCTCCATTTTTCCTGCCATTTTGCTTCGGTTTTGTGTATATCGTAGTCCTCTTGCATATTTTCACCGATGTGATTCCCAAATAATGTGATTTTTTTGTTTTATTCCGCTTCGTTTATCCCAAAACGGCTTTTCTCAAAGCGTCCAGATTCGCTTCAACGGTGACAGGCTCGGCGCAGACGCTGATGACTTCCTCGGGGTCTTTGAGGAGATGACCGGTCGTGACGCAAACGACGGTTTCGTCTTTGGAAATGAGTCCCGCCTCAACCAGTTTTCGAAGACCGGCGACGGATGTTGCGCTTGCCGGTTCGACGCCGATTCCTTCGAGTTGCGCCAAATCTTTTTGAGCCTGAATCAGTTCGTCGTCTGTGACGGATTCTGCCATGCCGCCGGATTCTTTGATCGCGATGAGGGCTTTTCTGGCGTTCACCGGGTCGCCGATACGAATAGCAGTCGCGATGGTTTCGGGGTTCTTTTCGGGCGTGATGTTGTCGGCGCCGGCTTTGTAAGCCTTGACAATCGGACAGGCGCCTTCTGTTTGAATACCCGTCATCTTCGGCCGCCTGTTCGTGATTCCAAGCGTCATGAATTCTTTGAAGCCTTTGTTAATCGCGGTGATGTTTCCGGCGTTTCCGACAGGCAAAACAACGCGGTCGGGCACGGTAAAGCCGAGCTGGTCGATGATTTCAAAGGCGATGGTTTTTTGCCCTTCCAAACGGTAGGGGTTGACCGAGTTGAGCAGATAAATCGGTTCCTGCTCGCACAATTCGCGAACAAGCAGCAGCGCGTCATCGAAATTTCCTTTGATCATGATGACTTTGGCGCCGTGCATCAGGGCTTGGCCGATTTTGCCGAGAGCGACTTTTCCTGCCGGAAGCAAAACAACCGACGGAATACCTGCTTTCGCGCCGTAAATCGCAAGAGCCGCGGACGTGTTTCCGGTGGATGCGCAGGCAACCGTTTTCATGCCGAGCTCAATCGCTTTGGAGACGCCGACGGTCATCCCGCGGTCTTTGAAAGAGCCGGTCGGGTTCATCCCTTCGTGTTTGACGTATAATTCTTTGATACCGATTTTTTCGGCGAGGCGGTCGCATTTGTAAAGCGGGGTGCCGCCTTCGCGGATGCTGACCGGGTCAATAGCAATCGGAAGCAAATCCCTGTATTTCCAAACGGACGGCGGAGCTGTCTTTAATTTCTCCATGTCCATATTCTTTTTAATCTCGCTGTAATCGTAAATCACGTCAAGCAGCCCGTCGCATTTGCGGCAGGTGTAAATAATTTCGGTCTTGCCGAATTCCGCGCCGCATTCTATACATTTAAGATGGTACTCCATGTCGATTGCCCCTGTTTTAATATATTTTGATTAATAAATGTGAAATAAAAAATGAATCGTTTGTTTAAATCGTATTTATCGTTTGTTTTATTAGATTATTGAATAGATTATTGATGAATAGGGGTTTAAAAATCATTGATTCGTTATTAAGTTTGTGTCCTGTATTCAACGGAGAACAATGGAGAAGTGCGTCATTTTCCGAAAAACAACGGCGATTTATTCATCCCGCGCCACGTGCGTTTTTCAAAAACAGGCGCTTCTTTTTCCCCAACTTTAAATAAAGGATGTTTCATATAGAATTTTCATAGAATTTTCATAGAATCTTCATATGGAATTCCCATATCGAATGTTTTAAAAAAAGAAGACGGTGTCAAAATGCGGGAGACGGCGGAAAATCTGGAAAAGATGGCGAAGTTCGGAATATCCGAAGGCATTTCCGAACTGATTCTGACAACAAGAAATGATGCCGCCGCCGGCGATAAACTTTCATCAAACGCCGCACCGTTTGGAATCATTTGGAAAAACAACCGTATGTTTCTTCACCTCTTCAAAGGTTCAAAAACGTGTGAAAACCTGACGCGTGAAGACTTTTTTGCCGCCAACATGACGGATGACGCCGTTTTATTCGCGACCTCAACTTTTTATGACTTAAAAGAAGAGGAATTCGAGAACGTCGTGTACATTGATGAAAAATCCGCCTCCCCCGTGACGGCGGTAATTCCTTTTTTGAAAAAAGCCGACCGCGTCGTTTTGTTCAAATGCGTTGAAAGAACAGAGGCCGAAGATTCCGTTATCATTGACATTGAACCCGCCGATTTCATTGTTTTAAATCTCGAGAAAGAAGGGTTTATTGTGAACCGCGGGTTTTATTCGGTCGTGGAAGCCTGCGTACACTTGACGCGGTATGAACTGACGAAAGACCGGCAGTATCTTGATTTGATCCGTCACCATTGGAGTCTTATTAACCGCTGCGGCAGGAAACGGGACAAAGAAGGATTCGATATTGTCAGAAAAAGAATGAATGAGATATAACGGAGAACAGAGAAGACAAAAAATAAATGAAAGGTGTTGAATTCAACAACATTCAATACGGTCTGTAAATTTCAATTCAGATATATCGGTTCTCATTCGTCTTCTCATTCTGTCTTCGCGTTCGTCAATTCCTTGTAGACAAAGCAATCCACTAAATGGTCATTGACCATGCCGACCGCCTGCATAAAAGCATAGATGATGGTCGAGCCGACAAACTTAAAGCCCATCTTTTTTAAGTCTTTGCTTATTTGATCGGATAGCGGCGTGCTTGCCTGATAATCCTCGAATTTTTTGGGATTGCCCAATAACGGTTTGTTGTCAACGTAAGCCCAAAGGAACTTGTCAAAGCTGCCGTACTTCTTTTGGACCTCTAAGAAAAGCCGGGCGTTGATGATTGCCGCGTTGATTTTTAAACGGTTCCTGATGATGCCTTCGTTTGCCATCAGCTCTTCGACTTTCGCTTCGTTGTAAAGAGCAACTTTTTGGGGGTCGAACCCGTCAAAAGCCTTTCGATACGACTCTCGCTTTTTAAGAACGGTTATCCACGACAGGCCCGCTTGCGCGCCTTCCAAAATCAGCATTTCAAACAGTTTGCGGTCGTCATGAACAGGGCGGCCCCATTCATCATCGTGATAGGACGCGTACAGCGGCGTGTCGCCGAAACATCTGAATTTTTCGCTCATATTAAATCTCCACAAGGGTTCTATAATAATGACGTTTTTTATTTCATTTTTATATAACGTCTTTCAGAAGATAGTGTTTTCTATTCGCATCGGTATTCATGTTTGTGTCCGTTTGAAGTGAGATTTAAAAATGAGAAGAGAGGTCGCCTTGTTTTCAGACCCTCATAAACATGGGGTTTGGGACCCATAACCGTTTTTGCGAAGAACAAACCGCCCGTATGTATTTTTAACTGTATGGAATTACATACGGTTAAAAAAATCCCATAGGGTTATCGGGGTTATCGAGGATATAACAACGGGGAATGGTCTTTGACGAAACATGGATCGGGGTCGTTTGTCCGCCCGTGAAATACATGTGCCGCTTCGCGGCAGCCTCCGTCGCATACATCCAAATATTTGCATCCTTTGCACATCTCGGGAAGGTAATCGCCTTTTCTGAAACGCTGCCAATACTCATTTTTGTCCAACGTCTCAATCTCTGTCCAGTGGCAAACCCTGTGCGGTGAATGATTGCACACTTTGATATATCCTTCAGGGTCAGTGATGAAAAATGATTTTGCTGCACCGCATTTGTGTCCGACATGCAATCGTTTGTATTTTTCGGGATTTTTGACAACGCAATACGGAAGTTCAGTGCCGATGTGCCCATTAACCCCCGCCCGCGTCAATACTTCTTCCGCGATATCCAACATCTCATTGAGCTCATCGTTGCTTAACATATATTCCGTGTTCTTCATTCCTCTTCCGCCCGGCAGAAAACGGTTGAGAAGGACATATTCCGCTCCGCTAAGTATCGGATACGAGATGTTTTCATACAATTCCGGCAGATTCTTCTTTGTCACGGCAATGTTGGCGACCGTTTTTATCCCCATGTCCCTGCATTTTTCAAACAGCGACAGCACATTGTCTATGTTGTCAACGCCCGTGTGCTCTTCAAACGTCTCCAGTCCCGGAACGCTGACACTCATAAGGACGCCACATTTTTTGACGGCGTTCAGGAGAGTATCGTCAACGGCGCGCCCGTTCGTTATCATAGTTATTGCATAGCCCATTTCATACGCGTATTCAATGAGCATCGGCAGATAATCACATAGAGTTGCCTCTCCTCCCGTGAATGAGACGTGAGACACGCCGTGCATTTTGTAACGTCTCATTATTTGTTTCCATTCGTCGGCGGACAATTCTTTGGTCGGGCGGTCGACCGAATACTCCCACGGACATGAACAAAAAAAGCAGCGATGGTTGCACCTTGCGGTCAGTTCAAACACCGCATTCGCCGGCAACATCATCAAACCTGCCTCTCAAAAGAAAAGCCGAGGATGCCTTTTATGGATTTTTCGATAGTAAACCACCGAGTTTTCGTCTCCATTCTGCTTTCATTCATGTACAATCCTCTACTAATTACATTGACAATCCATTTGAGACATGCCTCGTCCTGATTTGTTCCATTTTCGCAGGCAACCACTTCGGTTAAGAACTCAATGGCGAGAGCATATTGCCACAGGTAGAAGTGTTTCTCTGATATTAGGGCTTCATTTCTGCCCGAGTCCTCGTTCCTCATCTGCGGATAGCTGGCAGTATATTCCTCTTCTTTGGATTTACGGAACTTAAATACAGCAAAAGGGAGAGCATCTTTCAGACAACAGTTACTGCAATGTAACTCAAACTCAACATCAAATCCTTTTTTTATACATATGTTGTATGCTTCAAATATTTCATCGAAGTCTCTTTTCGATACTATGAAGTTGTATCCTCTCACACCTATGACCGTTTCTTTTTTTTCACCTGTGCCGAAACATTTCCCGCATTTTGGGCAGACATACTCGCCTGGAACACTGTCTCTGAGGTAATACTCAGGTATTATGAAATCTAGACCGGGAGAATAGCAAAGTATAATCGGGAAGTGTCCGCCGTCCGCCTCTTCTTTTCGAAGTTTTTTCAAAGAATCCAACGCAGCATCCAATTTCCCTCTTGATAGTTTTTCCATATCCTCTCACCCCTGTTTGAACACCGCGTTCATCGGCAGTATCATCAAACCGTTCTCTTTAATGAAAGTCCGAGGATACCTTTTATGGATTCGTCCACAATAGACCAAGGTTTGCCCTCGTACAAAATGCTATTAGCGATATTGTCGAGCCATTTGCGACAAGCTTCATCGGGTTTTGTCCCATTTTCGATGGCTATTACATCTGTTAAGAATGCAATGGCGAGAGTGTATTGCCACGGGTAGAAGTGTTTCTCTGATGATAAGGCTTTATCTTCGCCCAAGTCCTCACTCCTCATCTGCGGATAGCTGACGGTATATTCCTCTTCTTCAGATCCGCGGAACCTGAATACAGCAGAAACGAGTTCGTATTCCTCCAGAAAACGTTTAGCAGAAAAAGGTTCGAATTCCTTCAGACGACATTCGGAGCATTGCAATTCCAACACAACGTCGAATCCTACTTTTATACATTTATTATATGCATTAAATATTTCATCGAAATCCATTTTCGATACACTTATTTGGAATTTCTGCTCATCCGTGACCGCGTCTTTTATCCTGCCGCTGCCGAAACATTTTCCACAATTTGGACAGACATACTCACCCGGAACATGGTTAATGCGGTATTGCGCCGAGAAGATGGGACCATAGCAACATGCCATTTTATCCGGAATGTGCCCTCTGTAGGCACTTTCTTTTCGAAGCTTTTTCAAAGAATCTAATGCGATGTCCAATTTATCTCTTGATAATTTCTCCATATCTTTGTCCCCTTTTTGACAAAAACCGCCATCTCAATTCCCTTTGCGCCGGCTCTGAATTATCTCTAAAATCTCCCCGATATGATTCAACTTGTAATCGGGTTCAAAATAGAAGTCGCGGTCATTATCGTTCCGGTCGCCGTAAGCCGCGTAAGCCGTCACCATGCCTATTTTTTTAGCCGGCGCGATGTCGCGGCGCAAGCTGTCGCCGATATACATGGATTCGTCTGCCGACGCGCCTGAGCGATTGAGAGCGAATTCAAACGCGCCGAGGTCGGGCTTTTTCTTGCCGGACATGTCATAAGCGACAACGTCGTCCACGATGCCATCCAAGCCGACGCGTTTGAGACGGCGGTAAGCGTTCTCGGTGTCGGCGTCCGTTACGATTGCGAAGGAACAGCCCATGTCTTTAACAGAGCGGATTGTGTCAAGAACGCCGTCATATAGTTCGACGTGTTCGACTTTCATGTCCTCGTAAATGCAGCAACACTCTTCAAAAAGAGGCGCGGTAAAAACTGATTTTTCCCTCAGGTAATCTTCAATGTTTTCCAAATTTTCAAAACCGTAAACGCCGCGCAGGAAATAAGAAAGCATTTCAAGAGGTTCACCTGTACCAATCCGGTCCACAACGGCCGCGCAAGCCTTGACTTTGGCGTGGACAAAATCAAACAATGTGTTGTCCATGTCTGAAAAAACGTATTGAATCTCTTTTTCATTCATTTTGAATCCCTGTAAAGAAAATGGCGTTTAATAAGCGGATTAGTGGTAAGCTGATTAGTGAAAGCAAGTTAACGATAAGCAGGTTTGCGATAAGCGGATTAATGATAAGCGGACTGATGATAATCGGACTGATGATAATCGGACTGATGATAATCGGACTGAAATAATCGGACTTATAATCGAATTTATAATCAGATTAATATTCAGATGGGATGAAAAACATTATAAATATATCGGAAAACGGAAAAAAATAGCCGGCGGAAAAACTTAAATCGGCAATTCTTCGCCGACATCCAAGCAATTCAAACTGCCGCTGATTTTTCCTTCTTTGTCCAATTGACAGATTTTGCGATACGGTTCCCCGATTGGTTCCATTCCGAGCGGATAAGTGCCGTAATGCATCGGAATCAGATGTTTGGCGCCGAGAATTTTCGCCGCGCCGACGGCCTCTTCGGGAGAGATGTGAGCGGACCCCGCAACGTAACGGGGCGTATAAGCGCCAATCGGCATGATCGCGTAATCGATGGACGGGAAAAGTTTGGCGATTTCTTCAAAATGGGTGCCCCATGCCGTGTCGCCGCCGAAATAGATGGTTTTGCCGCCGCCTTTGATGATGAAACTGCCCCACAGAGAATTGTTGCCGTCAAAAATGTGCATTCGGGACCAATGGAAACTCGGCATGAAATAGACTTCAACTTCCGGCGTTGTTTTATACTGCTGGTACCAGCCGGCTTCCTGATATTTTCTCATAAAATATTTGATGTAAGTCCGCGCGTTGAGCGGAAGCAGCGCTTGCGTTTTTTTGTTGGCTTTGAAAATCTTGCGAAGTGAACGGATATCGGCATGGTCGTGATGCATATGAGAAATAAGAACATAATCGGCGAACTTGAAGTTTTCAACATCGCAAGGAATTTGAACCCGCCGCCGCCGTGCCGGGAAACTGTAATAAGACGGATCCGTCAGGAATGTCACGCCGCCCAAACGGATAAAAAAAGAAGCGTGGCCGAGCCAAACAATCATATCCTCATCGGAATTCATAAAATCTTCATTCGGACAAAAACCGGCATGATACGTATCATTTTTTCGTTCCAGTCTCTGCGGATTGTGAAGCCTGGATTTGGCAAACTTAAACACGCTCATCCGATCCGGTCTCTCATTCAAAAATGAGCTGCCTTTTTTGGGGTTTCCCGCCCAATCCTTTTTAATGATCGGTAATTCGGGGTTGGAAACATATTGGACAGACATGGAAACTCCTAACTTTCTAATTGTAAAAGGATAGGATTAGAATATAAACTTTGGGACTGTAAAACCTTTGCCGGCATTCATGTCTCAGCAGATTCTGAACCGATATTCATAATAAAGGATACCTGTGAACGAATTGAACGAATTGAAAAACAAATAAATAAAATGCCGATGTTGGTTTATTAAAGATCAATGATCGGGAGAAGAGTAAAATGAAAGTCATCGGAATACTTGGAAGCGCGCGGGAAAACGGAAACACCGACCTCCTGATGCAAGAAATGATGAAAGAACCGGCAGCGAAAGGCGCCGAGACGAAAATCTTCAATTTAGCGAAAATGAACATCGGTTGCTGCCTCGGCTGTGAATCCTGCCGGAAAACGGGAAGCTGTGTCCGCCGTGACGACGTGGCCGTCCTGTTTGAAGAAATGAAAACGGCCGATGCCATTGTCATCGGAACGCCGATTTATATGGGCGAAATGACCGGCCAATTAAAAACGTTCATCGACCGCTGCTACGCTTTAAAAGACGCCGACAGAAACTCTTTCCTTCAGGCCGGCAAGAAACTGGGCATTGTCATCACGCAGGGCGCCGATATCCCCGGCCATTACGCCAAGACGCCGGAACGAATCGAATACATTTTCAAAGGGCACGGATGCGTTCCCGCCGGAACCGTCACCGGCATGAAGCTTCATGACAAAGATGATGTCTTGGCGGATGGGGAAGTCCTGAAAAAAGCCCGCGAAATCGGAAAAATGCTTATCTGAACCGATGGCCGAATTGAAAAGGCGGTAAATCGAAAAGGCGGCAAATCGAAAAGGCGGCAAATCGAAAAGGCGGCAAATCGAAAAGGCAGCAAATTGAAAGGTTGCAAATTGAAAAAGGCGGTAAATTGAAAAAGGTGGTAAATTGAAAAAATGTTCAATGGCCGGCGAAATGAAACGAAAAATAGCGGAGCATCCGTGTTTCTCGCCGGAAGCGCAGCACGCGTTTGGCAGGCTTCACTTGCCGGTTGCCCCGTCCTGCAACATTCAATGCAACTATTGCGACCGGAAATTCGACTGCGTCAATGAAAGCCGCCCGGGCGTGACAAGCGAAGTGCTTTCGCCGCAAGATGCGATGAAGCGGACGGATGAGATTTTACAACAAAACCCTTACATTCACGTGGTCGGCATTGCCGGCCCCGGCGACCCGCTTGACAACAATGAAACGTTTGAAACATTCCGACTCGTCCGCGAAAAATACCCCGATGCGACGTTTTGCGTCAGCACAAACGGCTTATTGTTGGCGGAAAGGTTTGACGAACTGGCCGCCGTCGGCGTTGAGACGCTGACCGTCACGATGAATGCGATTGACCCCGATATCCAAAAACAAATCATCGCCGACATACATTACAAAGGGGAAAGGTATGACGGGCGAAGAGCCGCTGAAATCCTTATTGAAAATCAGCTGAAAGGCATTCAAAAAGCCGTTGAAGCCAACATGACCGTCAAAATCAACACCGTCTTGATTCCGGGAATCAATGACAAACATATCATAGAACTGGCTCAAAAAATGAACGAGATGGGCGTCTACATCATGAATATCATGCCTCTGATCAATCAGGCGGCTTTTAAAGATATCACGCCGCCGACGGAACAAGAACGAAAAGCCGTCCAAGACGCTTGCGCGCCGTATGTCAAACAAATGAGACACTGCCGCCAATGCCGGTCAGACGCTTACGGCTTGATTGGAAAAGATTTATCCGTTGAAAGAAGGCGCGGGCGGGAATTGAAAACGATTGAGAAATGTGAAAAGTGAATAAAAATAATTCAAACAATGAAATACAACATGAAATTAAATTATAAAATCCAATAATAACTGAAACGGCGGTTCTGAAAATGTCACCGGAAGAATTAGAGAATATAGCCAAAGCCATCCGTACATTCGACGGAACGGCGCGCAAAAAGCCGATCGCTGCCATTGCCGGAATTTTTGACCGCGCGGCGGAAGCTTACGGCGGCTGTGTCGCCGATTTTGGCGACGACGCGGCAGCCATAGACATCGGAAACGGCGATGTGATACTGCTTGCGGCCGACGGCATATGGGGGCGTCTGGTTGAGAAAAGCCCGTGGTGGGCGGGTTTTACAGCCGTTATTGTGAATATTAACGATATTGTCGCCATGGGCGGGCGGCCGCTTGCTATGGTGGATGTGGTGTCCTCGGCAGACCCCGAAACCTTTAAAGAAATCTTTGCCGGCATGGCTGAAGGCGTCAAACTGTTCGGCGTTCCCGTTGTCGGCGGGCACACGCATCCCGAAGGGGAGAAATCATTATCCGTTGCGATTGCCGGCATCGCGAAAAAGGATGAGCTGATAAGAAGCGACACCGCAAAGCCGGGGGACGCCGTCATTTTCGCGATAGACTTAGAAGGGCAGACGGGGCCGAATTCGACGTACAGTTTTGAATCCGTTTCATTGAAAAGCACGGCCGTTATCCGTAAAATGTATGAGGCGCCTCAAATCCTCGGAAAACGCAGGCTGGTCACCGCCGGAAAAGACATCAGCAATCCGGGGCTTATCGGAACGCTCGGCATGTTGTGCGAAGTCAGCGGCACCGGCGCCGACATAGAGATCAGCAGAATCGTTCACCCGGATATTCGCCCGAGCATTCGCCCGTGTATTCACCCGAATGAGCCTGAAATCCCAATGGAGCGCTGGCTTTTAATGCATCCCGGGACGGGATTTGTGTTTACGGCGGCGCTTGATAAGGTTGAAGAATGTCTTCAAGTGCTTCGCGAAGGAAAAATGACAGCCGCCGTTTGCGGAAGGGTGACTGAGGAGAGAAAAGTTATCCTCAGAAGCGGCGAGAATTTCGCAATTGTTTTTGATTTTGAAAAAGAAGGAATTACAGGAATTTCGGGTTTCAAAGGAAACAGATGACTCTGAATTGAAGCGTGGTTGACAGATTTTTATACCAATGAAATAATATTATATAATTTTTGTCGATGAAAATAAACGATCGACACATAGCCTCAAGCATGCGATAAATAGGCAAATACATATGTTACCCTAAAAGGTTACACATGTAATCTAAAACCCAAGCTTAATATAGAAGGCATAACATAACCGAAGGGTTATGGTAGAAACAACTGCAATACTTATAGTCATAGGAATTATAACAAGTGTCTTTGTATTCGGATTGAAAAACGGCATTGGATGCGGCTTTTCAAGAATCAAATGGCCTATTGTTATTTTGCTGAGTATAATGTATATAGGGCTTGGAACAGTCGCCGGATATTTCATGGACGCGATTGAAGTAACGGCTTTCATGAGTTCGTCATACGCCGTCGCCATCCATATTGCGCTTGCGCTTCTTTTGTTGTTCGGCGGAATCCAAACGATAAAGAAATGGAATGCCGGTTGTGACATTTCTAAAAAGACCTTTTTGATTTTAGCGTTCCCGTGCCCGGTCTGTATGAGCGCGCTTTTCGTTTCATGCGTCAGTTTGTCAACTGTTGTCGACGTCGCGGGCGTGATTCTCGGATTTGCGGTGGGGCTTGTTTTCGCGTTTTCAATCATCCTTTCAACCTTTGTGATGAGAAATATCGGAAAAATCAGCAAGGTTCTTCACATACGCTTTGACGGAACGCCTGATGCGCTCGGGTCCCTTATGATTTTCATCGGCTTATTCTATCTGATTGCCGCAATCATCATTCCGGCATACAGTCAAGCCGGCGCAATTCGGTCCACGACAGAAACACCACTCGGCTACGCCGAATTCATCATTATTTTCGGCGCATTCGCGGTTATTTGCTTGGGCGCTCTTCTGACAAGAATCACAGAGCGAAAGCACGTTGTGAATTCAGAAATAAATACAAAGTAAATAAAAAAACGAATGATAAACATATACAAAAATGAACGAGTAAACCTAATACAAAAATGAACGAGTAAACCTAATACAAAAATGAACGAGTAAACCTAATACAAAAATGAATGATATATATAATGAGAAACGAATAAAATAATACAAAAATGAATAATAAAAACCTGTTTCCATATTTGCATTTATAAATGGAGGAAGAAAAATGGCTCTGTTATCGGATTTTGCATCAACCATTACTTATGTGACCTACATCTTTTCAAATTCGTTATTGTACCCTGTCATGATTTTGCTGATTATTTTGGCAATCACGTCCCTCATATTAGCGGGAGAATTCGTGACGGAATATACAAGGCGCAACCGTCAGCCTGATGAACTGAACAAAGTTATCAAACAAGTTTACAAATTAATGACATCCGGCAATGAAAATAAATTAGAAGAAGCCTCGTCCTTATTGCGAACATTGAAGTATCAAACGCAATATGTGCTCTCTTTCGCGTTTGACGTGGCCAAACTCACGGAAAAAAATGAACTTGACGGTATTGACAGACTCGCGGATTCTTATGAAACCAAAATGATGAAGCGCGTTGAAAGAACAAGACTTATTACAACAGTCGCCCCGATGCTTGGTTTAATGGCAACGTTAATCCCCTTGGGACCGGCTCTTATCGGATTGACGAGCGGCAATATCGAAGCGCTGGCAACGAACTTAGTGATTGCCTTTACAACAACCGTCGTCGGTCTTTTCGCAGCGGGCATCTGTTTCAGTCTGACAATTGTCAGAAACAGATGGTATTGGCAAGACTCCCGAGACATTGACAACATCATTAACGCTTTGGAGGGACAGAAGTGAGAAACTATTC
This sequence comes from Candidatus Methanimicrococcus labiotermitis, assembly GCA_009784005.1. GTDB lineage: Archaea > Halobacteriota > Methanosarcinia > Methanosarcinales > Methanosarcinaceae > Methanimicrococcus > Methanimicrococcus labiotermitis. The sequence goes on from WRCE01000002.1 coordinate 38,302, forward strand.
ACAAAGAAGGGGCCGCTTATTCAAAGACAATGACCCCGGAAGTCCGATGACCAGTGTCGCGAACGTCTTTGACGTCGCCATGGTCTTTGCCGTTGCCTTGCTCGTCGCGCTCGTGATGTCGTTCAACATCGCGGAATTATTAACGGACAGTGATATCACCATCGTTAAAAACCCCGGCGCGGAAAACATGCAAATCATCCAAAAGATAAACGACACAATCGAAATCTTTGAAATCAACGCCGAAGACCAGATCGGCGGGGGCATCGGTGATGTTCTCGGAACGGCATACCGCCTGGAAGACGGGCGTGTGATATATGTTCCTGAAAACAATTCAATGACCTTTGAACAAAGTGACTGAACAAAGTGATTGAATAAGGTGAACAAAAAAGAAACAACTTACATAAAAAGAAGGAAACGGCCCAAAAACGTTCTCCTTCTTTTTTTTTCGATTTATACGCAAAGCTAACATATATTATCAAAATGACTTACAATAAATAAAACAATTAATTAAAAAAAAATTAAACATTAATAAAACAATTAATAAAAAATAATTAAAATTGCGAACAGCAGACATTAATTGACAGATAAAAATAACCAATAAAAATAACCGATAACAAACAAAACTTCCGAACTTATCAAAATAATAAAAAATGACTAAATAAAAAATAAAACATGGAGATGAATAATGATTTCGTTTAAAAAATTCAGCACATTCATTGTACTTTTAACACTGATATTTTCAACGGCGCCGATAATTCCGGTCGCCTCAGCCGACCCGATTCCTGTATTGATTCAGGGGACGGATGACAAAATCGATGTTTTGTATATCGGATACAAGGGCGCTCAAATGATTCATGTCTCTTCAGACATGCACGATCAAATGTATTACAAAGATGATTTTGAAATTCATACAATCATCATTGACTGGATGGTCGGATATCAAAATGAGGTTAGCGATTATGATTTAACGACATTCGATATTGTCATCGTTGACATGACAGTATTAGAATTGTTCGGAGAGTTTGGCGCCTTTCAGGCTGCTCACGACAGCGGTGTCACGCTTGTCGCAGTTGCAAATAGCAACGGCGCATCAACCCTTATCCCTGAATACTTCGATTTCAGAGACACACCGGATTTAACGACAAGCACGGCATACCCGAGTGATACAATTGATACATTTTTTGCATTGTATAAGGCCGCTGAGGACTATTCCGAAGATGAAATGGACAAGTATGAACAAATCCAACTCGATTACGCCGAAAATATGCTGATGTTCCTCGCGGAAGCCAGAGGCAAAAAAGCTCAGGTGTCACCGGAATACACCGATATCATGGACAGATGGGAACAAAACAAAATAAAAGTTGCATACATCGGCTTTACCGGTCATGCAGCTTGGCCTCTTGTGAATCAATATTCTTCTTTTATGAACGTCACGTTATTTACGAGTTACTGGACGGACGCAGGCAGGATCAGTATTGAAAATTTCGGTAACAGCGGCGGATTTAACGACCAAGATTTTATTCTGATTTACATGATTACAGCGGCAGCTTGTGCACAAATTGACGCAAATATTACCGCTCATGAAAATAAACTGGAAACTGTTGCAACAGGCGGAACGATTCCTGTCTATTTCATTGCCAGTACTGCCCCTGACTACGGAACAGAAATTGATGATGAATACAGACTTTCAAGAACAATGGGCGAAACCAACGCTCAAATTTTGCTCTTCGCCGCTCAGAAATACGAGAGTGAGAACGCAACGACCGACATTACAAAAGACTGGGTATTGAAAAAAGCGGGTTTGCTCTATGGAATTTATCACCCTGATTTAGCAGCAAAGTATTTTTCGACATTGGACGCGTATTTGACGGCATATCGCACATATGATGCTGACCGCCCGACTGTCGGCATCTGGTTCCACAAATCCTATTTCACCGACGGCCGCGTTGCAATCATTAATGAATTGATCAGAGATATTGAAAGCAAAGACGTCAATGTCATTGCGGGCTTTGATATCTTCCAAGAAACGGGAGCCGGTAATCCGATGATGAAGTATTTCTCCAAAGACGGGGAAGTGTTGATCGGGTCCGCGATTTCGATTAAAGATTTCACGCTCAACTATTTTGATTACGACACAGGCATTGACTGGCTGGAAGAATTGAACGTCACCGTCTTAAAAGCGGTGGTTGCTTCGACAGGATCTTCAACAAAAGGCATTCCGAAAGATATGCTTGTCTATTCAACAATTTCACCCAACAGAGACGGTATGACAGATTTCGTTATCCTCGGAAATATTATTGAGGACCGCGTGGCAGTCACCTACCATGAACAAAAGGACTGGCTCGCCAACCGCGCAATCAAATGGGCGAAATTGAGACAGATGGAAAATGAAGACAAGAAGATTGTCATCATGTACTACAACTACCCGCCCGGGAAAGACAACATCGGCGCGAACTACCTTAACGTGATGAAGAGTCTCGGCGGCGATGAGAACGGCAACGGCGGCGTTTTGAGGGAGATGAAGAATGCGGGATACACGGTTTCTTTTGACGACCTGCCGATTACCGAAGCGGAGCTGACAGACGAAAGCCTTTTGGATTTGGTTTTGAGGCAAGGCATCAATGTCGGCGCTTACGCGCCGGGTGTCCTTGACAAGTTGGCGAAAGAAAGAGGAAACACGCCGGATGCTGACTGGTGGGGCGCAACGCTTCTGCCGGTTGAAACATACAAGGTGTGGTTTGACGAGATTGAAAATGAATCCATTAAGGCAAGCCTGATTAAAGAATGGGGCGAGCCGTGGGATTATTCTAAATCAGTTGTCGCTGACCCGAACGGCATGAACGGTATGATCTGGGTTGATGAATACGGAAAGAGGTTCTTTGTTCTTCCCGCCGTTCGATTCGGAAATGTGTGGATGATGCCGCAGCCGGACAGAGCTTTGGCCACCGGCAAAGCCGCGTCTTATCACGGCGGCGACCTTCCGCCGACACACCAGTATGTCGCTTTCTACTTCTGGCTGAACTATGAATTTAAAGCCGACGCGCTTGTCAATTTCGGAACGCACGGCACGCATGAGTGGCTGCCGGGAGAGGCATACGGCTTAAACGCAAGAGACGACCTCGCGCCGCTGCTGTTGCAAGACTTGCCCAGCATTTACCCCTACATCGTCGCGAACGTCGGCGAGGGATTGACAGCGGAATACCGCGGAAACGCTTTAATCGTTGACCACATGACGCCGCCGATGATTCGGTCAAACTTGGACTCAAACGGAGACTTGTCTTATTTGGAAAGAGAAATCCAAGCTTACTTAATCGGCCAAGACAGTGAAACAAACAGACTGCGTCAGGCGGAAATTGTTGACAGAATGTTTGCCGCAGGAATTCACAACATTATCGGAATCGACCATTTGAAGCGGGATTTAAACCCGAGCAACCCGCAATCGGTAACAGATAACCAAGTGAAAGAATACTTAAAAGGATTTGACCGCGCAACCTTCTCCAGATACTTAAGAGATGAACTGTTCAACTACATTGAATCCATCAAAGAAAACAACCTGCCGTACGGCATGCACGTTTTCGGTCAAAGCATGACGGAAGAAATGATCGCCGCGATGCTTCGCTCCATGTGGGGACCGCCGTTTGACCAAATCCTCTTTGAAACCTACTACAAAGATAACGGATACGCGGGCATTCCCTACGAAGATGAGTTAAAGATCCTCGCCCTTGTGAAAGATTTGGAAGCCGCGGGCAGCCCGTCTGCGATGACGCTCATCCTTGAAAACGCTTTCTCGGATGAAAAGTATGAAGTAAACGGAATGCCGCCGACCGCGAAGGACCATGAAGGCGTTGTACGGTTCATCATGGGCCCGATTATGGATATCCAAGGAAGCGATGCCAATGCCATCATTACGGTATGGAAAGACAACGGCGTGTTTGATGATTTGAAAGAGGAAATCATCTTTACCTATTTCTTCTACACAGCACAGCCGTCTGACGCCGTATTAGAAGGCGTTATCGAAAGAATGGTTCAGTACTGCATCGACAACAAGCCTTTCGCCTCCGGCTCTGAATTGGTGAACAACGCGATGATTGACGAATTCAAAACGCAGTCGCATCAAAACAAAGCGGTTGTCGCGTACATGACCGGATACGGCCGTTTGGAATACGCCGACAGGTTAAGAGCCTGCGGCCCGGCGGAAATGACAGCCTTTATGGCTTCCTTATCCGGCGGCTACATCCTCCCAAGCGCCGGCAACGACCCGATTCAAAACAGAGACGCGGTCCCGACCGGAAGAAACTTCTACGGCATCGACCCGACAAAATTCCCGACGAAATCCGCATGGGAAGTCGGCAAATCATTGGCGGACCAGCTCTTGGCGGATTACTATTCCAAGCACGGCGTGTTCCCCAACACGGTTGCTTTCTCGCGTTTCGGTACAGAATTTATCCGTGACGAAGGCGCTTTGGAAGCCTGCGCCCTTTACTTACTGGGTGTTGAGCCGGTTTGGGACATCAACGGAAACGTGGACCCCAGAACCGTTAAAGTGATTCCGCTGAGCGAACTCACCGTGACGTTAAACAACGGAACAACGATCCAGCGCCCGAGAATTGATATCGTTTACACGACTGCCGGTATGAGAGATTCGTTTGGCGACAAGCTGAAACTCATCAATGTCGGCGTGAGAGTGGTGTCAAATCTGGATGAGTCCCCTGAAGAGAATTATGTCAGAGTCAACACAGAAGCGCTCAGAGCCAATCCGGCAACCGCGCCTTTTGCCGAAATGCGTTGTTTCGCCAATGAACTCGGCAACTACGAAATCGGAACCGGAAACTTAATCAGCGCCAGCGGTTCTTGGGATGACCCCGAAGCCATTACAAACCTGTATTTGAGCAAAATGGGACACGTGTACGGCGATGACTCCGTTTGGGGCGTCAGCGCCGCTGAACTCTTAAGAGCGCTCTTAAAGAACACGGATGCAACGATTCACGCGTCTTCATCAAACCTCTACGACAGTTTGGACAACGACGACTTCTTCCAATACTTCGGCGCCTTGAGCTTGGCAGTCAAACACTCAAGAGATGACGGAAAGTTGCCGGAGATGTATGTCGCCGACACAAGAAACGTCGGCCAAAGCGCGCGTGACAACGCCGGTAAGGTGTACACGATGAAGCAGTTCCTCAACATCGACATGGAATCACGCTACAAAAATGAAATGTGGATCAAAGGAATGATGGAATCGGGATACGCAGGATCAACCATGTTCTCCGAATTCGTGGACAACCTCTTCGGCTGGGCCGTGACAACGGACGGACAGCTTGTCACTTTCAAAGACTGGGAAGATGTCTTTGACATTTACGTCAATGACAAGTTTGAATTGGGACTTCCGGAATATTTCCAAAATAACCCGTACGCTTACCAGTCTATGACCGCCAGAATGCTTGAGAGCATCCGAAAGGAATACTGGGTCGCAGAGACGGAAGAGCAGAAGGAGAAATTGGCGCTGATGGAAGAAAAGCTGATGAACGAGTTCCTTCAATCTGTGGCTGACCACGGCGTCGCCTGCTGCCACCACACCTGCGGCAACCCGCGTTTTGACGCGTTCATCGCGGGAAAAATGGCAGTTACGGGAGTCGACCCCGAAAAACAAGAAGAATATGCAAGGCAAGTAAGGGAAGCGACATACAGAGAAGTGCCGCTGATAAGAACACCCCCGCCGCCGCCCCCCTCAGGATCCTCCACAGGAACCGGATTCGGCGTAATGGAAGGAACGCCCGGACCGACGGTTGAAGCCGCCGGCGCAGGCTCCAGCCAAGATACGACAGGCTATGAAATGACGACAACAACAGCGGTCGTCAACGCGATAAGAGATGCCATGAGCAGCATGTCATTCTCATCGTCCAACATCATCGTGCTTATCGGAATCGTCGGTTTGTGCGGCGTCATCTTCTATGGATTCAGAAGGAAGGGCGTGTAAGCGAATCGGACCCGAAGAAATCAATATGAACGAAACCGTTGAACGGTAAACCATAAACGAAACCGTTGAACGGTAAACCGTAAACGAAACTGTTGAACGGTAAACCGTAAGTAAGCAGACCATAAAATAGGAAAGCCAAACAAGAAGACCAAGAAATAAAACCACAGAAAAAGAAAACTCCAAAATGTAAACCCCAACGCATTTCAGATTTCAAAAGATTAAAAGAAATCTGAAATTGCGTCGGGCTGTTTTGAAAAACGGTTGAAAAAACAAATATAAAACAAAAACAGAAAAATCAGCTTTCAAGCCAGGTTTTCATTTCTCTTTTCATAAACTTTTCAGCCTCTAAAACCCGATCCAGCGGGCCGCGGAGAGCGATAACTGACGTTTGCGCCACTTCGGGCTCGGTGATAGAAATGACGCGGTCGGTCACTTCCAAGTCAAACGTTTCAACCATGTCCATAATGATTGACATCGGAACACCCATCGGCACAATAAGGTCGTACAGGTCTTCTAGTCCGTCATTCTCACCTGAGAGCTCCGCCAGCTCAAAACGCTTCCGGCTGATTAAATCGTGCAAAGATAAGACTTTTGTCATAAGGATCCTTTTGTTTTTGATTTTTGACTCGCGGGCTTAAATCCCGCAGAGGCTATAAATGATTCAAAATGTAAAGCCATATAAACGCTTCACCTATTAAAAATGTGACGATTCAAAACGATTTACAAACGGTTTGAAACAATTTAAAACGGTTCAAAGAGAACGAATCGCAAACGTATTCAAAGAAAAACAAAACGAAACAAAACAAAACGAAACCCAAACATAATTCAAAGAGTAATTTTTTAATATCAATAATACTCTCTCAATGTAAAAGGTGTAATTATGCAGGAATATAAATTGAAAAGAGGCTCAACGCCCGATATTGAAAGAATTAAAGGTTTGCTCAACGAATGCTTCGGCGCGGAAATCAAAGAGAAAGACGGCAAGCTGACGACATCTTACGGCGTTTTAAAAGAAATCACCGTTTGGATCAACCAAAAGCAACTCTGTGTTGACACCGTTTCCGACAACTCGGTTAAAGACGACAATGTCATTTTAGACTCCAACAAACGCTTCAGAACATTTTTGGACAAAGGAACGGGCTACACCTCCAAAGACCGCATAAAAAACGCGAAAAAGGAAGTCGGCGGCGAATAAAATCCCCGGTCCATTTTTTTAAAAAAATTAAAGAAAATTTTAGAGATAGGAAGGAACGGCTCCGCGAAGGAAAACACCAAAAGATTAATATGAGAGGTATTCCTTTTTGGAGTCTGCTATTTCTGTTTACAACGGAAGACAGCAACGGTTTTGTTAAATAAATAACGTTATTATTCAAAAACATTCATAAATATTCAGCTCAAAGCGCCTCAATGGCTTAGAGGTATAGCACTTCCTTGGTAAGGAAGAGGTCGCGGGTTCAAATCCCGCTTGAGGCTTTTAAAAATTCGGGCTGAATCTCTCTTTTTTAGTTTTTAATCAAAAACAGCGAACAGCATAGTGAACGGTATAGCGAACGGTATTGCGATTAGCGTTGTCATTTTGCCGTTATAATCAAGCTCTTTTGAGAACCCAGCTCGCGCCCGAAATAAATCCGAAACCGACGACCATGCCGATAACGCCGATGATAAGCGAAAACAGATTAAGCGGAGAAACGTTAACGAGAACGATAAAACCGCTGATGAGAGCAACCGCCATACCGCAAACAATTAAACAGGCTGCCAATATTGTCGTGAGTCCGTCTGCCATAATTACACCGTTCCGTTTCATTAAATAAATAACAATTACAGAACGAAATATAAATAAGTATGGGAAACAAGAGTTTTTTATAAAAAGGGAAGCAGAGAGCAGCAGCAAATACAGGCAACAAATACAGGTAGCACAGGCATCAGTGGCGGTGGTGGCAGCAGTGGCGGTGGCAGCAATGGCGGTAGCTGTGCCACGTTCGCGAAGCGAACGGCTATTTAAAAAAAAAGCAGATGCATGTAGGAAGTACTTGATGGCAGGTGGCAGAGCAGGTGCAGATGAGAAGTGATAGGTGGCAGATGGCAGAGCAGATGGCAAAACTGCTCAGAGAATATTTAGAATGTCTTCCTGATTTTGAAATTATTTAAAAAAAGAATCAGGGACACTGTTAAGATGTTTAAAGGGCCGGGATCGAGAATCGAACTCGAGTCAAAGCCTCCACAGGGCTTCAGGATAACCTTTACCCCACCCCGGCCACTCTGTTTTCTTTGAAAAGCAATAATAGAAAAGCGGAATGCTGCTTTTCAGAAGCACTCCATAAAACCTTTGTTTTAATATAAAGCTTTCGACAACCCGCGATGAAAAAAACGATGAAAGTGATGATGAAAAAAGCGATGAAAAAGAAATCGAAGACGTCTTGTGCCAATTATTACATCCACAAGGTTTGCACATGGCATTGCATGGCCTTCTGCCTGCATCTGCTGCCGCCTACTGCCTGCATCTGCTGCCGCCTGCCATCCGGAACTTACAGCATGCATCAGCTTTTTTTTTATACAGCCGTTCGCTTACGCGAACGGGGCACTGCTACCACCACTGCTACCGCCATTGCTGCTGCCATTGCTGCCGCCACTGCTACCACCACTGCTGCCGCCACTGCTACCGCCACTGCCACCGCCACTGCCGCCGCCACTGCCGCCGCCACTGCCGCCGCCACTGCCACCGCCGCTACTACCACCACTGCTGCCGCCGCCACTTCTACCGCTGCTGCCGCCGCCACCTTTGCACAAGTCTTACTCTTCGCCGGACTCTGCCGATTCTGTGACGCCGTCCATTCTCATTCTTTCAAAAGTCAAAATCTTTCGCGTCACCAGCTTTCTTTTACCGCACCAGCCGGCTTCAGGGTAATTTTCAGACACGAAAGCGACGAGTTCGTCATCGGACATCTTTTCCATTCTGTCCTGAAGCTCCAGCAATCGTTTTGTATTTTCATCCATTTTTTCATCCTCATTCTTTCAAAAACTTAATGTCATCCGCTAAGAGAATAACGGCTGCTTATTCCGCTTTAAAGAACAAAGCGCAATGGCACATGCCGTCGTTTTCAATCTCTTCTTGATGATAAACGCAAGGGCAGATGATTTTACGGTCTTCGGTTTTGTCCCCGAGAACGATTCGGCACGGGCAATATTGGGCGCCGTACTGCTCGCGGCGCTTTGCCAAGCCCGAATAGACCATGTCCAATTCTTCAGGATTCGGGTTTAAACGGTATCCCATCTTTAAGGCATACCTTTCAGCGTATTGACGAACTTTGTCTTTTATTTCTTCAAATGTCATAAATACCACCTCATTGTTTTTAACTAGTGAGATAAATGGTTCGTGAAAATAATTAAGCATTCCGTCAAACCGACAAAACATTCGTGAAGATTATTGAAAAGGAATCGAATCATAAGGAAATAAGAACAGGAAATCAGAACATTAAACGAAACGGCAAAACCGAAAAGGCAAACCGAAAAGGCAAACCGAAAAGGCAAACCGAAAAGGCAAAACCGAAAAGGCAAAACCGAAATGAAAATCCGCTTTTGAAAAACGTAAACAATAATGAGAGGATGAATGATGAAAACAATAGCAATCGTCTCTTGCAGAATTTTTGAAGATGAACTGACACTTTTAATGAAAAAAGAGACGGCAAAAGGAAAGAACGCCAAACTGATTTTGATTGAAACCGAAATCACCGAATCGATTGAAAAGAAGTTTGCATCAGAAGGCATTGATTTTATAAAAACGAAAGAAGACGGCCTGAAAGAAACGATTGAAAGAATTGAAACAGTTGAAAGAATTGAAACGGTTGAAACGGTTGAAAAGGAGTCAGCCGGCGAAAACGATGTTATCGGCGTCATTATACTTCAGCTGATTGAATTTTCAATGGAAGCGCATCCGGCGGAAATAAAAGATGTTGTTTATGACAAAGTCCGAGGGTTTCAAGAAAGGGGGGCAGACGGCGTCATGGTTTTCTACGGCCTTTGCGGAAACGTTCTCGGTTCGGTTGAAGGCGATTTAAGTAAACCTGAGTGTCCGGTACGCATCTTAAAAGATGAAGACGGAGATATCGCCGATGACTGTATCTGTGTCGCGTTGGGCAGCCGGAAACGGTACGTGAATATTTTAAAAAGCGCTGCCAAAACCGGAGGGACCTATTTCCTGACGCCGATGCAGGCGGCATATTGGAGAGAAATCGCATATGCAAGCGCGCTGACGCCTGATCCGAATGACGATGAAATGATCAAAATCGTTTTTGAGTACTCCGATTACAAGAATGTCGGGAAAATAACAACCGGCCTGACGTATGAAAAAGAATTTGACGGCATCGTAGATGACTTTTCACAACGCTTTTGTTTGAATATCGTCGATTACGAAGGAACGACGGCCGTCATTGAAAATTCGTATGATAGGTTTATAAAAGAATTAAAAAAGAATTGAAAATTATAAAAAAAGACAGAGCAAACGAAACAAGCTGACAAATCGGAAGCGGCCAATAAAAGAGCAAGCAAAAGAGCAAGCAAAAGAGCAAGCAATAACAATCAATGTAAGAGCAAGCAAAAGAGCAAGCAATAACGGTCAATGTAAAAGCGAACAAAAGAGCAAGCAATAAAAACGGTCAAGCAAAAAACAACCAAAGAAAACGGTCAATAAGAAATGACTGAAACGATTTTTTAAAAAACAGAAAAGGAGAGGAGATTTACTCCTCTCATTTTGTTAAATTTTATTTCTTCTTCTTCATGAACAGATATGCACCTGCTGCGACGAGGACGAGAACGACGATAATGAGCAGTATCCAAATGATCGAGGATGAAGATTTGGGTTCTTCGGGCTCAGGTGCCGGCGGTTCTGCAGGGGCAGGGGGCGTTTCGGGGGGAGCTAAGGGTGTGGGTGTATCACTGACTTTTTGGTCTTCTGCCCAAACCTTTTCACCGTTGCCGCCTCTGAAGAGCGTTGATTCACCGTACGCGTTCGTTACTTTCAAACTGACGTTGTAGTAGCCGGAGTCACGGTAGGTGTGTCTCGGGTTCTGCAATGTGGAGGTGTTGCCATCGCCAAAGTCCCAGAACCATGTGGTCGGGTTGCCTCTGGAGAGGTCAGTGAACTGAACGGGGTGCGGTGCGATACCGGACAAGACGTCAGCCTGGAAGTCAGCGCGCGGGACATTACCGACATAAATGTAATTCGTCTTTGTCACCGAGTTGTTTCCGAAACTGCTGTTGACAGTTAATTTAACTGAATATGTACCGGTCTGGTTGTAAGTGTATCTCGGGTCCTTCGCGGTTGAAGTGCCGCCGTCGCCGAACTCCCAGAAGTAAGTCAAGTTAGTACCCTGTGATCTGTCGGTAAACTGAACGGCGTGTGGCGCAATACCGCTTGTCGGTGTTCCGACGAAGTCTACAACAGGCGCGTTGCCGACGCTGACGAATCCGGCTTTAACAACGGAGTCAGTGGCGCCGCAGGGGTGTGTAACAGTCAAAGCGACTGTGTACTGGCCCACGTTTCTGTAGGTGTGGGTCGGGTTTCTTTCAGAAGATGTTGAACCGTCACCAAAGTTCCAAAGGTAGGTCGCATTGGTGCTGGAACCGACTGTCGCGTCAGTAAATCTGGCGGTCAGCGGAGAACTTCCGAAGTTGTTGGTTGCCGTGAAATCAGCTTTCAGGGCATCTGTGATAGACACATTGCGAAGGGTGTAGTTGGATGTACCGAATGTGTCGGTCACTGTCAGCGTAACATTGTAAACGCCGATCGCTCTGTAGGTGTGGGTCGGGTTCCTCTCTGCGGAGGATGATCCGTCGCCGAAGTTCCAGCTGTATGTCGCGGATTCGGGCGCATGACCGTGTGTTGTAAATGCAACCTGCTTAGAGTTGACTGTTCCGTTTGCCGTGAAGTAAACGTAGGGCTGGAAGCCGACTCTGATAAAGGATGTTTGAGTCTTGGTGTCCCTGCCGAAATCGTTGCTCACTGTCAAAGAAACCGTGTAGTTGCCGGTTGAGTTGTAAGTGTGGGTGGGGTTTCTGGCGGTTGATGTGTTACCGTCGCCGAAGTCCCAGAGCCAAGAAGTCGGATTTCCTGTTGAGGTGTCATTGAACCGGACATTCAGCGGTGCCGGGCCAACATTTGTTGAAGCTGTGAAGTTCGCGACAGGGCCGGAACCGACATAGACATAATTCGTTTTTGTCTCAGTCACAGTGCCGAAATCGTTTTTCAGCGTTAACTTGACAGTATAGTTACCTTCTCTTGTGTAGGTATGCGTTACATTTCCGGCGGTTGTGGATGTATTGCCGTCACCGAAATCCCACAAGTAGGTCATATTTGTGCGGGCGCCTGCTGACAAGTCAGTAAACGCGACTGCCAAGGGGGCCGATCCGCGGAGAGGATCGCCTCTGAAATTGGGCACAGGGATGGTTCCAACCTCAATATAACCGTCTGAAGCTGAGAGAACAGGAGCGGGGAAAAGCGCGAAAAGCATGCATAAAACAACAGCTGCTGCCGCGTATTTTCCGATCCGATTTTTAATCATTTTCATATGTTTGTCTCCAAAATTATTAAACCAAGCGTTTGAATCGTTTGAATCGTTGAATAGAAGATTTTTTTTTGAATTTTGTTAAACCAATCGTTTGTTTAGAAGATTTTTGAAACGAGGTTAAAACCTGATTCTCAATCCGATTAAAGCTTAAATTAAATTTGATTATATTTATACCTAACTAACAGTAAATACTTACATAAATCACAAAATAATTGATTAGGGATATAATTGTATGAAATATTTGTTTAAAGTTTAGTCAAGATAGGATAAAATATAGGAAATATAGGTGAAATGTAGGATTGAATAATTTTTTAAAAGTCTTAACGGACTTTTTGATTAACCTTAAAGGACTTATTGATATATAACCCTCATCTTATGATTGGCAAATTCACCGGTCATCCAAACAGATATTAAGGCGGCGCCCGCCGTTAAAACGATACAAACAACGGCAAAAGAGGCATCCGTCGACTGTAAATCATTTGACAGACAATCGATCGAAATTCGGGCCTATTAAAACTTAAACTGTTATCTCATTTCCCCTTTCGGTTACCCTTTCATTTCCCCCTTCGGTTACCCTTTCATTTTCCCTTTCGGTTACCCTTTCATTTTCCCTTTCGGTTACCCTTTCATCTTGTCTTCATCTTGTTTCATTCCGCCCTTTTCGCGAGCGACAAGGCATGTTCTTTGGCTTTTCTGATGACTTCGCCTTCGTCCATTGACAAAATCTTATAATCCTCCATCAAAACGATACCGTCTACAATCATTGTCTTGACATCGCTGCCGGAGGCGGCGTAAACCAAATGGGAATAAACATCGAAAATCGGCGCCGCGTTCGCTTTATTCACATCAACGATAATCAAATCGGCTTTGTTGCCGGCTTTGAGAACGCCTGTTCGCTTGTCGATGACCCGGCCGCCGTTGACGGTAACCATTTCAACGACCGCTTTTGCGGGAAGCGCTGTCGGGCTCATCGTGCCGACTTTTTGTAAAAGCGCCGCCGTTTTCATTTCTTCAAACATATTGAGCGTGTTGTTCGACGCGCAACCGTCTGTCCCGAGCGCGACTTTAACGCCGGCGTCAAGCATTTTTTGAATCGGCGCGATACCCGACGCGAGCTTCATGTTGCTGACGGCGTTGTGTGAAACCGTGACGCCTTTTTCGGCAAACAATTTTATGTCGCCGTCTGACATCCAAACGGCGTGAGCCGCCAAAACCGGAATTTCGGAGGAATCCCAAAAGTCAACGGCGTCCAAATGATGAACGGAACACATGCCGAAGTTTTCTTTCATGTGATTCAATTCTTCCTCCGTTTCAAGAACATGAATGTGAACGCCGACGCCGTCCCTTTCGGCCGCCTGCTTTACGCGGGCGATAAAGGATTGACTGCAAGTGTTCGGGGCGTGCGGGCCGTACATTGTTGTGATCCTGCCGCCCGCTTTGCCCTGCCAATCGCGAACCAACTTTTCGCAGACAGCATACTCTTTTTCCGCTTTTTCGGCGTTGCCGAATTCAATCATGCCGTAAGCCAGACAGCCGCGGATGCCTGCCTTTTCAACGGCCTTTGCCGTTTCGTCCATGAAGAAATACATATCACAAAACGCAGTCGTCCCCGAGCGGATCATTTCGAGGCAGCCGAGCATGGAGCCCCAATACACGTCTTCCGCCGTCAAATGACTTTCCGCCGGCCATATTTTCGTTTCCAGCCAGCTTTTCAGCGCCATGTCATCGGCATAGCCGCGCAGAAGCGTCATTCCGAGATGGGTATGTGTATTGGAGAGACCCGGCATGACAATACAGCCGCCGGCGTCAATCGTTTTGTCCGCCGAGATGAGGTCAGCCTCTCCTTTTTCGTTGCTTCCGATTTTTGAAATAAGATTGTTTTCAATCAGAAGATAACCGTTTTTAATCTCGCCGGCGCCGGCCTTGTCCATCGTGACAAGCCGAGCATTTTTTATCAGAATTGACATGAGGATGCTCCTTTGAAAAATAAAAATTTAAAAATGAGTTAATGTTTTGAATAATGATGTTTGAATTTGAATAACGAAATTTGATTTTGAATAACGAAATTTGATTTTGAATAACGAAATTTGAATTTGAATCGTAAAAGTGTTAAATGATTTCATGACTTATATGTTTAAACCTGTTTTGTGATGAAGGATGATGAAATTATTCATGACGGAATGACTGTCAGAATTAATTATGACAGTAAGACGGCGGTCAAAAACGATTATATATTAAGGCGAATTTGTTTTTGATTAGAAAGGAAGCAAAATTATGAACGAAAGGTTCGTCAATATGACAGATAAAGTGGAAAATAAAAAGGAGAACGATAAGCTGCGCAAAAATTTGGAGCAGGTTACGCCCTTTTTGAGAAAGGACGACGCTGTCATTCGCTTAAACAATAAAAAAACGCTTATCGCGACGGATATTCATGGCAATGCCGGCGCTTTGGATTTTATTATGGACTACGCCGACAAGAGAAAAGTGGATGCTTGGGTGTTTCTCGGTGATTACGTTGACAAGGGACCGGAATCCGTCCGCGTCTTGAACACGCTTTTAGAACTGAAATGCAAACACCCGAAAAAAGTCTTTCTGCTTCGGGGAAACCACGAAACCAAGGACGTCAACCAATTTTACGAGTTTGGGGCATCGATGATGGCTGAGCCGGATATTCATTCGGCGGCGAACAGCGTTTTTGAAAACATGCCGACGGCGGCCATTTTAAACGACAGCATTTTTTGCGTGCATGGCGGCATTTCCGGTAAAAAAGATGAAAACGTCAAGGACATCAACAAACAAGATTCTTTTTATTACCTGTGGAACGACCCGTGCGAAGAAAGCGGTTTGACGCCGTCGCCGCGCGGCGGAAAAGTCAGGCGGTTCGGGCCGGACACGGTCAAAAAATTCCTGAAGAACAACGATTTAAAACTGATCATCCGCGGGCATTCGACATTGGAAAACGGATTGAAATTCTGGTTTGACCATACGCTCGTCTCCCTATACTCTTCCCTGCCATACGCCGACCCCGAATTAAAAGCGGCGGTCGCAATCGTTGACGGAAACGGCACAGAATTCTGTTTTTATCGAAGAGATGACAGCAAGAAAGCCGGTTTCGCGTGGGAAGAGATGACCGTCTCATTAACGATACCGGATGATTCTAAAAAGAAGAAAAAAGAGAAGTGAAGAGGAAAAAAGAGAAGTGAAGAGGAAAAAAGAGAAGTGAAGAGGAAAAAAGAGAAGTGAAGAGGAAAATTATGCACAAAATTACCGATTTGTTTTCTATGATGACAAGTAAAGAACAAAAGGACAAACTGCGCGAAAACTTGGCGCGGGTCACCCCTCTTTTAATAGCAGATGACGCTGTCATTCGCTTAAATAATCAAAAAACATTAATAGCGACGGATATTCACGGAAATGCCGATGCTTTGGATTTTATTTTAGATTTCACGAAACAGATTGAGGCGGAAGCTTTGGTATTTCTCGGAGATTACGTTGACAGAGGGGCGGAATCTGTCCGCGTCTTGAACACGCTTTTTGAATTGAAATGCAAATATCCGAAAAAAGTCTTTCTGCTTCGGGGAAATCATGAAACCGAAGAAATCAACCGGTTTTATGAATTTCAAATGGAATTGGAGAATGAGCGGGATATTTACTCGGCGGCGAATAAAGCATTTGAAAACATGCCGACGGCGGCCATTTTAAACGACAGCGTTTTCTGCGTGCATGGCGGCATTTCCGGCAAAAAGGATGAAAACATCAAAGACATCAACAAAAGAGATACTGTTTATTACTTGTGGAATGACCCGTGCGAAGAAATCGGTTTGACGCCGTCGCCGCGCGGCAGACAAATTCGGCAGTTTGGACCGGATATCGTCGAAAGATTCCTGAAAAACAACGATTTGAAGATGATTATCCGCGGGCATTCGGTACTTGAAAACGGATTGAAATTGTGGTTTAATCACACACTTGTCTCCCTTTACTCTTCCTTACCGTTCACCGGAACGAGATTAAAAGCGGCGGTCGCGGTTGTTGACGGAAACGAAGTGAAGTTCTGCTTTTATCAAAGAGATGAAAGTAAAGAAGCCGGCTTCTCATGGGAAGAGAAGACCGTCACTTTAACGATACCGGATGAGTGACAGGCATAAACAAGGTACGAATTTTCGGTACAAATTGGGTACAATTTTGGTACAGATTCAGTACAAATTGGGTACAATTTTGGTACAGATTCAGTACAAATCAGATACAAATTTATATTTTATAGCTCTTTTCAAGTCACTTTTTGATGTATTTGTGATGTATTTGTATTGATGATGTATTGATGAAATCAGCGATGCATTTTTCAATACTTCAACCCTTTATCAAAATCAAATTATAGTATCAGCTGCAAGTGAAGCAGTTGCTGCAAGTGAAACATCGGCAGCGAGTAAAGCGCCGGCTGTAAGTAAAGCATCGGCTGACGGTGAAAATCAGCTGAAAATAAATATCAACTGTAAGGTGTCTACATTGTCCGATTTATTAAAAAAAGAGTTACAAGAGTCCGGCCGTTTGAAAATTGAATGGGCGAAAAACCACATGCCTGTTTTGAACCGGATCAGGGCGGATTTTGAAAGGGAAAAGCCTCTGGCGGGACACAGAATCGCAATGGCGCTTCACGTGGAAGCGAAAACGGCTGTTCTCGTTGAAACACTCGCGGCGGGCGGCGCAATCGTCGCTGTGACCGGATGCAATCCGCTCAGCACGCAAGACGATGTGGCGGCGGCGCTGGACGCGGCGGCAAACATTTCTTGTTTTGCCAAATATGACTGCACAAACGCCGAATATTATGAAGCGATCGACAAGGTTTTAGAAATCAATCCCGATATTACGATTGATGACGGCGCCGACCTGATTTTCAAAATCCACAAAGAGAGACGGGATTTGTTGCCCGGTCTCCTCGGCGGCTGTGAAGAAACAACAACGGGTATTCACCGTTTGAACGGCATGGAAAAAGACGGCGCGCTGGAAATGGCGGTTCTTGCCGTTAACGATGCCAAAACCAAATTCTTATTCGACAACCGCTACGGCACAGGGCAGTCGGCATGGGACGGAATCATGCGAACAACCAATCTGCTCGTCGCCGGAAAAACCGTCGTCGTCGGCGGATACGGCTGGTGCGGCCGCGGCGTTGCGGCGCGTGCCGACGGTCTCGGCGCCGAAGTCGTCATCACCGAAATCGACCCCGTCCGCGCGCTTGAAGCCCGAATGGACGGCTACCGCGTCATGCCGATGGAGAAGGCGGCGGAAATCGGCGACATGTTTGTCACAACAACCGGCAACCGCGACATCTTAACGGAAAACCATTTCAAAAAGATGAAAGACGGCGTGATATTATCCAACGCGGGCCACTTCAACGTCGAAATCGACATGGAATCGCTTCAAAAATCAGCGACAAGCGAAAAAACCGTTCGCAAAAACATAAAAGAATACACGGTAAACGGCAAAAAAATCAATGTCATTGCCGACGGCCGTTTAGTCAATTTAGCGGCGGGCGACGGACACCCGGCGGAAGTCATGGACATGAGCTTTGCCAATCAGGCGCTTTGCGTCAAATACATCGCCGAAAACAAATTACCCCACGGCGTTCACAAAGTGCCCGAGAAAATAGACAATGCCGTCGCAATGTTAAAATTAAAGGCGATGGGCATAGAAATCGATGCACTGACAGAAAAGCAAAGAAATTACATGGACGATTGGGAAGAAGGAACGTAAAATACAATTCAATCACAATCGATTAAATTCAATCACATTCGATCAAATTCAATCACATTCGATCAAATTCAATCAAATTTAATCACATTCAATCAAATTCAATCAAATATAATCACATTCAATCAAATTCATAATTCAATCACAATCATAAAGAGGAATAAAAGATGGCAGACGACAAAAACATCGGAACGAAAATCAAAAACATCCGCGAATCCAAACAAATCACGGCGGAAGAACTGGCGGAAAGAAGCCAGCTGAGCGTTGAACAGATCAAAAACATTGAAAATGACACAAATGTGCCGTCTCTGGCGCCTTTGATTAAAATCGCCCGCGCTTTGGGCGTTCGCCTCGGGACGTTTTTGGACGACGCGGAAAACCTCGGGCCCGCCGTCAGCCGCAAAAACGAAGCGGTTGAAACGATTCACACGTCAAACGCGGAAGAAAAAACCGTTAAGCACAACAACTTCTTCGCGCTCGCGTCTCAGAAATCCGGGCGGTCCATGGAACCGTTTTTCATTGAAATCAATGCCATTGATGACGGAACGCTTGAAATGTCGGCCCACGAAGGCGAAGAATTCATTTACGTTTTGGAAGGCACGCTGAAAGTGATTTACGGCCAAAACACATACATATTGAATGAGGGCGACAGCATTTATTATGATTCCATTGTCAACCACCTCGTCTGTGCCGCCGATGAGAAAGGCGCGAAAATTGTTGCGACCGTTTACGCTCCGGCTTAACCCTGTTTGCTGAGAAAAGAGCATAGAGAAGAAAGCATAGAGAAGAAAGCACAGAGAAGAAAGCATAGAGAAGAGAGTGCAGAAAGGATTAAAGAGGAAAAAAGGAGAAAAACATGGCAATTGAACTTTCCGACAGAACATTGGGCGACTGGCTCGAATATTGGGCAAAGGAAACGCCCGACAAGGAATATATCGTTTATTCCGACCGCGATTTGAGATTTACGTGGAAGGATTTTAACAAACGCGTTGACAACATGGCCAAGGGGCTGCTTGCAATCGGTATCCAAAAAGGATACCACGTCGGCCTGTGGGCGACAAACGTTCCCGACTGGCTGACCTTCCTTTACGCGTGCGCCAAAATCGGCGCGGTCTGCGTGACGGTGAACACCAGCTACAAGCAGCACGAATTGGAATATCTTGTCAAAGACTCGGACATGCACACCCTTTGTATCATTGACGGGACTTACGAAAGCGATTATGTTCAGATGACATACAACATACTGCCGGAACTCAAAACCTGCCAGCGCGGCCGGTTGGTGAGCGAAAAATTCCCGCGTATGAAAAATGTGATTTACATCGGGCCGGAAAAACACCGCGGCATGTACAACACAGCAGAAGTCCTGCTTCTCGGCAGCAACGTCGCCGATGACGTTTTGGACAAAGCGAAAGCGGAAGTCAACTGCCATGACGTTGTGAACATGCAGTACACCTCAGGAACGACCGGTTTTCCCAAAGGCGTTATGCTGTCCCACCACAACATCGCCAACAACGGCTTTTTGACCGGCGAGCACATGAAATTCACGCCGGATGACAAGCTTTGCGTTTGCGTTCCGCTGTTTCACTGTTTCGGCGTCGTTTTGGCAACCATGAACTGCCTGACGCACGGCAGCACGCAGGTGATGATTGAGAAATTCGACCCGCTCTTGACGCTTGCGTCTATCCATAAAGAAAGATGCACCGCGCTTTACGGCGTCCCGACGATGTTTATCGCGGAACTGAATCACCCGATGTTTGATATGTTTGACCTGACAAGCCTTCGAACAGGTATCATGGCCGGTTCCGTTTGCCCGTCGGATTTGATGAAAAAGGTCAACGAAAAGATGTTTATTGACATTACAAGCGTTTACGGACTGACGGAAACGTCTCCAGGCATGACGCACTCGCGAATCGGCGACGACCCCAATGTCCGCTACACAACCGTCGGGCAGCCGTTTGAATTTACGGAGGTCAAAGTTTTGGACCCCGAAACAAATGAAGAATGCCCGCCCGGCGTTCCCGGGGAAATGTGTTGCCGCGGCTATAACGTCATGAAAGGCTATTACAACAAACCCGAAGCCACCGCCGAAACGATTGATGAAAGCGGCTACCTCCACTCGGGCGACCTCGGCGTGATGGATGAAAACGGCAATTTCACAATCACCGGACGTATCAAAGACATGATCATCCGCGGCGGCGAAAACATTTACCCGCGCGAAATCGAAGAATTCCTGTACAAACTGGACGGCATCAAAGACGTCCAAGTCGCCGGCGTCCCCTCGGAAAAATACGGCGAAGAAGTCGGCGCCTTCGTCATTTTGCAAGACGGCGTGACAATGCAGCCTGAAGACGTCAAAGACTTCTGCCGCGACAAAATCGCCCGTTACAAGATTCCGAAATACGTTTTCTTCCTGAAAGAATTCCCGATGACGGGAAGCGGCAAGATCCAAAAGTTTAAGCTGAGGGAAATGAGCGTGGAATTGGCAAAGAAATGCTATGAAGAAAGTTGATTCTTTCTGAACGCTTTTTTTTCTTTTTCTCTTTTTTCTTTTTCGTTCAATTTCGTTCCTTGCTTTCCTTTTCTTGCTTTTTTCAAAAATATTAATGTTAGTTATTTCTCGTTATTTTTTGGCAGTAATCTCCATTTTCGTATTTGTGCGCTGCTACGCATCGCCCAACTCCGAAAATGGAGGTGGTTATATGTTTTTTGTTTGTTATCGTCTTGTTTTGTCTCTTTTCACATTTGTTTCCTTTCCTTTTCCTTTCCTTTTTCTTCTTCCCTTTTTCTTTTTCTCTTTTTTCATTCGCTTGTTCTTGCTCTGAGCGCTCATCAAAAGACGTTGTACATAATGCGTTTCTCTGAACTTTGGACAAATTCCGGCTTATGTTCAGTATATCAAGTTTTCGAAAAAAGAAATTTCATAAAATATTTAGTACTGCACTCATATTTGCGGCAATACATGACAAATAATTTAGAATCATTGGATTTTTCGGATGCCTTTTCTTTAATGACGATCAAAAATGTTCCGTTATTTCACGGTACTTATCGTGAATTTGTCGGCAGTATCATGTCAAAAGGTTTTATTCCATCGCAAGAAGACAAAAATTATTTGGGCGGAGGAATCTACTTTTATGACGGAGATATGTTTTCAATATGGTGGAGATTTAAAGATGAAGAATGTATAAAAAGACCTTTGGAAACGCTCATGGATGACGAGGATTTGGAGAATGAGGAGTTAACCGAATTAACGTCTTTGTTCTCAGAAAAATACGGGGTCATGACATTTGAAGCTAACAGCTTAAATTTGTTGGATATGGATAATTTCATGAATAAAGAAATGTTTGATAAATTATACACAAAATTCTATCAAAAAAGTTTTCAAAATAAAATATTTGAAACGACTGTATATGATTTTCTGTTTGAAAAAATGGGTTTGAAAAAAAAGTTTGACGGGATTATTTTAACAACGAATTTATATAAACTGCTGAACATAGACCCATATCGAAACTTTGTACCGCAAGCAATCATCCCATACCGAATATACTGCATCAAGAATTCAGATATAACTATAAATACATTCGAATACATGATAGATACAACAGATATGGATACCTGCTTACGTTTTATGGTTTTAAAGGAAAAATCATTAATCAACAACAGAAAAAACAGGAGGCAATGAGTATGCACAAAGTCATTGACAGGAAAGATAAGATGAAAGAGTTTGAAGAGAAAGTTCAGGCCTTTTTGGATACGATGACTCAGGAAGAATTCGACCAAATATTAGACGAGCTGGGAAACAGTACAGGAAAACCCGGACCGATGTTTAAATCAAGAGAGGATGTTGAAAGGCAGGAGAGCCGGAAATCATTAAAAAACATGGTATTGGCAGAAGCAGATGAATTAATAGCCGAACCGGGTTTTTTCAGCCTTTTTTAAAAATTGCGCGGCTCGCGCGCAGCGCCGGCCGCCGCGCCAACCGCCGACCCCAAACATTCAACCGAAATCAAACAACGTCGGCTGCCTCACTTCTCCACCATTCTCACCGTTCTCTAAAGCTTCCCGAACGGGACGCATATAATCCGTTGAAAGTTCATATTTCTTCAACAGCGGGTTAACCATCGAATAATACCGCGTACGGTACGCCTTGTCCAAACCGCCTGCCCGATAAAGATACCTCATCTCTTCATACAACTCGGGAAACTCGTTTTTGATAAAGTTAAAATAAATCTGACGGGTTTGGCCCCGAAGATACAGGGTTTGAACAATGATATAATCAGCGCCAATCTCTCTTGTTTTAGAAAAAATCGCCTCCGCGTTTTCCGTTTGGTCCGTCAAAAGAGGCAAAACGGGCATCATGTGAACGCCTATTGTTGCGTCAGTTTTCCTGAATTTTTCAAGCATATCGAACCGGCGCTTCGTGCTGACGGCGCCCGGCTCAATTTTCTCCCTCACTGATTCGTCGGCGGTGGTAATGGTTGACACGATGTTGACAAAAGCGCATTTGGAAAGCTCGTCGATGAGGTCGAAATCACGAAGAATGAGGTCGGATTTGGTGGAGATGATTGCCGGCATTTTGTGCTTGATCATCACTCTTAAAACATCAGGCATCAGCTCGTATTCGGCTTCAGCGCTTTGATAACTGTCACAAATGCCGCCGATGTTGACGACTTCTCTTTTGAAGCCGGGGGCGCTGAGTTCTTTATCCAAACGCTCGGCGACATTTGTTTTGACATAGATGTGGTCATAATAACCGTTGGCGCAACCGTTGGAGGAATGGACGTTGGCGGAATGAACGTTGGCGGAACCACCCTGTCCTTCTTCAACCTTCATGTATTTGTGAGAATAAACAGCGAAGCAGTATTTACAGCCGTTTTCACAGCCACGGTAGATGTTCAAATCTTTCTTGAAAGGAAAAACGCCGCTGACCGCGTGAAGCGCCGTTTTACAAGTTATCGGCAAATACTGAGCCGGCGAATGCTGAGCCGATGAGTGCTGAGCCGATGAATGCTGAACCGGCGAATGCTGAACCGGCGAATGCTGAACTGACTGTTTTTCCATGAGAGGCTCCAAATTAACAAGGTGGCAGGCAAAGATGCGGCCCGTTTGTTTCGATTCGGCATTCGTAGACATCGCCGAACTCGCGCATTAAGTTGAAAATGCAATCGTCGGCGGCTTTATCATCAGACGAAACGGCAAAAACAGTATTGCCAAGCATGGCTTGCGCCGCCATCCCGCCTGATTCGTTGATTTGGTCAATGGCTTTCTCGGCGTTTGGGCTGAGCAAGCCAACGTTTTTTGTGAAAAACAGGGATTCGCGCATGAAATTTTCAAGACTCGGGGCCTTCAGGAAAGCAGAAAGCGCCCGGGCGCCGAATTCATTGATTCTTTGGACGGAGGCATCATCGGTGATGACGGACTTGGTGGACAATTCACCCAGTACCAAACAATAAATTTTCTTTTGAAGTTCGGCTTCTGACAGCGGCAAACTGTAGAATCGGCCGTGAAGAGGGCCTCCGGGCTTTTCGCGAACAGCCAAGCCGCCGGCGGATGAACCGGCGATGTCGCCAAGGCCACTGCCGCTGATAACTTCAGCCAGATGAGCCATTTCCGTCAGCGCGGCGCTTGAAAGGCCGAGATTCAAAGCACCGTTGACGGCGTAAGCCGTGCTGAGCGCGCCCGCCGCCGATAAACCGAATCCGCTGCCGACGGGAAGGCCGGCGCGCTCTTCGATTTTAAAGTGAAACGGTGAATTGTATTTTTCCTCAATCGCGCCGGCCAGCTCTGAAATGACGGCCAAAACGGCGTTTATGGATTCATCAGAGGAGTCGGCGGCCTTTTTTTGACCGTTTAGATAAACAGATGTTTCGCCCTCGCCCGAAAAAGGCGTTACCGTTGAGTGAACGCCTTTGTTCAAAACGATGCCGCCGCCCAAAGAACCCTTCATGTGAGGGTCGGCGTGGTTAAAAACTTGAAAAAAACCGGTGATGTGACCGGGTGAAAAAGCGGACCGCGGTTCAAAATGCAATGGATTTGACATGAATTCATTCATTCCTTTTCCCAAAAAGCAAGTGCAATCAGTTCCTTTTTTTGAAAACGAGACCCTTCATACGCATGGGTTTTTTGCGTGTTTTCGGGCGGGAAGAGGAAGCAGGAGCAGCAGAGGCAGGGTCAGCGGAAGCAGGGTCAGTGGAAACGGAACCGGCGGAAACGGAGGGGCTGCCAAAGGTGCCATCCTTTTCTCCGCCTGTTGAATTAACATCATCTTTCTCGTCTTCGTCCTCGTCTTCATACACTTCTACATCTTCGCTTTCGTCTTCGCTTTCGTCTTCATCTTCGTCGCCGTCTTCATCTTCGTCGCCGTCTTCATCTTCGTCGCCGTCTTCATCTTCGTTTTCGTCTTCATCTTCGCCTTCGTCGCCGTCTTCATCCCCGCCGGCAACATTCAAATAAACGTTTTCATTCAGATAAACGTCATCGGCATCTTCATCTGTGTCGTCGTCAGACCGGTCCGTGTCCAAAACGATGCCTGCCAATTCATCTGATGCGCCCGAACCTGTTGTTCGGATTTCCAAATCAATGAAAACCTGCGGCGCGTTTTCCAGCGCCTCAATGATGATGTAATCGAAAAGTTCCGCCGCGATTTTTTCTTTGCTTCCCGAAATCGGAACAACGGTTTTCATGTCGTGATTCGTCAGGTAATCCTTCGTCACGACCCAAACGTCATTATCATCGGTTCCCATTCCTTTTTCTTTGACATCGTTGGCGACAACCATGTCGGCGATACCGGCTTCGATTTTGGAGGCGGCGAGGTCAATCAGTTCCTGATGAGAAACGCCGGTTTCGGCCTTAAACCCGACAATAAACAAGTTCGGGTCCGTGTAACAAGCTTCTTCGATCAGTTTTTTCGTCGGGCGGAGCGTCAGTATTAACTCCCGCTTACCGGATTTGATTTTGGAGTCGTTTGCCTCTATCGTGTAATCGGAAATAGCCGCCGAACTGATGAGAATATTTTTACCGGCGTCGGGAACATCGGCTAAAGCGATTTTGTCCGTGACGGCGTTGATCATGTCGTGAACGCTTTCTGTAAAAATGTCGTGGAAATGCGGCAGATGCGCCCATGGCGACTTGTTTCGGTGGAAAAGATAAACTTCGGCGCCGCGGGTGTATGCTTCGCGCGCCAATGCGCTGCCGGTACGGCCCGACGCGCGATTGGTCAGCAAGCGAATCGGGTCAATGGATTCCGCGGTTGAACCGGATGTGATAAAAACGGATTTGCCGGCAAGCGTGTTGTCACCCAAAGCGCGGAGAACACGAAGAACGATTTCATCATTGCCTGCGATTTTTGCGATTCCTTCTTCAAAGCGCGGGCCGATGACGTCAATGCCAAGCGATTCCAACACCTGAAGATTTTCCAAAACTTTCGGGTGGCGGTACATCGATTCGTGCATCGCCGGCACAACCATGACTTTCTTCCCTTCGCCGATGGCGGTTGTCGCAAACGTCGTGACGGGCGTGTCATCAATGCCCGCCGCGATTTTGGAAATAGTGTTCGCCGTCGCGGGCGCGACGAGGAAGAGATCGGCCCGCCCGAGAGCGCCGAAAAATTCGACATGTTCAACGCGGCCGGTCAGGCGGGTGATGACAGGATTGCCTGTCGCGTAGTGAAGCGCGTCTTCATGAATAATCCGAAGGGCGGCGTCTGTCATGACCGCGAAAACGGTTGCGCCGCAGCGAATCAATTCGCGGGCCAGCTGAATCGTTTGAACGGCGGCAATGCTGCCGGTGACGCCAATGACAACCGTTTTCCCCGAAAGAGCCGTTCCTTTGGACTCTTGGATCCAAAGAGCCGGGTGAAAGGAAGCGGTGTTTGGAGCGGCGTTTGGAGCGGTGTTTGGAGAGGTGTATGGAGCGGTGATTGAAGAATTGAAATCATTGATATTTTTAAAATCATTGATATTTTTTTTATCCGTCATGATTGCTGCCCGAAAAATTGATGCGTTATTTTAAGATTTATTGATTTATTTAATTATAACATTAATCATAAATACGTTTAACCCGTTCAGAGCGAAAGTAACCAAAAATGATTTGAGATATTACATTCCCGATACGGAAATATTAACGACCGATGCGGGAAATATTAACAATACCGACAATACCGGCAATACCGACAATACCGACAATACCGGCGCGGGGAAAGATTATGGCGCGAAACCAAAAGGATTATTTTTACGATTTGGCCCAAAAGGAAGGATATCGTTCGCGGGCCTCTTATAAATTGAAACAGATTCAGGGACATTCTGATATCATCAAGCGCGGCGACACGATCGTCGATTTAGGCGCCGCCCCCGGCGGATGGCTTCAGGTCGCAAAAGAGCTTTCAGGCGGCCGCGTTTTGGGCGTTGACCTTCAAAAAATCGAAGAGATCGCGGGCGTCACCACATACAGAGGCGATATCACCGCCGATTCGACGATTGATTATGTTTTGGAATTCGCCGGTAAAGGCGGCGTTGACGTTGTTCTTTGTGACGCCGCGCCGAACTTGACGGGCAACTGGGCGCTGGACCACGCCCGCGGGGTCGAACTCAACCGCGCCGCTTTTGAATGCGCCAAAAAGATTCTCAAACCCAAAGGCACGTTTGTTGTCAAAGTGTTCCAAGGAGACATGTTCAAAGACTTTTTCGATGACGTCAAAGGCGAATTCGTTCACGTCCGCGCGTACAACCCGCAAGCCTCCCGCTCAACGAGCGCTGAAATATACGTTATCGCCAAAAAATTCCTGACGGCTCCCATTCGAAAAGGTCAGATTTACGCCGTTGAAATCACGGAAACGGGCGCCACCGGAGACGGTATCGCTTACATTGATGATTTTGTCATATTCACCAAAGAAGCCGTGATTGGAGACATTGTAAACATCAAAATTAAAGATGTCAAACCGAATTTCGGTTTCGCCGACGTTGTTGAAAAATTGACGGAACTGCCGCAAAACCCGAGATACGGCAATCCGATTCGAGAGAGAACGCAAACGCCGCTGTCCGCCGATTTTGAAAGAGGGGACAAGCCGACAAAGCCGCAGCGAGGGAATGCTTCCAGAGATAACTACAGGCCGCCGAAAACGGATGACAGCGAAGAAAATAACAACGAAAACGAATAAAACAAAAACGCAAGCGATGGCAATGAACGCGAAGAATAACAAAAAACGCAAGCGATAACGAAAAACGCAAACGATAACGAAAAACCGATAAAAGAAATAATTAAATAAAACCGAAGAGTCATTATTGAATAATCCGAATTCAAATAAAAGGTTTTTCCAATGATTGATCTTCACACCCACACTCTTTTCAGTGACGGCGAACTCATTCCCGCCGAACACGTCCGCCGCGCCGCCGTTCTCGGCTGCCGCGCCATTGCCATGACCGACCACGCTGATTTTACGAATTTTGAGCACATCATTTCCTCTCTTCAAAAAGCAAAAATCTTTGAAGAGGAATGGGACATTGACATTTTCGCGGGCATTGAAATCACGCATGTGCCCCCTGCGCAGATCAACAAACTGGCAAAAAAAGCCAAGGAATTCGGCGCCGACATCGTTGTTGTCCACGGCGAAACGAGCGTTGAGCCCGTCGCCCCCGGAACCAACCGCGCCTCGATTGAATCCGAATACGTGGACATTTTGGCTCACCCAGGATTTATAACCGTTGAAGAAGCGGAGCTGGCAAAAGAGACAGGCACATATCTTGAAATCACGGCGCGCGGCGGCCACAACCGCACAAACGGCCATGTCGCGAGGCTGGCAACAGATGCAAAAGCGAAACTGGTGTGCAACAGCGACACCCACCAACCGAGAGATATGATTACAAAAGAAATCGCTTATCAGATACTGACGGGATCGGGACTGACAAAAGCGCAGGCGGAACAAGCGTTTTCAAACTCTGAAGAAATTGTCAGAAAGATGAAAAACAGATGAAAACGACAGATGTTGAACAGATGAAAACAGCAGATGTTGAACAGATGAAAACAGCAAATGCTAAACCGAGAAAACCGACAATGAAAAAATACTTCTCTTACAAAGGCCGACTAAACAGAAGGCCTTATTTTTTAAGGTGGTTGGGCGCCGCCATTTCAGCCGTCATTTTCGGGATATTATTATGGGCAATCATATCATTTATCGCCGCCCCGATTATCAGCGGTATCGGCAGCGATGTAACGATCGGCGATATAATCAACGTCATTCTCACCAGCTTGCTTTTGATAATATTCGCGCTTCTGTTCATTCTGTTTTGTTTGGTATGCATCGTTTTCATGCTGCTTCAGGCAATCAAACGTCTTCACGATTTGGACAAAAGCGGTTGGTACCTTTTAATTCTGTTCGGGATACTTGTGCCGCTCATCGGCAAATTTATTGTCTTGGCGCTTGTCCTTTATTTACTCCTTGCTAATGGGACGAAAGGGGAGAATCGGTTTGGGCCGGATCCGTTGGGGAGAAAAGCGAATGATGACGGAATTGAGAGTGACGAAATTGTGAATGGTGGAACCGTAAATGATGAAAATCAGCGCTGAGCAGAAGGAAATAAAAATGACAGAATATTTATAATTTCGATTCTTAAGAATGTATGAGGGATAATACAATGGATATGAATGAGAAGTTGACAGAATATTTTTCAATTAACGGGCGGCTGAACAGAAAACCGTATTTCTTAAGGAATATAGGTGTCATTATTTCGGGACTTATTTTTGCAGTCTTTTGGGGAATGACCATGGTTATCAGTGATACGCTGGCACTGATGTTTTCATTTCTGTTCATTGTATTTTGGCTGTCATGCGCAATTTTTCTCCTGATTCAGTCAATCAAGCGTCTTCACGACTTGAACAAAAGCGGTTGGTACCTTTTAATCCGACTCGCATCAATTATTCCACTCATCGGTTGGATTATCGTACTGGTATTTGACCTTTATTTATTCCTTGCCAAAGGAACAGAAGGCCCAAATCAATACGGGCCGGACCCGTTGGATGAGCAACCGTACAACGGAGGGGTCGTGTTTGGCGCTTTTTATGAAAAACCCGAGCCGGTTTATGAAGAAGGGAATTATGAAAACCGTTATGAAGACGACTATTATGAAGACGACTATTATGATTATGACGAAGATGTGAAGAAGTAACAAATGATGAAGAGAAAAAAGGACAAGGTTGTTCGGTTTTTCCGAACAACCACTCAACGCGGAGCAAGGCCTCAATTACTTCCTATTTTATTCCCGCCGTTCATTTGAGATGAGCGGAGCGGCCTGTTTATAAAAAAGATATAAATGTATCTTCCATCCTTTAAAACATAATATATCAATATATCAAATATTCACAAATATTCACAAATATTCACAAATTTCCCATTTCAAAAAAAACAATCGGGAGGGTAAAATGCAACAAATCATTGATATGATTAACGACGGAACAAAAATGACGGAGTCCGAACACGATGCGCTGGTTTATGAAGTCGGTTTGGCGCTGGCAGAGTCGTATGAAATCAAGTATGACCCAAAGACATTGATTCCGGCCGATGATGATATGGCGGGGCGCGTCTTGGATGCGGCAATCGACTTGCTGGAGATGGCCGGCGTTTATTCGATTGAGGCGAAAAAGAATATTTTTATCCCGCGCGAAAAAACGCTCAGAAGTATTCAAAACTCTCGCAGCTATTTGAATATCGGAGAGGGGAGAGATAAGTACCTCCTCAACTTGAACGACGCGGAACACAAAATGCCTTTGATCATGGGCGGGCCCAACGCCTCCCCCGTCACGCCGGATATGTATATCCCGATCCACCGCTCATACGCGAAATACACGGACGTGAACGCGATCGCCCCCGCTTTTTTAGACATGCCGCCCGTGAATTCTATGAAAAAAGGGCCTTCAAACTTAATGCACGCGCGAGAAGCCGTCCAATATGTCAAAGAAGCCTGCGCGCTGGAAGGCCGGCCGGACATGTGCATCGTAACACCGCCTCACATTGAGGACCCGGTGGCGGCGGTATCCGTTGCCAATCCGAGATTCATGGGGCTGGGCGACATGCAGGAAATAATTCCGCGAACAGACCTCAAAATAACTTATGATGAACTGTCCCGCATTTACCACTATCGGATGACGGGATCGAATTATATGTCCAGCCCGATGGTCTTGCCTTCCATTTCAACGGATTCACCTGAGCAGTTCGCCATCAAAATCGTCGCGGAAGACTTAAAATCACAAGTGATTTACGGCGCCTCCGTCGCGTTCAAATATCCGGCGCATATCAATCCCGAAGATTATCTTAAAACACTGTGGGCGTCGTTTATCGCAACCGCCGCCGTTTCAACAAACGAAGTCTGTTTGCAGGGCGCCGTTGTCAACAACTTTGCCGGGCCGTGTACAGAGATGATGATGTATGAAACAGCGCTTCAAACCGTCGGCTATGTTGCCTGCGGCTGCGATATTTTGTCGGGCCCCGTGTCAAACAACGGAAGCGTGCCAAACCACAGCGCCGGATTAGATGCTCATTTCATGGCGGAAATAGCGCGATACGCAACAAAATTATCCAAAAAAGACGCCGATGACCTTTGTATGGAACTGTACAACCGGTACAAAGACAAACTGATGTCGCCGGACATCGGTTTAAAGTTTTCCGAATGCTATAATACAGAAACAATCGAGCCCACAGAAAAGTTTTTGGAACTGCGTGAAAAAGTCATCAGCGACATTTACAAAATCCGGCAGAAAAAACAGAAAATGAACCGAATCCGGTGATTCTGAAACTTTCTTTTTTTATCGCTCTGCTGCAACGGCAAAGACGAGAAAACGCGAGAATGATGAGCTGCCGCGTTCAAAATGTCGGTCAAGATGCTGTAATTCAGATCTCACAATCAAGATAACGATTTGAGATGACGGTTAGAGATAACGACAGGAGATGACAATTTAAGCCACCGTTCATGATTAATACATTAATATAATATCGAAAAAAGAGAAACTGCTCCAAAATCAAAAAATTGAGCTTTTGAAACACATATATAAAGTTAACTAAAACTAACATACTGTTTTAAATAGTAGAAAAAACAAATAGAAAGTTTAAGGTAAAGAAAGACAAGAACAGATCTTTCTTCAACCCTGTTTTAAAGGAGGAATCGAGAATGATCAAAAACACATACAAGCTGCTTTCATTAGAAGAGCGGAAAATGATCGATGTCGCGACAATGGAAGTTCTTGCCGAATCAGGCGTTATGATTTTGGACGCCGAGGCGAGATCCATTTACAAGGAAGCGGGATGTCTCATTAATGAAAAAACAAACATGGTGAAAATTCCCGAACATGTTGTCAGAAAAGCCCTTCAGACCGCGCCGACAGGTTTTAAACTTTACGGGCGCAATAAGAAGAGAACAACCGACATCAGATACGGCGGCGAAACGACATTCAATAACTTCGGCGTCGGCGTCAAGATGTGCGACTATGTCTCGCCGGGGAAGTATCATACACGCAATTCGACTGAAGCGGATATCGCAAACATCGCGAAAGTCGTCGATTACGCCGACAAAATTGACTTTTACTTAAGCGCGGTTGCCGCCGGAGATTTGACAGGCATAAAGGCGCAAAACATTCACGAACAAATCACGCCGGTCTTCAACACGTCCAAAAACATTCTGGTAGACGCTGTCGGGCCGTTTATGCCGATTTACTTTGAAGTCATTAAAGCATTCTACGGCGGCGATGAGGAAGAAGCGCTCAGAAAACCGATATATTCCATGACGGGATGCCCGACAAGCCCGCTTGAAATCGGCACAAACTTCTGTCAGGTGATTATTCAGGCCGCCCGCTACAACATGCCCTGCAACGTCCTTTCAATGGCGATGTCAGGCGGTTCCAGTCCGGTTCAGCTTGCCGGAACAATCGTGACGCATAACGCCGAAGTGTTAGCAGGCATCGTCCTTTCACAACTGACCGTCCCGGGCGCGCCCGTTTGGTACGGAAGTTCGACAACGGCTTTTGACCTCCGAAAAGGAACGGCGCCGGTCGGCGCGCCTGAAATCGGACTGATCAGCGCGGCCGTCGTTGAAATGGGTGAATATTACAACCTTCCCACTTATGTGGCAGGATTTTAGGCCGACTCAAAGATTCCCGACAGCCAGCTCGGTCACGAAAAAACAATCACCGGAATGCTTCCGATCTTATCGGGCGCGAAAACCATCTACGGCATGGGAATGGTTGAACTGGGCATGTCCTTCTCACTGGAACAATTAATCATTGACTGCGACTACATCGAAATGGCGCAATACATGGCAAGAGGCATTGAAGTGACGCCTGAAACATTAAGCGTTGAGCACATCTTAAAAGTCGGCGCCGGCAACAACTTCATTTCGCACAAATCCACCCGCGAAAACATGAACATCCAATCCAATCCGAAATACATCAACAGAGACATGATCGGAGACTGGGAAACAAAAGGTTCCAAAGACATCGTCACAGCCGCGCACGAAACGGTTGCCGATGTTTTGAAAAACTATGAGGTGGACCCTGTGGACGCCGATACGAGAAAGGTGATTCAGGCCATCATGGACAAAGCCGATAAAGACTACGCCGCCGGCCTCTTGGGGGAATAAGCCGGACAAAATAATTTGTACATGAAATTATGTACAAATAAATCAAAAAGAGATACGGAGGAATTAAATGATAACACAAGATGAACTCAACCAAAAAGGCAAGGATGCTGTGATGGACTTTGAAGAGGAGGCTGTCGCGGAAGTCGCCGAAGAATGTATTAAATTGAAATTAGACCCGGTTTCCCTCATCCAAAACGGATTTACGGTGGGCATGAACGAAGTCGGCAACCAATTTGAAAAAGGACTCGTCTTTTTGCCCCACGTCATCGCCGCCTCGGAAGCGATGAGCGCCGGCGTAAAAGTCTTGACGCCTGAACTTGAGAAGTCAAAAACGAAACTCGACGCAAAAGAGACAGTCGCCATCGGAACGATTGAAGGCGACATTCACTCAATCGGCAAAGACATCGTCGCAACAATGCTCAAAATTGCCGGATTCAATGTGATCGACCTCGGACGGGATGTCCCGATCAACAACTACGTTCAAGCCGCGAAGGACGGAGCGCAAATCGTCGCGTCGTCCGCTTTGATGACAACAACGATGGTGCTTCAGATGAAATTGGAGGAACAGCTCAAAGAAGCAGGCATCCGCGACAAAGTCAAGACCATGGTCGGAGGCGCGCCCGCGACTCAGGACTGGGCAGACAAAATCGGCGCCGACATCTACGCGGAAGACGCTGCCGAAGCGGTTGTCAAATGTAAAGCAATATTGACGTAATATTGAAGTCAATCCGAAGTCAATCCGAAAAACGCAAAAAACGAACATACGAACAAAACACACCCAAAAAACGAATAAAACGATAGCGAACGTCTAATTCAGACACCAAAAACGCATAACTGCACACCCCCGCTCCGCCGAAAAGGACTGACAATAGCCTTTGAAACGAGAGCGGGGGCTGTTACGGTTACAAACTTTTTTACAAAAAAACAAAAAAAGAAAAAAGGGCAAAATGATCAGAAAAGATCAAAAAGGAAAAAGGGTCAAATGATCAGAAAAGATCAAAAAGGAAAAAAGGCCTAAATGATCAGAACAATCAATAAACGATCAGAGAAGACCTCTTTCGATATAATATTCATCACGCGCGGCAACAAACGCTTTCAAATTATCAAACGGCGTCCACGGCGCAATGCCGCAACCGGGAGACAAAATCCGCACGCCGTCTTCAATGCACTGTTTCGCTACTCTTTTGACCGCCTCGGGTTTTTGCAAAAGCAGCTCATTGGACGGAGAAACGTTGCCGATCAAACATATTTGGTCGCCGACTGTTTCGGCGGCATAGCCCATGTCTACTTTTTCTTCCAGACTCACGCCTAAAAAGCCGGACTCCGTAATCGGTTCCAAAATTTCGGTCGCGTCGCCGCACATGTGAAGCATATTCAACCCTTTCATTTTGTATGTCATCTCTTTATAGAAAGGAAGGACCAGTTCGCTGAAAAGCGGCGGCGGAAACAAATCGGGGCCGGCTTCGGAATCAATAACGAGAACGGAATCCGCGCCGTGGTCGTATAAAAGATTGGCGCATTCCGCGGAAACCTCGGCGCCGATTTTGAGAAGTTCCGTCAGCGTGTCCGGTTCCCGAATGCACCACATCAAAAAATTGTTGACGCCCGCAACACAAGAAGCGAATGCCGACGGGCCGAGAATGCCGGCAATCAGCGGCGCCTCATAACCTTTATCAGTCATTTCTTTTCTGAGGAGAACTGTCGCTTCAATCATGGATTGAATGCCCGGACTTTCAAACAAGTTATCCGGAATGACGACATTCGCGACATCTTCCAAATTTTTGCACGGGAAATCAAGCTGATGCGGCGGCGAGTCATTGGTACCGGTTGAGTAGACACAACCAAACGCCTCGGGAATACCCAAAGAACTGAAAGGGTAGCGAACGCTTTCAAAGCCGGCAATTTCATAGCCCGCCATAGACAAAGCCGCCATCTCTTTCGGATCGGTAAACGCTTTGGGCCAACTCGTTCCGGTCATCCTCATCAAATCTTTCGTTCCCGTCTGCGTCACAGAACAAACAGGCACTTTATCGACCTCTTTGAGCTGCATAGAACGCGTGAAACGCTCCAGCATTGTCATATCTTCCAATCTACCATTCCTCCGATTTAACAATTGAAAATTGAAAATTGAAAATTGAATAATGAATATCGGATTCAAATGATATAAAGTAAAGCAGTATGAAGAAAACAACATGAAGAAAACGGAAGGAGGGAAACAGAAGGAGGGAAACAGAAGGAGGGAAACAGAAGAAGGGAAACAGAACGAAGAAAACAGAAAGAGGGAAACAGAATGAAGGAAACAACGCGAGAAAAACACGAAAAACCACATAAACCGACCTCCATTTTCGGAGTTGGGCGATGCGAAGCAGCGCACAAATACGAAAATGGAGATTTCTGCAAAAAAATAAACGAGAAATAACAATCTGTAATTTTTTTTGAAAAACACAAGCGGAAAACAAAAAAAAAGAAAAACAAAAAACAAACACGAAAAATCACATAAACCGACCTCCATTTTCGGAGTTGGGCAATGCAAAGAAGCGCTCAAATCCGAAAATGGAGCTTTCTGCAAAAAAATAACCGAGAAATAACAATCTGTAATTTTTTTAAAAAAACGCAAGCAGAAAACAAAAAACTCAAAAACTCAAAAACTCTAAAACTCTAAAATTCAAACACTCTAAAAATCAAAAACTCAAAAAAACTAAAAAACAAAAAAAAATGTTTGCATGAAACCGGCTGAGTTAAAAAAAAGGTTCCGGCAAACATCAAATTGTTTTACGCCCGTATCGAAATCAGGGCAATTGTCCCCTCAGCAACCGTTCACAGCCGTTGATTTTGATACCGAGAACTTCTTCGATATTGGCTTTGGCGGGAAGCCCTTTGGCTTTACCGGTAACGGAAGTAATGACGCCGATATTCAATTCTTCGCGAACTTCCCTCATAATGTGTTCATCCGTCAGCTGCAGAACATCAAGGCCGAGTTTCTTTGCAACGTACTCTTTGGCTTCGCCGAGGCGCATGTTCTTGGAACATTGCATTCTGGCCACCAAATCGCCCGCCGTTCGAAGACCCTTCATACCGGAAGCGTGAGAGTGGGCAATCGGCATACCGATAGGGTCACCGGCGCCAATCTATATACCGTCAACGCCCGCAATTTCCACCATCGCCTTGTTGGCGCGGGTGACGGCATCAATCGGCGGCGTTTCCAGCATAGGGACTCCGCCGACGCCCATTCCCATATTCACGTGGACAGGAATCGGAGATTCGATGACGGCAGCTTTTGTAAATGTCACTGCGCGCGCCAGATTCCAAGCGAATGATTTGCCGGTGTTTGTGTTAATGGCGGGGCCGTAAAGGTTGCTGCCGGCTTTGGCGCAGAGTTTTGCCTGTTCATGGGGCCAAAGGCCCGCGAGTGTTTTGCCGGCGTATTCAACGCTGCCGTGCATGCCCAAGACAGATTCGCCTGCCATCCCGATTTCAATGTACATGTCGGGGAATTCAGAGCGAAGCTGTTCACAGGCTTGAAGCGTCGCTGAAAAGTCGCCGTCACCTGCGGCGCCCGACGTATCGAAATTCACGCCGTCGGCGCCCGATGCCATCAATTTTTGCATGATCCAAACCATGTCGCGCGTGAGGTGCTCAATGGAATGGTCAATGGATTCCATGGCTTCATCGATTTTGAACTCCCTCATCAAGTCGGAAGGATTAGCATAAGGGCCGTCAGGCGTGTAATAAAGGCCCATATTCGGCATGGCACCGTAGAAAACGGGAACGATTGTGTTCTGCTGAATTACTTCCATGTTTTGGCATTCGTGAGAAACGATCGGCTTGACCGGTTTGAAACTGTAATCAATGTGACCGAGTTCAATTGTGTCCTGGCAAAAAACGCGTTCATGTGTCATCAAACCGATCAGACGGCTGGCGGGAATACCGCAGCCGCTGTTGCCCTGGTCGGCGTCAATGCGAATCGTACCGCCATCCATAGACAAAGCGACTTCTCTGCCGCGTTCGACGCTGACAAAAATACTCGGATCCATAATGATTTCCGCCATTTTATCGATTTCGTCGGCGGAAAGCTCGGAAATGCCCGCTAAATCAGCGGCGATTGCCGCGCCGGTTTTCAAATCCTCATAAATTTGTTCGCGTGTTTGGCTGACCCTTCTGCCGTCACCCATTCTTGTATAATATTCTGTTGTCATTTTCAAAATACCTCCTTAATTGTCCGGCAGCCCTTTTTCTTTTTGATTTTTTTGGCTGTCTCGGATTTGTTTCTGATGTTTCTGACATACCGGGCGGGCCGAATCGGAAAAGGTGAAAAGTTGCCGCATCGTCTGCGGAAAAACTTTTCACACGTTTTTAATTTTTAAAAATCTCTGATGAAGACGCGGGCTTGCCATAATGCCAATAAGGAAATGACAAGAATCGTAATCATCCATAAGTACTCCGAATACGGCACCAAACCGTTTACCCAGAAAGCGTTGTAGGCTTCCATAGCGACTTCTGTCTGCACCATTTCAGTCCCCTCCTTTGTAAACGCCGGCATACACGCAGCGGTCTTTTCCGACATCGGTCAAAACGTATTTGTGCATCATAAAGCCTTTTTTGTATGTGCCTTCCTCATCCACTTTAGATTCGACGGACATGATCAGACCGTTTGAAGCCAATTCGATGATATCGAAATTTGCGGAGTCGCGGCCATAATCCCCTTTCAAATCGCTGTATTCGCTTTGAAGCAGGCAGACGATGTCACTGTTCCAGTGGCATTTTCCGTCCGAAAGAATCTCAAGAACTCTGAATTTAATTGGTAATTGCATCTGTGATCACCTCATACCCTTATCGCTTCTTCCGAAACGTTTTCAGAATACATGACTGTGCTGCCGATCAAACAAAGCGCGCCGCCGACTAAAAGTGTCCATCCCGGGAAATCACCCATGAAGAGAAGGATGAAGATCACGGCGCACAAACCGTACAAATTCGCAACGCCTTGTCCCCGCCCAACGCCGATCAACGGGAATGCTTTGTAACACGCCGCATAACAATAGCCGAAAGACAAGCCGATGAAAACCAAAACGAGAAGCGTTAACGGCTCAAAGACGGCAAGGGCGTACGTCAGCATCGGGAAGCCGAGGATGAGAAGGATCGGGATAATGATAAACCACCACATAGTGGCTTCTGCCAAAAACCGGACGTACAGGCCGGCATCCGGCTCTGCCAAATCAATGCCTTTGCCGGCAACAGCGCCCTCCAAACCAAAGCCGAGAGCAGCCATCGCGCCGCCTGCATAGCCGAGCCAGCGAACGCCTTCCGCCATCATTTCAGTGACCATGCCGCCGATATAGATTGAGACGCCGCCGATAATAATAAGGAAAATACCGATTGCCGCACGCCTTGTAATTTTTTCGCCGTACCACCGGTTCGCGACAATTGAACTGACGACAGGGAAAAGAAGAGAGGCGACGGCCGCGAATGCGCCGCCGACAAATCCCATAGCAAGATAAGAGCCAAAAATCGCAAGCGGCCCGCCGCACACCGCGGCAAGGATAAACCATTTAGAACAAGATTTAAATTGGACGGCCGTTCGTTTTATTTCTTTGAACTTCCCGGTCACGAGATTCCACAGGCCCAATGTTATAATAATCATCGCGGCGCTGAACGCCGAAATCAGAATAGCGGTGACAATAAGAGCCGCTGTGTCACCGTGAGACAAACCGATATCAATTGACATCGTATCAAAAGGATTCAATGTCCAAATAACAGTACCCGGAATATACCAAATACCCCAAAGCAGAGCGCTGAAAATAGCCCACATGTAACCCTTTTTGACCTTTTTTTTATATTCGTTCACTTTCAAGGATTCAATATCCATTTTTGTTCCCCCAAAATATTAGCAGGAATTTGGCCGTTTTTGCAAAATCGAAGTTTTGCATATGAAGCCGAAATTCGAAGATTATTCAAAATATAATCCCTACGATTAATAGTTTATTAATATCATATTTAACACTTTCTATTAAAAACACAACTTTTAAATAGTATATCAAAATTGAAAATTCAGAGAAAAGAATAAGAATACACAAGCGAATCGAATAAAAACAGCTGTCGCTACTCGATAAAAGCGACAAAAAAAAGAAGACGAAAGAAAAGATCAGACATAAGACGGCTCGAACAATGTGCTTGGTGAAGGCGGCCGCCGAGGCGGGCTTCGCCGCCGCCACGCCCGCGCGCGACCCGCCCCATTTTTCGTTGAATTTGCATCCAAAAAGCAATCGCCTTTTTTTCCAAAAAAATCAAACAAAACAGCCTACGCTATTCACTAGTAATCAAACAAAAAAAACAAACAAAAAAACAAACAAAAAAATCAACCAAAAAACAGCCTTCGCTCTTCCCTTTAAAAATCAATCAAAACAAGAAAGAATTAAAGAAAGACTCATGGCGGCGATCCAAGCTTCCCGAAGGCTCGCACACTTCAGTACAACAGGGAACGCCGGCAGGCTTATCTTCTGTGTTCGGTATGGGTACAGGAGTTGCCCCGCCGCTATGGCCGCCAAAAGACTTTCTCTAAGCGTGATATATGATCAAAGTTTAAGTTTGAGCGCAAAAGCGCCAAACAAACCTTGAA
Source organism: Candidatus Methanimicrococcus labiotermitis (assembly GCA_009784005.1). Taxonomy (GTDB): domain Archaea; phylum Halobacteriota; class Methanosarcinia; order Methanosarcinales; family Methanosarcinaceae; genus Methanimicrococcus; species Methanimicrococcus labiotermitis. The sequence continues at coordinate 77,812 of WRCE01000002.1, forward strand.
CAGCGGATAATGTATTTAAAATTTTGCCGTGTAACGACTGACTGAAAAAGTTAACAAAGTTAACCGAGACAAACAACATTTCTTTTTTAAAGAACTCATCAACAATTTTTGGATTTGACATAATCAGATATCGCCTGAAAAACCAGTCTTGCGACGGAACGGACTATTAGTAAACGCGGACTGAACACCTCGTTGCCTTGGTGCGTACATCCCGTTTCTATCAACCTCGTCTTTTACGAGTGTCCTTGGCGATGTCTCTTATTCGGGTGAGATTTCGAGCTTAGATGCATTCAGCTCTTATTCCTTGGTGCGTAGCTGCCCTGCGTTGCCTTGTCAGACAACAGGTAGACCAGAGGCACCGTTGCTTTGTTCCTCTCGTACTAAAAGCAACTTACCCTCAGACATCAAACACCTCTAGTAGATAGTAACCAACCTGTCTCACGACGGTC
>WRCE01000003.1 GCA_009784005.1 Candidatus Methanimicrococcus labiotermitis
GCAGAAGGTAAGGCACAGCAGAAGGTAAGGCACAGCAGAAGGTAAGGCACAGCAGAAGGTAAGGCACAGCAGAAGGTAAGGCACAGCAGAAGGTAAGGCACAGCAGAAGGTAAGGCACAGCAGCAGGCAAGGCATAGCAACAAACATCTATTTTTTTTTGTAACAGCCGTTCGCTTCGCGAACGGGGCACAGCAGCAGGCAAGGCACAGCAGCAGGCAAGGCACAGCAGCAGGCAAGGCACAGCAGCAGGCAAGGCACAGCAGCAGGCAAGGCACAGCAGCAGGCAAGGCACAGCAGCAGGACAGTGCACGGAGAGTTTCAAAGCGATTACTTAATAATGAATAAAAGCCATATGGATGCCATTAGATCGTTTTACTTATCTCATAAGAGAAGGCGTGTAATATCGATTGTATCAGTTATCGATTGTATCAGTTATCGATTGTATCAGTTATCGATTGTATCAGTATATCGGTTGTATCAGTTATCGGTTGTATCAGTTATCGATTATATCAATTATCGGTTGTATCAATTATCGGTTGTATCAGTATATCGATTGTTTCGGTTGTATCGATTGTATCAGTTGTTATCGATTGAATCAGTTGTTATCGATTGAATCAGTTGTTATCGATTGTATCAGTTGTATCGGTTATAATGTGAATGTGGTGCATAAGACATGAATTCTTTAATTGAGACGGTATTTTTGTCTGAAAAACGGAAGGCTGTTTTAATCCTGCTTTTTGAAAAGGGACCTATGCCTATTGAAAAAATTAAAACCAAGCTGGATGAAACGTCCGTCTCGATTTTGCCGCAAATTAAAGTGCTGGTAGACAATAACTTGGTTGTCCAAAACGACGGCATTTACGAGCTGACGACGCTTGGTGAAGCCGTTACGGAAAAGGTTACCCCGTTTGTTGAAAATCTTCAAGTGTTCAGCAAGAATCCGAAGTTTTGGAGCGAACACGATACAAGCGAAATTCCGGAAAACCTTTTCAGCCGAATTCGGGAAATCGGCGACTTTGAAATTATTGAGGTTGACCTCAGGTCTGTTTATTATGACCCGAACCCGATTATCAATGAATACATCCGCGAAGCGGACTCGATTAAGACTTTTATCACATATTACGCGCCCGAATACGTTCCCGTCTATTACGAAAGACTCGCGGCGGGCGCGCCTTTGTCCATTACGACCAGCGACTACATTGTGGATATGGCAAAGGAATACAGAACGGAAATCAATAACTTGCTCCGGCTGGACAGAACGGAACTGTACGTCTGCCAAGCCGATATCCGCATCGCCGAAGTGACGGTGACGGACAAAATGCTTCTGATGGTGCTTTATTCAACCGCCGGGAATTTGGATTACGACTTTTTGGCAGCCCGGTCCCCAAGCGCCGTCCAATGGGGAAATGAGTTGTATGAGTATTTGAAAAACAGATCAGTTAAACGAGAGGAGATCTGACGGTCTGACGGAGGGCGCGCTAAATGAAAGATGAATCCATTTCAGATGTTTTGTTCTTATCGGAAAAAAGAAGGCAAATTCTTCTTTTCCTATTGGAAGGGCCGAAAACCATTGACGACATCAAAATACATTTGAATTCAAAATCCAGTCCGATTATGGTTCAAATACGTATTTTGATCCGCAATTTTTTGATTCAGGAAAAGAACGGCGTCTTTTTTTTAACGCCTCTTGGCTCCTACACGGTCAAAGAAATGAAAAACATACTGGATATGTTCCTGATATTTGACGCCGCGCCGAAATATTGGGCGGAAGCCGACTTCTCGGCGCTGCCGCCGCATTTAATCAGCCGTATCGGAGAACTCGGCAAAACGAAACTGTATTATCCCGACAAGGCGCACATCTTTGACCGAACGGACGTCGTTGAGCAAAACCTCGGGAAATCCGAATCGCTCATCGAAATTTCATCCATTTTCAGAAAAGAATACATCAGTGAATTTTTGGATTTGGCGGAACAAGAAGTTGCCGTTTCCTTCATCCTGACTCAAATTGTCATTGACCGGCTCGCGAACGATTATCCTGAAGTGTATTACAAATACATGCGCTATAACAACGTGCGTTTCTTTGTCTGTTCCGAAATCAAACTCGCCTCCTGCACCATCACGGACAAGTTCATCTCAATGTCTTTTTTCAACAAAAGCGGTTACTTCTTCAATCACGACCTCGTGACTTTCGACAAAAGGGCAAAGGAATGGGGCAGTCAGATGTTCCACCACTTCCGCTCACGGTCCACGATTCATCAGCTGCAGGAATAAATTTCGGCAGGCATGAGAGCAGGCGCCATGCAGGCACACGAGCCGGCATTCGGCAAGCATGCAACATGTGTCATACAAGCATGCAGCATATGTCATGCAGGCATGCATGACACATGTTGCATGCGAGCGGGTGTTCAGGCAGGCATGCGAGCCTGTGTCATGCAGACATGCGGCGGATGTTCAGGCAAGCATGTGAAACGATGTCATGCAGGCACCCGAGCTGCCTTCAAATCTGTGCCTTTGGAAAATGATTTTTTTTATGCGCCGAAATTCTCTCTTGTATTTGATTTTCAAACATTCATCATGAGGAAAATAACCCATGGCAAAGGTTATTATGTTTGACGTTTAATTTCAAATATGGTAATAAAAACGGTTCAAATTAATCAATTACCGTGAGTTGTTTTAGTTATAATTCATCGTGAATTAATTTGATTTTGTAATTATTTTATTTTTTATTTTATTTAATTTAATTTTTGATTCATCAGAACCGGAGAAACAGATTAAATGGCAAAAGAAACCAAACTGCCCTATTTTGAAATCGGAGAAGCCCTGATTGGTACGGGTTCCGAACTCGCTCACGTGGACTTAATGATCGGCGCAAAAGACGGTCCGGTCGGCCAGGCTTTCGCGACAGGCATGACGCAGCTTTCCGCCGGACACACCCCGCTTTTGTCCGTCATCCGTCCAAACCTGCCGACCAAGCCCTCCACGCTGATTGTTCCGAAAGTGACGCTGAAGAAAGGCGCGGACACGTCCAAGATTTTCGGCCCCGCTCAATCAGCTGTCGCGAAAGCCGTTGCCGATGCCGTGGAAGAAGGAATCATTCCCAAAAATATCGCGGACGACATCGTCATCATCGCCAGCGTCTTCATTGCGCCCGATGCCGAAGATTTCAGCAAGATTTACAGATTCAACTACGGAGCGACGAAGTTGGCTATCAAAAGAGCTCTTGAAGGATTCCCGACTGTTGACAAAGTTTTAGAAGAATCCAACAAATCAACGCACGCCATTATGGGATTCAAAGTCTCCAGACTCTGGAACCCGCCGTACCTTCAGGTTGCTTTTGACACGACAAGTCTGGAATTCGTTCTCAAAGCCGTTAAAGAGTTGCCTCAAAACGACCACTTGCTGATTGAAGCCGGCACGCCGCTCATTAAGCGTTTCGGCACTGACGTGATTTCCAAGATTCGCGAGGCCAGACCCGATGCCTTTATCGTCGCCGACCTCAAAACGCTTGACACGGGCAATCTGGAAGCCAGAATGGTTGCCGATGCCGCCGGTGACGCTGTTGTCGTTTCCGCGCTCGCGCCTGTCCCCACAATCGTCAAAGCCATTGAAGAAGCGCACAAGACCGGCATTTACGCCATCGTTGACACGCTCAACTTGGAAAACCCGATCCCGCTGCTTAAACAATTGGTCGCCAAAGGCGCGATTCCCGACGTTGTTGAACTCCACCGCGGTATTGACGTTGAAAACAACGAACACGCGTGGGGCAGCATTGATGAAATCAAGAAAATTTGCCCGAGAACATTTATTGCCGTCGCCGGCGGCGTGAAGCTGGAAACAATTCCGCTCGCGCTCAAAGCCAAAGCCGATATTTTGGTTGTCGGCCGCGCCATCACCGGTTCCAAAGACATACGCGGAACCACCGAGCAGTTTATCGCGAAAATCGGCAACCCTGAAATCGACCAGTTCAGAGTCATGACCGACTTCTGAGAAAATCACTGAAAAATCGAAATATTCGGTTCCGGCTTCGAATTTGAGTCGCCGGAACTCGCAGCATTTTAACAGGCGCCTTCGGCGCCTCCTACCTTTTTTTTGTAATTTTGTTTTCAGTGCTGTTTTTGCCGTCAGTTCTTTTTTTGTCGCCAACGCAGTTTTTGCCGTCAGTTCTTTTTTTGTCGCCAACGCTGTTTTTGCCGTCAGTTCTTTTTTTGTCGCCAACGCTGTTTTTGCCGTCAGTTCTTTTTTTGTCGCCAACGCGGTTTTTGCCGTCAGTTCTTTTTTTGTCGCCAACGCTGTTTTTGTCGCCAACGCTGTTTTTGCCGTCGGTTCTTTTTTTGTCGCCAACGCTGTTTTTGTCGCCAATGCGGTTTTTAAGATGAGTAACTGCTTTTTAGAGGGCGCTTTTTAGAGGGCGCTTGTGAATTATTGATTTATACTTGAATCAACTATTTATTATCCAATTCATTTCTATACATTATTTCTGTTCATTATTTCTATCCATTATTTCTGCTCATCATCTCTATCCATCATTTCTGTTCAAAATCTATTCAGGAGCATTCATTTTATGGTTCAGTTTACAACTATTTCCGAAATTCTCGACGCTGTTGAGGAGCAAGGTATTGATTTTGCCAAATTCCGTTTTTCCGACACGAGCGGGATGTTTAACGAGATTGACGTTCCGGCCTCCCTTCTTGAAAGCGCTTTTACGAAGGGGTTGCCGTTTGACAATTCCGCGGGCGGAACTTTTAAACCGACCGGCTCCGATTTGATGCTTAAGCCGGACCCGCGCACGTTTACCATTATGGAAAAAGACGAGGGCGATAAATTCGGAAGCGTCATCTGTGAGCTCACCTTTTTGGACGGGCAGCCCTTTGACGGCTGTGTCCGCACCGCTTTGAAATTGTTCGTTCGCAAAATTTTCCAATCGGGATACACGTTTACTGTTTCTTCTTCCATCAGCTTTTATTTGCTTGATTGTGAGACGGTCAGCTCATTGATGTCACCGTCAGTGAAATCCTCTCAAAAGCTTTTGTTTGACTCAAAGACGCTGGACCAAGTTGAAAAGATCAAAAAAGATATCTTAGCCTCCTTAAAACAGGCTGAGATAGACATTATTTCCATGCGCCAAACGCGCCTTGACGGCCCCATTACCGTCACATTCAAAGAAGGCAGCGTTCTTCGTGTTGCCGACAACATCATGATTTTAAAAAGCCTTATCATCGGCGCCGCCCGGAACCGCGGCCTTCGCGCATCGTTTATGCCGCTTCCGCTTTCTGAAGCCGACGGCCTTTCCGCGAATTTCGGGTTCATCCTCATGAAAAATGAATTCAACGAATTCTACCACCCCGACCAAGACATGATGATTTCCGACAAAGCGCGCGGGTTCATCGGCGGCATTTTCAAACACATCCGAGGCATTTGCGTGGTGACGAATCCGACGGTTAACTCTTACAAACGAATTGTACAAAAAAGAAAGGCGCCGTACTACATTTCATGGTCCGCCATTGACCGCAATTCCTTAATCCGCCTGCCGTCGCCTCGCGGGCGCTCCACCAAAATTGAAGTCCAAAACGCTGACTCTTCCTGCAATCCGTATCTTTCGCTGCTGGCATTGCTGTCCGCCGGCATTTCAGGAATGGACGAAAACTTGGTCCCAATCCCCGCCGCCAACTTTGAAACGCATGACTATTCCGAATCCGAAAAACAATCCTTGTCCGCCGGAACGCTCCCCGATACATTGTTTGAGGCGATTGAAAGCTTTAAAGGGGACGCGCTGTTAAAAGAAGCATTCGGCGAAGCCGTTTCGTTGACGCTGATTCAAAAAGAGTCGGCCGAGTGGAATGAGTACATCGGCCTCGTTCATTTGTGGGAACTTGAAAAGTATTTGTAATGTATTTGTTAGACTGAAAAATGCTTGTAAAGACTGCAAGTGTTTGTAAGACTGAAAAAGCTTGAAGACTCGGTCATCTCAAAAAAAGGAAGAATTAAGATGGCATGGCTGTTAAATCAACCTCTTCATCTTGATAAAAACAGTTGTTTACTTCCGGTTTATTTCCCTCATCCCATCCGCCGATAAAATCTCCGAATTTCCCGGGCGGGTCAACGGGCCCGCTTGCAGAACTGTTTCCGATGATGATGAAATTGGAAATGTAACCGATTAAGCCTCCTGCATACCCTTGGGACTGAACTGAATTGGTTGCGTAAGAGTTTGTGATTGTAATATCCCGAGAACCAAAATAATCGTTCATATGGCTGGCATTGCCGTGTTGAATATAGCCGACAAGGCCGCCGGCATTTTCGCCCTTCGCTTCAACCGGTCCCGATGCTGACGAGTTTATGACAGATCCTGTGTAAATATAACCGACCAAGCCGCCGGCATTATCTTTTTTTGCTATGACTGAAAAATCGGATGAACAGTTGTAAATGAGACCGTCCGCGAGATTCCCAACCAATCCGCCGACATCATTTTCTCCTGAAATTGAGGTACCCTTACTCTCCAGCGTATCATTTTCCATATTTTCAATGGGGACGCCGGCCTTTTTCTCTCCCGAAAACAAATGTTTAATGCTTTGTACAATACAATTTATTGCATTCTTGATGAATTCGCCGGCCTTTTTTTCTTTTGAAGTAGTATGACTTTCACTTTTTACAATACTTTCACTTTTTACAGTACAATTTACAATTATGACTGAAATCGACCCGTATCCATAATCGTTAAGCTCACTTAACCCGACTTTCCCGGCCAAAGCGCCCGTGTTATTGAATTCGCTTGTCACATTTCCTTGGAAAACCAGATTCAGATTGTATATCCATGCGTTTTCAATGTTGCCGAAAAAACCATAGCCGTCGTCGTCATGATTGTCAAGCGACACAAATGTCACATCATTTTTAAAAGTAATAGTGTAATTATTTCCCTAAAAATCACCTGAAAACGGTTTGGACGCGGACCCGATAGGAACCCAAACGGTATCAGTAATCTCAATATCGTTCGCGAGATTAAAATAATCATAATAATCGAGACTATATTCCATTGTTTTGAGGTCATTTTCCGTATAAATGTAATTCATATCCGGCGGAGGCGGAGGAAGTATATAGGCAGATACGTTATTAATCGTTGAAGCGAATAATATTAAAATGACAAAAAAAAACAAATATTGCCTTTTCATATGCTTTACCTCTGAGAAATTTTCTATTGAGAAATTTTGTATTGAGAAATCTTGTAAAACGACTCAACCAAATCCCAAAACTTATTTTTAATTATTAACCTTTAATTATTAACTCACAATTATTAAAGTTAACTCCAAAATGGAAAATGACCCAAAATGACCGCAGACCAGCAAACCCTTGACCGCCTTTCCGCGCTTCTTGAAAAATATACAAACGCTCACGGCGTTTCCGGCAACGAAGACGAGATTTGCCGCCTCTTGAAAGAGGATTTGAAAGACTGTACGGATGAGATTAAATTCGACGCGCTGGGCAGTCTCATCGCTGTCAGGAACGGCAGTTCCAAAAGCGGGCCGACAATTATGCTCGCCGCGCATATGGATGAAATCGGCCTGATGGTCAAATATATTGATGATAACGGTTTCATCCGGTTCGCCAAAATCGGCGGCTGGAACGACCCTACTCTTTTGAACCAGCGCGTTATCGTTCATGGCCGCAGCGGTGAAACTGTCGGCGTTATCGGTTCCAAACCGCCGCATGTGATGTCGGCTGATGATGCCAAACGCCCGCCGCAGCACAAAGATATGTTTATTGATATCGGCGCCAAAAACGCCGAAGACGTGAAAGCGTTGGGCATTGAACCGGGAACCTACATCTCTATGGACCGCGAATTCAAAAAACTGATGAAGAGCCGCGTCACATCCAAATCCTTTGACAACCGTGTCGGCGTTGTGATGATGATTGAAATGATGCGCCGCCTGAAAGGAAAAGACGTCAAAGCAACCATCTGCGCTGTCGGGACCGTGCAAGAAGAAGTCGGATTAAAAGGCGCCAAAACCGCGGCTTACGCTGTCGGCGCCGACGCCGCGATTGCGCTGGACACAACGGTTCCGGGCGACCACCCGGGCATAACCAAACAGGAATCCCCGCTTGAAATCGGAAAAGGCCCTGTCTTGACGATTGCCGACGCCTCCGGCCGCGGCATTATTTCTCACCCTCAAGTTGTCAAATGGCTGCGCGATTCCGCCGAAAAAACAAAAACAGACGTTCAGCTCAGCGTCGGCGAAGGCGGAACAACAGACGCTTCCGCGATTCATTTAACAAAAGACGGCATCCCGTCGGGAACCATTCAAATCGCCACCCGCTACATCCATTCACCGGTCGAAGTCGTTGATTTGGAAGACATCGCGGCGGCCATTGAATTGGGCGCCGACGCGATGGAGCGGGCGCATAAGTATTTCACGAAAAGACAGTGAAAAAAAAGAAAAAAAGCAGGTTGAACGAAAAGCAAGTTGAACGAAAAAAGTTGAACGAAAAATCACATCGAGATATAATAGTCAGCTCGGTCGTTTTTGCCGCCGGCAGCAGTTGTTGCATAACTTGCAACAACTGACTACAACATATTTTTTATTTTTTCATCGGTTGTCTTAAAAAAATCATTTCATCTCTTTTTTCCCGATTTTAAAAATCCCCTTAACCTCATCTATGACCAAATCCTTCAAATCCGACCCCGTGTCCATCAATTCCGGCAACAGTTTCAGCGTGACATAAGCCAAAACGATTAAAACGACGCCTGACCCGGCTTTACCGATGTAATGATGAGCGATTTCAAAGCTGTTGACGCCAAACCACAAGTCGCCGGAAGACGCGACAACGAAAGCGTTACGAATCAAATTTAAAACATAAATCGCCGGCACCACGATGAGAAAAGCCAAAGCTTGGTGCTTTGGGCCAAAACGGCGGGCCGTTAATACGAGACCGGTGAAAAAAGCAATGCTTTCAATGGCAGTGCATGCCAAAATGACGCTGAGAAGAACGCCGTTGTAGGAAATTTTGTCATAAGCGGTTTGAACGGCGCCAAAACCGAAAACATTCAGGAGATAAACGGTTTGAGAGGCGATGTGTTCAATCAGCGCGTGATTCAGAAAATCAATCCATTGAAACGGCAGGTAAATGAGACAAACAACGGCAACCAATTTGGTTAAGTCGAAAAGGGCGCCTGCTTTTTTATCTTCTTTATCAGTCTCATCTACCTCGTCTTTCTCATCTATCTCGTCTTTCTCATCTACCTCGTCTTTCTCATCTATCTTTGACTGCATTTCGTTTTTGAATGACTTAACGGCATAAAACGAGAGAATCAAACAAAATGAAAAGAGAAGAACGACCAAAATGATGTTGACGTAGTCTGCTTTTACATAAAAATGAGGGATCAGCGTCACCCAGTAAAAACCAAACAATAGCCAAGCGGCGCCGCAAAGAATGAAAGCGATTTTGTTGTCTTTTTTGAAAAGCATTTTGAAAAGCAAACAGGCAATCATAACGGCGACAGAAATCCACATAATGCTGCTTGACATTTGAAGCCCCTTTCTTTTTACAATGCTTTTCTGATATCAAAATAAAAAGCCGGCGAACAAAATCCGCCGAACAAAAAACCGTGAACTAAAACCGTGAACTGAAACCGTGAACCGAAACCGGCGAACAGAAAGCCGGCGAATCAGAGTTCATCGTATTTTTTCAAAATTTCTTCAAAGGAATCGGCGACGTAATCTAATTTCTCTTTGCCGATGCCGTATGTGCTCATCTTGAAATTCTTCGTCAGGCCCGGCTTGATGCCGTGGATTTTCTTTTCTTTTAATTCGTCATAAAGGAAATAGCGCCCTCTTTTAATTTTTTCCGAGATTTTAAAGAAACCGGGCGCTTCAAAAAACATGACGTCGTGGCGGTGAGGCTGCTGACCGAACAAACCGAATTGGCCTGTGTCTTCCAAACGCTTGATGAAATATTGAGCCAATGCGACTTCTTTTTCCCAATTTTCCGGCTGCGTTCTTTGGACGACTTCGGGGAAAGACGCCATGAGCGTCATAATCGGGGCGCCGCGGGATGTGCAGCCGAGGAGTTCGACTTCTTTGACTTTGTTGTGAACGGATTTTCGAAACAGCTGCGCGGCCGCCTCTTCGCCGCAAACGCCGAGAACGCCGACCGGGCCGCTGGCCGCCATTGATTTGTGACCGCTGCCGGTGACGTAGTCAACGCCCAGCTCTTTGGCGCTGACAGGCATGCGCCCGATGGCATAAGCGCCGTTGAGCAAAATCGGAATATCGAATTCATGAGAAATTTGAGCAATCTTTTTGACGTCAGCCAAATTACCGTAATTGCCGTCGGGATACGTAATCAGCGTCAAAAGGGGTTTTTTGCCGCGCTCTTCGATGCCGGCTTCAATGGCAGTCAAAAAATCTTCAGGCAGCACTTCTTTTTCCGGCTTCTTCGTTAAAACAACATCAAGACCGGCGCATTCGGCGGCGACTTTGCTTGAATAATGCGCCCAGCCGTCCATGATAACATAATTGTCAAAACTTCCGCTTTTCGCTGCCTCACGGGCCAGCGTGTTCATGACGGCAAATTTGGATTCGCGGGCGCCGTTCATGACGCGGGCGGCATCCGTTCCCAAAAATTCGGGAAGCGCTTTATACACGAATTCTTCAATCGGCGGTTTTTTAATCAAATCCAAAGCGCCGTTACAGTAATCACAAACGGAATAGCCGTCCCCCCATTCAATCAAAGCGTCTTTGGCGGCCTTTGTCAAAAGACCGGCGGTCTGTAGGGGGTCAATGTTTGTAAAACCGAGCGTGTCGCGTTTGATGTATTGAAACATCAAAAGTCGGTTATTGTTTGAAGACATAAAACGTACCTCATCATTCAAATTGAAAACATAAATGAAAGCGATAAATGAAAACGATTAATGAAAGCGATAATGGAAGCGATAATGGAAGCGATTAATGAAAACAATAAACAAAAACAATAATGAAAGCGATAATGAAAGCGATAATGAAACAATAAAAAACAACAAAGATACTGCCGGCATTAAAAAAATACCGGCGGACCGGAAAATAAAAAAAATTATTTCGGCCGGTCGGCTTTGTTGAAAGCGTTTGAGAATTCATCACATGCCGCCATGATTTTGGCGGAGATGTCCTTTAAAATCTCAATCGGCTTCTCACCGGGCATTGTTTTGATGTAGAGAACCGGTTCTCTCTCAACGGAGTTGGAGAGTCTTTTCACGTCATAGAAAGCGGTTTCCACGCGCGGGTCTTCAAGAAGCGTCGCTTTGATGATATTCATAAGAGTGTGGGTTTCCCCTTTAACGAGAATTTCCATCTCGTCTTTGCCTTGCGAAAGAATTGTAATTTCCATAATTAATCTCACTTAAAACTGAATCAATAAAATCTGTTAATGTGGTTTCTGAAACAAATAATTTCTGATTGATACTTGCAAAAAACGGAAAAGGGTTAAGGCATCGGAGCAATGCCTTTTCCGTATCCGTCAGCCAATTTGCGGCGCTCGCGGCTGCCGCAGTTGCCGCAAACCAAAACATCGCCGTCTCTTGTCAGTGATGTTTTGCATTTGGAACAATAAGCTTTTAAAACGCCGAGGCTGCTGTCAACAGTGGACAAGCCGATTTTGCTGCTGTCAATCACTTTGGCGCGGACAATGTCACCGACGGAGAACTCATCGGCAACGGACTTGGCAAAACCGTCTTTGATGTTGGAAACATAAATTTCGGCATTGCCCTTGTTAACGATTTCTTCGTCCAAACTTTTTTCCGCCGCGACCAAGTCGACGCGGGCGTTGGATTCGCGAACGTCGGTAATCGAGACAATGACAACATCGCCTTCAGTGATGGTGTTTAATGTCTTAGTCTTTGGAATAATTGCAATCATGCGGTGTTCGCTGTTGATGCCGACAACGCCCATAACGGTTGAGCGGATTGTGCCGTCATCGTTAACGGTCCCAAAACCGGGTTTGTATTCTTCGATTGTGCCGACGGCTTCGCCCGGAAAAACGAAGCGTTTCGTTTTCTCAAAAACAATTTTTTCGGGGCGCTTCTTCTTCTCGCCGGGTTTGCGGCCGCCTCTGCGGTCTCCGCCGCGGTCTCCGCGGTCGCCTCTGCCGCCGTTTCTGTCACGGTCGCCTCTGCCGCCGCGGTCGTCTCTGCCGCCGCGGTCGCCTCGGCCGCCGAATTCGCCTCTTCCGCCGCGTTCGCCACGGCCGCCGAATTCGCTTCTGCCGCTGCGTTCGCCGCCGCGTTCGCCGCTTCGTTCGCCTCTGCTGACGAATTCGCCTCTGCCGCTTTGTTCGTCTCTGACGGGGCGTTCACTTCTGACGACTTGTTCATCTCTGGCGGGGCGCTCGCTTCTGACAGGGCGTTCATCTCTGACGACTTGTTCGTCTCTGACGGGGCGCTCACTTCTGACGGGACGTTCGCCTCTGCCGCTGTCGCCGTTTTGGCTTTCGGCCGGGCGGGCGTTTCCGGCAGGGGGCCTTCTTTCGCCGCGGGGTTCACCGCGGGGTTCGTCGCCGGCATCCTCTTCCTTATTTTCACTCACGCGGTTGACTCGCTTAACCGGTTTTTTCGCTGCCTCTTCTTTGGGAGCGATTTCGGGTTTGGGACGGCGCGGAATTCTTGATTTTTGAGGAGCTTCGGGTACGGTTTCAACCGTTTCGGGCATTTCCTTAATTTCCTTAGGTTCGTCGGTTTTAGATGACACTTCTTTCAGTCTTCTTCGGATCGGTTTCTTTTGAACTCTGCTCATAAATGAACCTTCGTGATTTGATAATTGTGAATTTGATAATTGTAAAAGCGCCGACCCGATATTCTTTTGCTGAAAGCGGCGGGCTTAAATTTGAATTAATTTGAATTAATTTGTATGAATTTGTATGAATTTGTATTCGATTCTGAATAGACATATGTGTTAATTGTTAATTCACTCGGTCAATGAATAGACATTTAACATAGATAAAATAATGTGTGCTTTTGCGTCTTTCTGCGCTTTTTCTGTGCTTTTTCTGCACTTTTTCTTCGCTTTTTCCGCGTCTTTTTCCATGTCTTCCCAGTCAAATATTGTCTTGACCGGAATCGATTCTGTATATCTCGACATCAAACGTTTGAATGTCTTTCTTATGAAAGTCAAACGTTCTTCGGATTGGAAAGTCTGTTATAAAGCAGTTTGTTATAACAGCGGGTTTAATAAATTTTTCTATAAAAGCGCGGCTCCCTTTGTTATGAATGGAATAAACCGTGCCGCCCGCTTTGAGCGCCGCGGTTAAAAACGGCCTGTCTTGCCCCTTCTTCTGCGCCCCAAACGGCGGATTCATGAGAACAGTATCCGCCCGCTTCAGCTTTTTGGATTCGATGCATTCCGGAATTTCCGTGACATTCTAAACGAGAAAATCGAGCGCTTCGTTCGCGCCCGTTTCATCAATTTCCGCTTTCATCCCGGCCGCGTTTTTAACGGCGTTAGAGACGGCGCCGTCATCAATATCAAATCCGATCACTTCTTTTGCGCCGAGAAGCGCGGCGCCGATTGAAAGGATACCTGTGCCGCAGCCCAAATCGTAAACCGTTTTGCCTTCAATGTCACCGCTCATGAAAGCCAAATGGAGAAAAGGCGCCGCCACCGTTGCCGGCGTTTTATATTGTTCATAATTGACATTCGGCGTTTCAAACCCCTCCACCTTTTCAAGCGCGATTTCCAGCTTTCTGAGTTTCATGAATTGACCGCCTTTCAATTAATCCTTTGAATTAATCCTTTCAATTAATTCTTTGAATTAATCCTTTCAATTTTTGTTTAATCCTGTCCGCCTTCTAAAATTTCATCCAAAACCAAATCTTCCCATGCCCGCTCACCCAAAACGATTTCAAACTCTTCGGGCGTTAAAACAGAGGCGGGATACCGGCCGGAATCATCGATTGCCAATCTCGGACAAGCCGTATTCACAAAGGCGTCCGCTTTGAATGAAAGCATTTGGTCGGGCGTCACCAAATCCATAAACAGAATAAACGCCTGTTTTTTGTGCGCCTCAGCTTTCGTTTTTAAGGATTCGGCTAATTTTTTCCGATACTGACCGTTTTTAACGGAAACCAAAATACAAAAGATTTCAGCGTTCGCCGCGTTGCCGATGACCGCGCTTCGCTGCATTAAAAATTTTCGGGAATCGAGTTCAAAAACCTCTGTTGTAAACGGGTCGGCGCAAACGACACGCTTTTTGGATGACAAAGCGGCGCCGATGGGATGAAACTGGCCGCTGCCGATGTATAGAAAAACGTCACATGTTTTCGTGACATCGGAATGCGCCGCCGAGAAATTGCAGCCGAGAATCTGACCGGGATGCGCGATGCGGCTGTCGCCGTTTGAGATGACAACGGTTTTCCCCGCGTCTTCCAATATCTTCTGCGCCGTTTTCAACCGGTGAACGTGCTGAACCGTTGTCAAGAGGCCGACATTTTTTTCGGGCAACAGCGGGAGCGCCGAAATCACCGCGTTTGTGACATCAACTTTGGAACGGGTTTCGATGAAGCAAACCTTTTCCTCCGCCGCCCCTTGTTTTAATTCGGAATGGCCGAAATGGAAAAGAACGTCCGCGCATTCCAAAAGACGCGTATCCAAATCGCAGGCGCCGAAACACGGGTCGGCTGAGATGTAAACAACAGACCCCTTCGTTTCTTCGATTTGAGAGGAAATATGCAGGGCGTGCTTTTTCAAGCCTTCCGGGAATTGCAGGCCGACAACGATTTCGTTTGTTTGCCGCCCGGATTTTTGTGACAGAGCGTCGATCTTATCAAAAACCGTCTGCATTTCAAAATCATAAGACGATTCAGAGAGCGGTAAAGAAGAAGCGCGAGAGGAAGAGAGAGAAGAATCGCGGGAATCGCGAGAGGGAGAGAGAGAAGAATCGCGAGAAGAACGGTTCATACAACGCCCCCCGTCACCGTGACGCCTTTTTCTGAAACGTCGATGTCAACCAAAACCGTCACATCAATGCCGCTTTTCTCTTTGACGCGGGCCGCGCCGTCACCGCGACCGATGACACCATAGACGCCGGCAACGATTACGCCCATCCTTTTCAAAGTTTCCAAAAGCGGAATCAATGTTCCGCCCGTGCTGACCACGTCATCAACAATTATGACACGCTCCCCTTCACGAAGACCGTTAATGAAGAGGGAACCTTTGGAATAGCCGGTGGACTGTGACAATTCCACTTCGCCGGGCAAACCGTATTTCCTTTTACGAATAATGGAAACGGGGCGGCGCGTTTTCAAAGATAGGGCTGTCGCAATCGGAAGGCCCATGGCTTCGATGGTGACAATCATGTCATAATCATTTTTCTGCGCCGAAAAAATGTAATCGGCAATTTCCTCCAAAATCGCCGGGTCGGTTTTTGGAATACCGTCAGAAATCGGGTGAATGAAATAATTGTAAATTTGCCCTCCGGATTCCTTTTGAATCACGGGAGCCTCTTCTAAGGACTTTTTTAACTTGTCAAGCATATTTTTATTCAAGGGCGATTTCGGTATTTATAGGTTTATCATAGGGAAAAAGGAAAGGGGTGGGAAAAAGGTTGGGAAAAGGGTTGGGAAGTGGAGTGGGAAGGGAAGTGGGAAGGGAAGTGGGAAGGGTTGGGAAAGGGTTTGAAAAAGGAAAGCAAAACCGGACCAATAAGATGCATCGCATTTCGTTCAAAAATGTTTACTTTTCATGCAATGCATACATTTTCGTGTAAAGCAAAAATTTAGAAATGTTTTTAATGGTGTTATGTTTTTTCCCTTAAGATGATGAGAGTAGACAATTTAAAAGATTGTTTTGTTCAATTTTGCGAGTTAAGAGACAGAATCTCAAAGGGCGTATCGATAGAGGATATAGATTTCATGTATCCGACAACGCTGGTTCCGTTATTACCGCACATCGAATCCGGCATACCTGTCAACAAAGAAATCAAAGGTTACATTTCAAGCCTTTCAAAATCTGACGGAAAAAGTGAGAAGTATGTTTTTGAAAGGATAAAACGTTCGCAGGAGCCACAGATGATATATCCTTGGATTTATGAATTTTCAAAACGGCACAATTATGATGCAAACTCATTGGCTTATTTCGTTTATGAGTTAATTGCAAACATCAGGGAACATTCAGATTTCACAACCGCTTTCGCGATGGCGCAGTCTTACGGAGGCCATAACAACTTTCTCGAATTTTGTTTATACGATGACGGAATTACAATTCCGGAATCTTTAAGACGTTCAGATGCAAGTTTTAAATTCCTTGATGATTGTGTTGTTATCAATGAAGCATTAAACGGAGAATCTTCAAAAAAAAAGGATAAAGGAAGAGGGCACGGAATGAATACCTCTGCGCAGGTTGTTGTTGACGGGTACAAAGGTGAATTATTTATCGCCTCATCAAACGGTTCGATAAATATCAAATCCGGAACCGAACGGCTATGCCTTTACAACACGCAAAAATATTGTAAGATAGAAGGAACATTAATCAGTTTAAGAATACCGCACATAGAAAAGGAAGTACCGGAAAAGAAAGTATCTGTCTATACATATGTGGAAAAAATAAGAAAATTCAAAGGCGAGGTGATAGAAGATGGCCCAAACAGTGAATGTTGAAATAGATATTGCTGACGCAATTTCGTCAAATCTGTTTTTGAGAGAATCCGCTATTGATTTTTTTAAGGATATCGAAAACAGAACGGAGGCGGAGGTAATTATTGATTTTGCGAGTGTCGATTTTATGAATCGGTCGTTTGCGCACGAATACCTGACACAAAAAAGCAAAAGCGCAAAAATGATTTCAGAAACACACGTCTCTGAAGATGTTCAAAATATGCTCGACATTGTTTTAAAAGTTCATCAAAATGAATTTAAAAAAGATAAAGCAGATCAACGGGATACGAAATTAATCAGACTGATCCTCCTTAATTCAATAGTTGTCGGCGGTGCTGACAGGATTGATCATGTAGCGGCCGCCGTTGTGGAAACGTACGATGCTGAAGAAATTAAGGAATTGATTACCGAATTCAAAATGTTGAATCTCGGCGAGGCGATGTCACCTGCGATTATTGCCGTTTTTAATTTCATATTTAACTCACACATTCAAAATCCGCAGGTCGGAGATTCAGTTAAAAGCCGAACATTGCTGATCAATTCTATTTCTGAAAAGGCGCGCGAAAAAGGATTGAAGATCGACTGATCACTTTTCATTTTTTTAATCAGCTCAAATCCCTGTCTTTATTCGTTAGTTTCATGACTCACAGGCTTTGCCGGTCAGCATGTAAAGGGCTTTGATTCAATCCGAGTGGTCAATGGCGCCAACCTATAATTCGGCACCGGAATCGATTGCTGGGTTCAACCACCGCCTCCCCGTCACATAAAAAATTGCGTGTTGTTCCCGCCGGGAATCAAAAAAATAAAAATGGAAGAATGAAAAGAGATAATGTGGCTTGTTTTTTTAAAAAAATAAAGGAATGAAAATTTGATTCTCATCAAATCTTCAAATTTCTCGGATCTGCGCGCGTCCTGTCAACCAGTTCCTGTCTCTTGCCGGCGTTCCAGCCGTCAACGGACTGGAGGTAGCCGGTAATCCGGGACAAGTGGTCGATGTTGTGAGAACCGCATTTCGGACAGCTTTCTTTGATGCCTGAAGCGACATAGCCTTCGTCTTTGCACACCGTCATATCGCGCGTGAAGGCGAAGTAACCGGTATGCGTGTTCTTGGCGATGTGCATAGCCATTTCCTGAAGGCCGTCGGGGTCGGGCGTTCCTTCGCCGAGCCAGATGTGGAGGATGTTTCCGCCGTCAACGATTGGGAAGAAGGTTTGCTCGTAATTGATCCTGTCAATAATTGAAATGTCCGCGCCCGGCGGGATGTGGGTGCCGTTGGTGTAGTAGACCGGCAAATCCTTTGAGACGCCGAGTTCTCTTTTCGTCAATTCGACATCGCCGTTCATATTCTTTTCAGCTTTTTCGGCGTATTCGGGATGCAAAAGGTCAGAAACGGCGAATCTCTGAGCGGTTGTCTCGGCAGGCGTTCTGGCAAGAGCGATTTCAATGCCGTTTTCCGAAGACAGCTTCTGAGCATACATTTTCATTTCATACATAATCCGAACCGCGAACTTATAGGAGTCTTTAGATTCGTATATGGCTTTTCCGGTGTGGTATTGAACCATTTCATTGATGCCGACAACGCCGATTGTGTAGACGAGACTGTCAAAGTCAACGGCAATCGCGCCTTTTTGGCCGGTGTTCGGGTCTTTTGGCGTCATCGCGGCGAACGGGATTCGGTTGCATTCCAACAAGTGGTCCATCCACTTCTTCTTCACGCGGAAGACTTCAATGGATTTGTCCATGAGATGTTTAAGCTCGCCAATCAGCTTTTGGTCATCGCGCTCGGCTTTGTAGGCGGCGCGCGGGCAGTTGAGCGACATAACCATCCATGACCCCATGGAGAAGTGTTTGCCGTCTTTGAAATAAAGCTTGTCGTCGAACAAATCGTCATCTTCGGGATTTGCTGAGAACTGGTAAGCGCAGCACTGGTAACAGCTGATGCCTTCGCCGGCGCCGCGGTATTCCGGAATTTGATTATCGAAATAGGGTGTTCCGAACTTGGCCGCCAACTCAAAGGTAAGGCGGTACAGTTCTTTGTAAGTCAACGCTTCGGGATGAGCGGCGTTAAACGCGTCATTCTCTTCCATGAAATCCGGTTCTATCGAAATTTCGGGTTTCGGGAAACTGAACGGCTTGCCCCAGGCATCGCCTTTAAGCATCACAACCATCAAAGCGCGAAAACCCTGACGGACCTCTTTTTCGAGCTCGCCGTAAGTCCACTTTTTGACGCCGTTTGTGCCGTCCCAGACTTTTCCCATCGCAACGATGGGCTTGTCTCTCCACAGCTTCGGAACGCCTGGGGAAAGCTGAACGGATGAGAAAACCGTCTGGCCGCCGCGGGCGCACATCATCTGCATCATTTCGTAAACGAACATTTGCATGAGCTGTTCAAGGTCCTTGTCGGTTTTGCCCACGAAGTAGGGCGCAAGGAAGGTTAAGAAGTTGTAAAAGCCCTGTCCGCCGGCAAAGTTGGTCTGGGCGGAACCCATGACCTTTACCGCGTGAAGGATAGCGACTTCAGCGTTCATTGCCGGTCCCGCGACGCTTGACTGGACACCGACGCCGTCGGGCATGAGGCCGTAGTAGAAGAAGTACCTGAGGTCCCAGTCCTGACAAAACGGGCGGGTCCCGAAGTATTCCAAATCGTGAATATGGAAATCGCCGTTTAAGTGAAGGTCGGCCAAGTTGCCGGGCATCAGAAGAAGATTCTGTTCCTTTGACATCTTGTCGGCTTTCTTTTTGTGAGACGTTTCGGCGTTGTCCAACTGGTTAGCGTTATCATGCGATTCGAATCCGAGACCCGTGTCAATCTCGCAGGCGTCGTATACGGACGCGCCGACCCTTGTCATGACGTTACGCCATTCGGGGTGATTTCTTTCTAAAAGAATACAATTAACAATTTCACGGACAAGCGGGCCGGAAAGGAATCCAACCCCCATTTTTTTAATGCGCGCTTCTGTTTCTTTCGCGATATCCATCGCTTCTTCTTTGGAGATGCCGGAGACATTGTAGAAACGTTCCGCGAGGGGCGTTTCTTTCATCAGCTGGCGGACAATGACATTTCTGTCCCAATCCGTCATGTAGCCGCTGGTTGTTCTGACCTTGGGCATGGTCGGAACTGTACCGCCGTCAAGTGTTTTCTGGACTTGCCGCGTATCTTTTCCTTCCGTGGTTTGGCTGAATTCTGTTGACATAAATTGTTCTCCGTTTTTGGCATAATTAAATTAAATACAAAATGAAATGGTAGACGTTTTTTTAAGTTATGGGAGGCCGATGTTAAATAAAAAATCAGCCGTAAATATTAAATTTTAAGTTCGTAAATGTTAAGCTCGTAAATATTAAGCTCGTAAATGTTAAGCTCGTAAATGTTAAGCTCGTAAATGTTAAGCTCGTAAATATTAAGCTCGTAAATATTTAATTTTAAAATATTAAATTCGTAAATATTAATTTCGTAAATAATTGACTGTTTAGATAATCGATAGTCAGGTAATCAGTCGTCAAGTAATTGACAATTAATACAATAGATAATTGTTAGTAACAACAATAGACATTAACAAGTAATATAAAGGTAATTGGAAGGCGGGCGGACACGTTTATGAAAACGTTTCCTGAGGCGTTCAATTTACGTGATCAATGACATGATTTCTTCTTTGACGGCGTTGCCTTCAAAGATCTCTTTGTAAGTCAGGAACGTATCATCGATCTGAAGGACCGGCGCGACGTTTGTAAAGATATTGTTCATAGCCAATTCCGTGAGGGCGTCGGGCGTTCCCATATTCATTTCCTCATACGCGATGTTTTTGGATTGGAAATAGCTTTTCAAAATTTTGCATTTCGGGCAAACATCTGTTGTGTATACAATAATCTTTGACAAACTTTCACCTTAATATTGGTTCACTGGAAGACAAACGCAAGCGACTGTCCGATATAAAGAATAATAAACAATATAACCCGCGCTTTTATCCGGTTTTCAAAAAGGCAGAAAGCCTTTCACAGGATTAAATGAAACGTTTTTAACACCACATAATTAACATCACAATTAACACCATTTAAATTGCAATCCGGCGGTTTCGCGACCGAAAAGTTGGTGAAAATTAAATAACAGTCTCGTTGTTTAATAAGCTTTTTACTATCGGTTTTGTATTCAAAGTCCTGAAACGATATCGGAGCAACCAAAGACTTGTATTCGGAACAATTGAAGAAAATATATGAAAATCGTGTGCCGCCGATTGATAACTAAGTTGATAATAAACATGATAACAATTCTGCTGATGCTGATTTTAAATAGTAATCATTTCTATTAAGAGGAACCGTTCGGCTGATTATGTTTTCTAATCAGAAGAGTTACTAATTTGAAAACGACCATTAATCTGACAATTGACAAAAATTTTTCGATGCCTTAGTAAAACTCGGCACCTTGGTAAAATCAGGCTTGTGAGTGCCGCGCCCGCGCCCCGAATAAAACGTGATGAGTAGCCGACGGGAACAAAATAGTGCGTCGACAAAAAACGACGAATGCGGCAACTGAAAAACAGAAACAAAGGGAAAAAACAAACTGAGGAAAATGAAACACCCCTTTCTTCGACAAAATAAGAAATGGGAACGCCCCTTTTCCCGAAACTCATCTTTCAGGTTTTAAAAAGAGGCGTTCAGGTTTTGAATAAAACGAACAAATCGGTGTTTCATTTTTTTAATTCTCTTTTAGCCCCTAAAACCGACCGTTCATTACGAATTCCGGTCTGAGCGCAGCGAAGAACGGAATCGGAATGAACGGCTATTATCATTATTTGCTGATGCTGATACTGATATTTATGTTGATGTTGATGCTGTTGCCGGTTTATTGTCAATCTGTACTAATGAGAAAAATGTACTGATAATAGTGATGAGAATAAGTTGTGCGCCGCATTTTCGTCTTTCGTCCGCTTCGCTCCCGAAATCCGAAATTGCGGTCGTACTTGAACTTTTCAAAGAATAACAAAAATGAAACATCCTTTCTTCAACAAAATAACAAAAATGAAACACCCCTTTCTTCAACAAAATACGAAAAGGGAACGCCCCTTTTCCCGAAACTCATCTTTCAGGTTTTAAAAAGAGGCGTTCAGGTTTTGAATAAAACGAACAAATCGGTGTTTCATTTTTTCTTCTCTTTTAACCCCTAAAACCGACCGTTCATTACGAATTCCGGTCTGAGCGCAGCGAAGAACGGAATCGGAATGAACGGCTATTATCATTATTTGCTGATGTTGATGCTGATGTTGATGCTGATGTTGATGCAGATGTTGATGCTGATGCTGTTGCCGGTTTATTGTTAATCTGTACCGATGAGAAGAATGTGCAGATAAATATTGATGAGAAAAATGTACTGACAATATTGATGAGAATAAGTTGTGCGCCGCATTTTCGTCTTTCGTCCGCTTCGCTCCCGAAATCCGAAATTGCGGTCGTACTTGAACTTTTCAAAGAACAACAAAAAAGAAACACCCTTTTATTCATCAAAAAGGAAAAAACAACGGCAAAAACAGCAAACTTGAAAGATTTATCTGACGTTTGTCAGCTTCCCGTCCTTGGATAAAACAACAACGCGGCTCGGCTCGGATTCGCCGGCGTATTGATATCCGGCAAAGGACGCGATGTCATTCGCAAACGCCCGAATCTCTTCTTGTTCCGCCATGTTGGCGCGCGCCAGGCGCAGTCTTGAAAAGCCCACGTGCATGTAGGATTTGACTTCAACGAAATCGGGCGCCGCGATTTTTATCAGTTCGGCAAGTCCGGGCGCGTCTGCCATGTTTAAGCCTTTGACAGCGGTCACCCGAATGACTGTCCTGACGCCTTCTGATTTCTTTTCTTTGAGAACCGCCAGGGACTCATTCACTTTTTCCCAAAGGTTTTTGCTTTTCGGGCGGCAAACGTTATCATACATTTCAGGCGTGGACGCGTCTAAACTCATGTAAAGCTGAGTCGGTTTGATTTGACGAAGCATGTCGGGATTCGTTCCGTTGGTGACAAGAAAAACCGTCATGCCGGCTTTTTCAAATTCCGTGACCAACTCAGGCAGCCGCGGATAAAAAGTCGGCTCGCCGGAAAGAGATATGGCGACGTTGGACGGGTTGACGGCTTCTTCGTAGTGGCCGGGAACCGCGTTTTTTGACCCGCCGAAGCCGGTAATCAATTTTCGCTGGGCTTTGACACTCTCCCTCACAATCGTTTCCGGGTCGTCCCACGAATCGGGAATACCCGCTTCGACTTCCGTCGGGCGCCAGCAAAAAACGCATGCCTGATTACACATCAGGGTCGGCGTCATCTGAAGGCAGCGATGGGACGTCACGCCGTAAAAAGAAGATTTGTAACAAACGCCCGTGCCGTTCATTGAATTTTTCAGCCACGAGCATGTTTTAACGGCGGAATGGGCGCCGGCTTTCGCGTAACCCTGACGGCGCATCAGCTCGTCAATCGAAATGTCTTCGGGAGAATAATGAAAACGGCTTCTTTCTTCGGAAGGGGTGGGAGGAGAGGAGCCTTTAATCAGGCCCTCGGCTGAATCCCGAGTGGAATCGCAAGAGGAATCGCAAGGGGAATCGCGGGTGGAATCACAGGCGGAATCGCAGGCGGAATCACAGGCGGAATCACAGGCGGAATCGCGGGTGGAATCGCAGGTGGAATCGCGAGCGGAATCACGGGTGGAATCACGAGTGGAATCACGGGCGGAATCACGAGTGGAATCTCGGATTGAACCTTCTCTTTTTTCACAATCAGTGACCGGTTTTTTTTCATTCATTTTTGTGACCCGAAATAAAAATACGATTCGCAATGTAACTTAAACAATTTGATTAACAATGCCTTAAACGATACCTTAAACGATGCCTTAAACAATGCCTTAAACAATGCCTTAACGATGCCTTAAACGATGCCTAAACAATGCTTTAAACAATACTTTAAACGATGTCTTAAACGATGCAGCTTAAACGATGCAGCTTAAACGATGTAATATCTGTTGTTGCTGCTCGGCTTTTCCCGTTCCGTCACGTCGGCGCCGATCAGGCTGGCGATTTCCAGGCCGTCGCCGCAGGTATTCGCCAATGAGGAGTACAATTCGTCTTTGGAAATGTATTTCTCGGTACGCGTTCCGTCTGCCAGTTGTATCTTTATGGAAATTTCGGATTTGATGGGGCTTCTGCGGATGCACTCGGAAATAATTGCGGCGTATTGCGTGGCAATGATTTTCATGCAGTCGAAAATCAAATTGTTGGCAATGGCATCATCGTCGTCGATTAATATTTCCGTCAATTCAAAAGAAGAAATGCTTTTACGGATATACTCGACAATGTTTTTCGGGATTTTCTGAAGTTCGGAATCCTCAATCAAAACCGCCAAATCCGTGTCAGCCGTGATGTCGCGGCCGTCATCGTAAACCGAGAAATTGCCGTTTTTACGAACAATGCGGATGATTTTCTTTTTGTTTTCAAGCTCCAAAGAGAAGTTATACAAATCATCGTACTGAATGGAAAGGATAAGGAATTCCGATAAACTGAGAACGCGCGGCTTTTGTTCTTTTGAGAACAGGCCGGTTGATGCCATAAACGGCAGTGAAAAGTCCCCGAGAAGTCTTTGAACGGTCAATTTTTCATCGGCAAAATGCAGCTTGTAATTGAATTTAAGACCGAAGGCGTAACAATAAAGCATGCCGCCAAGGACTTGGTCGTAAGAAATATCATAAACGCGTTTGGAGCCGTAGACGCCTGAAATTAAAAAAGGGTTTAAGATTTTGATAATTTCGGCTTCCTTGGATTTGACCCGGATGTCAGAATCCTTTTTCAAGGAGGCGAGTGCGGCTTCGTATTCATCGTGCGTCCGGCGAATGAATTTATCGCAGACGTCCATGATTTCGCCGATGCACGGCTCTAAGAGAGCGGTCTCTTCGTTGTCGCGGTCGGTCGGCAGGGAATGAGAAAGGCCTACCTTGAAATTACTCAAAATAAGAAGTTTCCGTTCAAAAACCGAACTTTGGTCTTTTTCCAGGTCCTTCAATTCCATGATTTGGTTTTCAAGAGGCAGAATTTTTTCAAGGCATTCCACATAATTTTTCAAATCTTGAATAAAGTCCCTCTGGACCGGAAGTTCCGTCCCGTCCTGATAAGTGTAAAGCATAGGCGCACCTTTGAATTGTTAAAATTGTTAATAATGACGATAATAACGATAATGATGATAATGACGATAATGACGATAATGATGATAATAACGATAATGTTGATAATGTCGATAATGAATATAACTTAATTATGTTATTTTCTTTTTAAGAGTTTCGTAACTTATATAAACGTGACAAATACCCGAAATTGTCACAAATTTTTGTGACGTTAATTCGCACTACCCTGTTTTTAAGTTCAATGTGTGAAAAAAACAAACCGATTTTGAAAAAACAAATGACGAAATGAAAAACGACAAAAACGAAACATCATTTTGAAAAAAATTGTAATCAAGAAACAAAATGAGAAAATTGTAAGAGAGAATGTACTGATAATATTGATGAGAATAAGTTGTGAGCCGCATTTTCGTCTTTCGTCCGCTTCGCTCCCGAAATCCGAAATTGCGGTCGTACTTGAACTTTTCGAAGAATAACAAAAAATGAAACACCCCTTTCTTCTGAAAATAAGAAAAATGAACGCCCCTTTTCCCGAAACTTATCTTTCAGGTTTTTAAAAAACGGCGTTCGGGTTTGAATAAAATCAACGAAAATCGGTGTTTCATTTTTTATTCTCTTTTAACCCCTAAAACCGACCGTTCATTACGAATTCCGGTCTGAGCGCAGCGAAGAACGGAATCGGAATGAACGGCTATTATCATTATTTGCTGATGCTGATGTTGATACTGATGCAGGTTTGTTATCTGTCTATTTTCAGCCTATTGTCTGTCTATTTTCAGTTAATATTGATGATGATATTGATGATGATATTGATGATGATATTGATGATGATATTGATGATGATATTGATGATGATATTGATGATATTATTGATGATAATATTGATGAAAATAAGTTGTGCGCCGCATTTTCGTCTTTCGTCCGCTTCGCTACCGAAATCCGAAATTGCGGTCGTACTTGAACTTTTCAATGAATAATAAAAATGAAACTAATCGAAAAAACAGTAAACAAAAATGAAACTAATCAAAAAAACAGTGAGCAAAAGGAAAAAAGAAAAAAGGACAAGAACTTGCCCTTTCGAATTTTAAAGCAAAACGGCTCTGACCGGGTCCAAAATCTCATTGAGATATTTAACGCAGGACGATTTCAAGTCCATCGGGTGAACTTTTTCTTCGGCGAAGGCGGTTTCCAGTTCCATGTAAGAATTGTAAGTTACGTTGCCGCCGAACTTTTCGGGCTTCTCGATTGTGATGGCATTGCATCGCGGGAATATGTGGTATTTGAACAATTCCATAATCGGGTTCTGCGCGATGTCGCCCTGTTTGCAGTAAGCTTTTTTGATCTTGTTGGCAACATCGTCGGCGGTGTCGTCCACGGAAATGAAATTGTCGTTGGACGAAGACATTTTGTTGCCGTCAAAGCCTGAGATGATTGGCGTGTGAACGCAGACAGGTGTCTTGAAACCGAGTTCTTTTAAGTTCTCGCGGGCAAGCATGTGAATTTTGCGCTGGTCGGTACCGCCGATTGCGATATCAACGTCCAGAAGAGCAATGTCAATCGCCTGCATAATCGGGTAGATGAGCTGAGAAACCATCGGGTTGTCCATGGCGCGGCCGACTTCGTCCATACTGCGATTGGCGCGGCTGAGCGTTACGGATTTGGCCATTTGTAAGACATAAAGCATATATTCCTGACCCAACTGATAGTCCGAACCCAAAACGAATTTGGTGTTTTTCTCACTCAAACCGAGCGCGATAAAGCATCTCTTGTTATAATCCGCGATTTTGCGGATTTCCTCAAAAGTTCCTTTCTTATTGAGATAAGCGTGGACATCCGCGAGCAAAACAATCACTTCACAGCCGGCTTTTTGACAGTCCAACAACTTGTTGACCGTCAAAACGTGTCCCATGTGAATCCGTCCGCTGGGCTCATAACCGACATAAACCTTCGGAGCGGGGTTGCTCTTGAAAAGTTCAGCCAGTTCTTCATCCGTGACGATTTCTTCCACGTTGTTTTTAATATGTTCGATCTTCTCTTCAGGGGTCATCTGAAAACTCCTTAAATAAAATATTCTAAATATGCGCTTCTTTAGCGCAGTCAATGAAATAAGTAATACAAACGGCACTTATGAGAGTTTTACAGATATAAATAATTCTCTTAAATAATTCTCTTTTTAAAAGACGATCCTTTTTTTCAAAAAATAAAAAAAGAAAAGCAAAAACCACCTTTTCTAAAAAATGAATGACGAACATTTTCCAATGCAAGAAAGGATGCCGACTCTCTTGACACCGGTATCGAAAAGAATAATTTCAAACGAATAAGACCTATATAAACATTCCCAATTTTATAATTTCGCCGAGTAAATATAGTTAGTTACGATGAATATGTTTAAAAAGTAGACAGGAAGCCTCGTAATGAACAATGAATTTTTTCAGGAACAACGTGAACAATCACTCATAAAAGCACAGATTGTTTCAAAATACTTCTCCGCTTGGGCGAACGTTATTCTCAACACACAAAAAAAGTATTCTAAGCATGATCAAAAGATGGCATATATTGACCTGTTCGCCGGACCCGGGCGATATGATAATCAAAGTAAATCTACACCACTTTTAGTCCTTGAAGAAATTCTGAAAAGTCCGGACTTGCCGGACCGCATGATTACGTTATTTAACGACAAAGACTCAAAAAACATCGATAGTTTGAAAGAGGCAATTCGTCAACTCGACGGCATTGAAAGATTGAAGTATCCGCCGGGCTTCTTCAATGAAGAAGTAGGTGATGAAATCGCAAAAATGTTTAACGATTTGAACTTTGTTCCTACTCTTTTTTTCGTTGATCCTTGGGGCTATAAAGGCCTCTCTCTTAACCTTGTTTCTTCAATTATTAAAGATTGGGGATGCGATTGTATTTTTTTCTTTAACTATAACAGAGTGAGTATGGGTATCAACAACGAAGCCATAAAGCCTCACATGGTATCATTATTTGGCAACGAACGTTTAGATTCTGTCCGTCGTAAATGCGACACTGTTGTAAATACCAATGAACGTGAGAAAATAATCATTCAAGAGTTGTGCAATGCCTTGAAAGAGAACGGCAGTCGTTTTGTTCTGCCATTTAGATTTAAAAACAATGAAGGTACGCGAACAAGCCATCATTTGATATTCCTAAGTAAAGGTTTTCGCGGGTATGACATTATGAAAGATATAATGCATAGGGAAAGCACAGATAAATCAGGCGAAGTTGCTGCTTCTTTTGAATACAATCCTCTTGATTTGCGCGGTAGTAAGCAGTATACTCTGCGTGATTGGTTATCACCTCCGCTTAATGATTTAAGGGATATGTTATTACAGGAATATGATGGTCAAACGATAGACTTTCTTCAGCTTTACGAAGAACATAGTGTAGATAAACCGTTTATCAAAAAGAATTATAAAGGTGTTCTCAGAACTTTATACGATGATAAGAGAATCAAGGCGGTCGACCGAAAAACAGGTAAACCGCCACGCAAAGGAACATCATTTTCCGATAATATGCGAATCACGTTTGAGGGTGTGAAATGAGAGTAACAAAAATAGAGTGGACGGATAGAACGTGGAATCCCGTAACCGGATGTACAAAAATGTCAACAGGTTGTACTTATTGCTATGCTGAAACGATGGCGCGTCGGCTACAAGCAATGGGGATGGACAAATACGCAAACGGATTTACCCCTACAATACATGAAGATGTTCTTGATGAACCTCTAAAGTGGAAACAATCACACACTGTATTTGTTTGCTCCATGGCTGACCTGTTTCACGATTCTGTTCCATTCAGCTTTATTGACAAGGTCATGGATACAATTCGACAAACGAAACATCACCGCTACCAGATTCTGACCAAGCGCGCCAATAGAATGGCTGAGTATTTCAGCAAATCCGAGGTTCCTGAAAATGTATGGCTCGGTGTAACTGTCGAGGCGCCTTCCGAAAAATCGCGAATTGATTCACTTAGGGGATTACAAGCGGCAATTCGTTTTATATCATGTGAACCATTAGTGGAAGACCTCGGCACAATTGATTTAACAGGTGTCGACTGGATAATTGTCGGAGGAGAAAGCGGTGTAAAAGCTCGCCCAATGAAACCTGAATGGGTCCGTTCAATACGACATCAGGCAGATGAACAAGGTGTCGCTTTCTTTTTTAAACAATGGGGAACTTGGGGTTTTGATGGCGTAAAACGCAACAAAAAAGCAAATGGAAAAGCTCTGGACGGTAAAATCATTCAAATGATGCCACAGTCGGCCGTGAGATAAAATTAAAAATAAACGATATTAAATAATAAACGACAAAGCAGACATCTCATTTCAGAATGAAACAACCTGAAAAATAAAAACCGCCAAAAAGAAGAAATAAAAAAGAAATGACCGACATCAGTCGTCGGCTTTCTTTTGGAAGCGGCGAATCACGTCGCGAATTAAAACAATGTCCGCCGCCGTGACAACCCAGCGGTAAGGAATAACGATACCGTCGCCGGCAATATCAAAGACATCCGTGTTGATACGGTTTGCGATTAATCCTGAAACGGATTGGCTTTCGACATCGATAATAACATCAATGACTTTACCGACATAAATACCGTTCACGGTGTAAATGTCAAGTCCAAAAAGTGAAGTCAGTTCGGTACGCATATTTTCTCGCCTTGAACAAATGTGTGAAATTTATTGGGATTAAAAATGTGATTAATGAATTAAAGTATATATGGAAATGGAATATAAATTGTTTGTCCATTACTGTTCCTTTTAGCCCTTCTCGGTCAATGAATATTTTATCCGATGTTTTATTTAGCCTCTTTGGTTTAACCGCTATGGTTTAGCCGTTGTTTTGAATAAATTCAATACTTTTAAAACCTTTGATACTTTTGAATACGATTCAATCCTCAATCTTCGATTTTAAACAAAACGGTTAAAAACATCGGGCCGCGGACATCTATTTTCTTGTTGTTGCCGGTCATGTAGCGCTGGCCGAGATCGGTCAGTTTCATGTTGACCTCTGACAACATTTTAATCATACGAGCGCGGGATTCATGTTCTGAGGCGCCGGACAAGACGGCCTCTTCCGCTTCGGCGGCGGCGGCGGCGGCAAAGGCACCGGCGAATGTGAACCCGGTCCTTGCAGAGTGGTTCTCAAGCGCTTTTTTCCATTTTTTGTCATCGGGGACGCCGAGGATGTCGCCGTTGTAAGCCAAAACTTCGTTAAACGCTGCGGGTCCCGCCAGCGACGTGCCTGATTCAGGCTCCGCGATGCTGACCGTCAATGTTTTTCCGCAAAGGGTTCCTTTCCAAACCTCAAAACTGCACGGGCCGGGTTCTTTGGCGTGTTTTTTGAAGCCTTCGACAATCGCGGCGGCGACGGCGCGGCCTTCTTCCGTTTTCGGGGTTTGGATGAGTTGGACTTGGCGCGCCAGTTCCGAATCTCCCATTTCCCATTCTGCGTACTGAGAAAACTGAGGATAAGTCATGGAGCGCATGTCTTTGGCGTCGTAAAGAATCATAGCCAAACGCTCAACGCCGAGGCCCAGATTCATGACCGGCATCGGAATGTTGTATTCGGAAAGCGCAGGCGTCGCGTAAATGCCAAAAGTCGCGACTTCAATCCAGCCGTCGCTGTATTTTGTGTTTGAGCCGTCCAGCTTCGGGTGATAAGCGTAAACTTCGATTTGCGTATCGGGCGCATAGTATTTGCTGCGCTTCTCATCGGCGCGGAACATGAATTTTTCAAAACCGAACTGAGACAGCAACCCTTCCGCAACCGCTTTGCCGTGGTCGAGGGTCACGTTTTCGTCCATGATAACACAAGAAGCCGAATAATAAGTCATCAGGCGGGAAGCGTCTTCCTGCTGTTCGCGGCGGAAGCAGCGGTCAATGGAGAAAAGAGAAAACGGCGGCTCATTTCGTTCAAGAAGTTCACAAAGCGTGATAAACCAGCCGCTGGTCATATGACTGCGAAGCGTTTTCGTCGTTCCTTCGGGTTTGAGTTCTTTAAATTCGGGGAAAACCTTATCGATGAGTTCGGTCACATAAACGTCGGTCACGCCAAGCTGTTTCGCGAGTTCCGAAACGAGGTCGTCGCCCTCAATAGTTCCTTTTTTGTAAGCGTGAAGCACTTTTCTGATGATTTCAATGCCATCGTCGGAAATGCCCTCAATAATCTCTTTTATTTTTCGGATACGGTCATCGGAAATGCCGACATTTGGGCGCGGAAGACCCGCCAAATAAAAACAGCGGTCGAGCACAGCCGGCGCTTCATCGCCGAACTGCTTATAGATATCCCGTTCTTCAACGATGAGCGGATTCATGTACTCGGCAAAACCCATGCGCATATACGCCTCCCTCAATTTCTGAATCGTTTCATAAACGGGATGGGGTTTTCCAAAAGACGGCTTCATGCGCGGATAGCTTTCCTCAAGCGTTGTTTTTCGGATATAACAGCCGGATTCCAGCCACGTTTTTTCAAAATTCTCATTTTTTCCCAAACGGACGTCTGCCGGATCAAATCTCATAATTAATGCCTCAATGAATGTCGTGTAAAAAATAATTAATAATTGTCAAATTTGTCAAATATAATCGTTTCGTGACCTGTTAAACTCACTCCCGAAATAATAAACCTTTCATTCCTTAACCCGAATGAAACCTTGCATCCCTTAATCCAAATAAGAAACCTTCATTCCTAAAAACCCTATATTGAAAGTAACCGCCGTTCCTAAAAACCCTATATTGAAAGTAACCGCCGTCCCTTAAAATCCTATACTGAAAGTAACTGCCGTCCCTGAAACCAGAATGCCCACTACAAACCCGAGAATTGCGCCCGTATTCAAAAACGGCAAACCCGCTTGCGGTTTCCCTTTAGAGACCACATACATCAAGAGGGCAAAGCCGAAAAACGTCCCGACCATTGTGAAAAGAGCGGGCACGCCAATCCATCCGTCGTGCGGCAAAAAATGATTGGCCGAAATCACTAAAAGCGTTGGGATAACGGCGTCGCCGAGACCCATAAAAAGCGCATCGGACTTCTTTTCATTAATTTCTTTCTCAACTTTCGCAATACCGGTCAGTTCCCCAGAACCGGCAGCATCGGCAACATTTTCAGTAACGCTACCGGCAGCATTTCCGGCGGCTGTTTCGTTGACAGATGCCGATTCGGCGGCCGATTCGGCGCCGCCGGAAAGCCCGCCATCATCGTTGGAAAGCCCGCCGCCATCGTTGGAAATCTCATCGTCATCGGAAAAATCTTCTTTGATGTAAGAATAGTTCCATTTTTTCGGGATCACAAAAAGGATCGGCAGTTTCAAATTCATCATGCCGTTGGCAAGCGTCAGCATATGCTTTGTCTTGTAAACGGAAATAAAATCATAGATGAGAAGACCAACCATCAAAACGATGATCGGCACATAAGAGAGAGAAACGCCGATAACGGCGCAGGAGCCGATTGCGATCAGCAGGCCGGCGATGTCGATAATGTACCACTCGGGATATTTGTACAGCAAAATTGTCAAAGCGACGGCCCCGACAAACGACACGCCCAATGTGAAATAGGTGTAGCCGGCGGCTTTATCGAGAATCGCGAGAAAAATAAAGAACAGCATCGAACAAATGAAAAAGTAAATAACCGCTCGAATGATCGCCGTCTTATTCTTTTTAATCATATAAACCATGACGGCCGAGAAGATCAACAGGACAATGATGTAATAAATGGAATAGCCGATGCTTTCCGGATTATCAGGCGTCTGGGAAGTGATATACTCCGTCTCTGACAACCAAAGGGCGCCGACTTGGACAATGAGAACAAAAACGGCCATAATGAAATAAGGCATAAATTCTTTCGTTTTTGAAAATAAGGAAACAGATACGTTATTTGTGTTCAAAAAAATACCTCTTCATACACGTTATTAATATTCGTTATTCGTTACGCGACATTCATTGCGCGTTAATTACGACACGTTATTCATTGCGCATCGTTGTTGCGCATTATTTATATCCGTTATTTATTGCGCGTTATCCACTGCGCGTTATCCACTGCGCGTTATCCACTGCGCGTTATCCACTGCGCGTTATCCACTGCGCGTTATCCACTGCGCGTTATCCACTGCGCGTTATTTATTGCACGTTATTCATAATTCGTTATTCATAATTCGTTATTCATCACGCGTCATTCGTTGCGTATTATTTATTACCCGTTATTCATGACGCGTTATTTATCACGCGTTATTCATTACACATTATTCATTACACGTTATCATACATGTTAACATTATGTATTCAAAAATTCAGGATTGCCATCGCGACGCCATCTGTTGGCGGTCAGTCTAAATCCATTTCTTTTTCAGGAGATATGATGAATTGATCCATAATTGTTGAAATCACGCGGAAACGATTCGATTCTCTCGTGAAAAAGTCATTCACCTGCTTGACGGCATACATGTCCACCGTCCATCCCGGTTCAGGATTGTATTGAACTTCCTGTAAAACAAGTCCGTATGCCGGCGCGGGTTCAATTCCCTCTTCAAAATTTTCGGGGTCCAGCATTCGGCTGATCCATTCCAGCGGGCGGTTGCCGGTGCCGACAAGCGTCAGCGCCGAAACGATTTTGCGAATCATGTTCCATAAATAAGCGTTTGCGACGATGTCGATTTTAATAACAGACCCCTGCGTTCGGATATCCAGTTTTTCGACGTTTCGAACCGTCGGTTTCGGGTCCTTTTTGTCCTTCTTTGTAAAATTAGAAAAGTTGTGCTCGCCGATGAAAAGCTTTGCCGCGTCTCTCATTTTGGAGATGTCGTAGTCTTCGGCGTTTAAAACATAGCGGTATTTCCGGCGAACGGCGTGCCGCCTCGGGTCAAAATCATCAGCGACTTCGGCATACGCCCACGCCCAAACGTCGCGCGGAAGTTTGGAATTCAAAATGCGCGGGATTGCCATGCCGGGCTTGTCGGAAAAAAAAGACACGACCTGACAGATTGAATGAACACCGGCATCGGTTCGCCCGGCTGAAGACAAATCGGCTTTCTCAAAATCAGAGATGGCGCCGACTTCCAGCAGAGCTTTCAGAATCTCACCTTCAACGGTTCTTTGGTCCGGCTGAATTTGGGACCCGGCGAAACGGGAGCCTTCGTATCCGATTTTTAAAGCGACTTTCATAAGCATCTTCATGTTGTTTGATATTTTAAATATATCCGAATGGCTTATATTCATTCCGATTAAATGACGCCGATTGGGGATTAAGACCTATTGACCTCATTTTAAAGATTTTTTTTGATTCGTTTTGATTTGTTTGATTCGTTTTGATTTGTTTTGATTTTTTAAAGAATCCGAACATCCAAGCAAATATTAGATTGATGCGGCGCATAAGAACGAACCACTCTTTTTTCGACAACCTCAATCGAGCGCCCTTTCTTTTCAGCCGCTGCGCGAATCAGTTCAACCGACCCGTCAAACAAATCGTCATCCGAAGTCATGGCATAACAATGAATCACGCCGCCCGGTTTACAGATGGCAACAGCCGTATCCAAGAAATCAAACGCGTTGTGAGGCAGATTCATTATGACATGGTCGGCGGCGTTTGGATATTTTTCAGACAGGAAGAGAGCGTCTTCGTTCAGCGCCGTGACGTTGGATACTTTATTCAAAGCGATATTTTCACGTAGCATTGCGACCGCGTCTTCGTTTTTATCGTTCGCGATAACGCAAGACGGCGATGCAAATTTAGCAAACAGGATACTGTAGGGGCCAACGCCCGCAAACATGTCAATAACGACATCGCCGTCCCGAATCTGCCCCAATATGCGGTGACGCTCGGTGGAAAGGCGGGGCGTGAAATAAGCGCGCGCCAAATCAACATGATACCGACAGCCGTACTCCTTGTGGATGGTGGCCGTTTTGTCTTCGCCCTTCACAAAAACAAGCGGCCGTGTTCTGAATTCGCCGGAAATGCTGCCGGCGGAAAGCAAAACGGTTTTGATGGCGGAATGCGCTGTTAAAATCGCGTCGGCGACATCGGAAACATTAAAAGAGGGAACAGAGGGAACGGAAGGGACAGAGGGAACGGAAGGGACAGAGGGAACGGAAGGGACAGAGGGAACGGAAGGAACAGAGGGAACAGGTACTTTCAGGTTTTCGTCGCCGGAAATTTTTTCGTCAATAACGGCAATGTCGCCGATGATTTCGTAAGCGACCGAATAGCCCAGAATTTCACTGACCGTCGGCACTTTCTTTTGGACTTGAAACGAAACGCATTGCAAGTACCAGCTGTGAAATTCCACTTTCTTTTTCGGGTGCGGCAAAAGTGAAATAAGCGGCATGAGACTGTCCCTGAGGACAAGGCGCTCTTCTTTTTCCGGATACCGAACCAAAGGTAAATAGAGGTAAATGTCGTCGGCAAATGGTTTGCAAGAGTGATCGATCAGATCATACTCATCCAGCAAACGGCGAACGGGTTCTCCGTTTCCCTTGTGGGTGCGAAAGGACGTGCGTAAAACACAATCGGGATTGCCTGTGTGTTCGTTTTCTGTTGAATCAGACTTTTGTATCATTTTTCTCAGTCGTGTTTTTATTTGTCTTTTTATTTGTCATTTTTTTATTTGTTTTGTAATAGAGGTTTGAGGTGACATCGCTTTTTTGAAATTTCGTTGCGATGATACCTCTTCCTGTTTTTTTGTCAGCGGCGCCCGGTTGCTCGCTTTTTGAGGGCGCCGATTGATACAGGAAAAAGATAATTTGAAGTTATGGCAAAAAACAGGCTTGGATTCCGCCATATTAATAAAATGAGAGGAGCGGTGAACCGGCGAACCGGTGAACCGGTGAACCGATGAAACTCCTAAACGCCGACAGCCTCTTAAAAAGAAAAATGGCGGCAAAATCGAGATGAAGCCGCATTTGTCAAAAAAATGAATTTTGAATTCATTTTTGAATTAAACCAGAAGAGGCCAAGTACCGTAGAAATAAGAAATCATAATGACAAAGAGAGCAACGGCTGCGCCCGCTATTAAAACATAAATCGGTTTGAATGTAATTGCTTTCTTGTCCGCGTCAAAATATCTCATCAATCCCGCGGAAGACTGAAGTCCGTTCCCCTTCTTTTGCTTCGGCATAAAAGTACCTTTCCTGAGTTTTTAAAAATAATAAAATAATAAAATAATCATGAATCTTAAATTTTATCTTAAAGAGCGTGTGCTCTTATATAAACATTTATCTTTGCATTCATCTTGGGTTTACTTTGCATTTATTCTTGGGTTTACTTTGCATTCATCTTTGCGTTATCTTGCGCCTATCTTGCATTTATCTTGCGTTTTAAAGACGCCGACACGAAAATCAGCTTCTTTCCAGCAGATAGGCCTTAACCGCCTGCCAGTCGGGAAACTTTTCCGACCCGAAATGTATCCATTCCCCTTCAAAAAGGCAGGCGCCGTTTTTGTCGCGGTCATCCACCAAAAAGTCACCTTTGTTTAAGTTTTTGTGATGCGTCAGGATAAGCCGCTTGTGCGCAGGCTCGCCTAAATTTTCTTTGACCCATATCAGTTTATCCGACCACGCGCTGTTGTTTTCCCAGGGGGCGGTGGAAAGGATATAGACATCGAATCGGCAGCACAACTCATGAAAACTCTCAATCGCGCCGTTAATTGGTTTCATTAATCTGAAAATATCCGGGATTTCATCAAAGGAAGACGGTTTGTTTCTTTCGGGGCAAGCGGCATATTTCTACTTGGTCTCCTCGTCCATTTCATCAATGACGGACTGGAAATCAACGAGAACGCCGTCCATGTCAATATAAAGAATTTTCTTATCGCCTTTAACCATATAACCACACTCAACCGCACACGGACGAACACACGCGAATGCGCCCGTATTCAATTCACCCCAATATGATTTCATCAATCAGAATCGGCGGGTGATAGATGCCGTTTTCCGTGATGATGGCGGAAACGTTTTCCATCGGCGTTTTATCGAATGCCAGATTCAAAATCGGAACGCCTTCGGGTACGTTTTGTTCCTTCGCTTTGCCGAGGTAACGGATTTCATCGTGGCTTCGTTCTTCGATTTTGATATGTTCTTCCCAACTTTCGGGATCTAACGTTGAAATCGGAGCCGCGACGTAAAAGGGAATGCCGTGCTCTTTCGCTAAAACGGAAAGGGAGTACGTGCCGATTTTGTTGTAAACGAATTCTTGCGTGATACGGTCAGCGCCGACAATCACTTTGTTAATGACGCCTTCGCTCATCAAAAATCCGGCGGCGGAATCTGTTATGACGTGAACTGGAATTTTATCCTGCTGCAATTCCCAAGCCGTTAGTCGGCTTCCCTGATTCAACGGGCGAGTTTCGCAGGCAATGACACGGATTTTCGCGCCGCTTGAAACGGCGGAGCGGATAACGCCAAGAGCGGTTCCCCAATCAACGCAAGCCAAGCGGCCGGCATTGCAGTGCGTCAGGACAACGTCGCCGTCTTCCAAAAGTTTGGCGCCGTTTTTACCGAGCTTTTTATTGATTGCGATATCTTCGTTCGCCATTTTTTTGGCTTCATCCAAAGAAATATTTTGAATCAGGCGCGTGTCCATGCCTTCGACTTCAACGATTTGGATAATTTCGTCAACGCCCCAGCTCAAATTGATAGCGGTCGGGCGTGTCTTTTTGATGGCTTCGCCGGCGGCCTTGATGTCTTTCATCATGCCCTCCACCGTATTCGCGCTGCTGGTCCGCGCTGCCAACGCAACGCCGAGAGCGCCGCAAACACCAAGAGCCGGCGCGCCGCGAACGCGGAGATTTTGAATGGCTTCACAAATTTCGGCAACGTTTTTACATTTGATAAATTTCAATTCGCCCGGCAGCAAAGTCTGGTCAATCATTTTGACGGATGAATCCGAGTCGTCCCATTCAATTGTTCTCATTTTTTATCCTTCCGTTCATTCTTAATTATGGAATGTAATTTAGCAGAGTGTCAGTCAGCAAAGTGTCAGTCAGCAAAGTGTCAGTCAGCAAAGTGTCAGTCAGCAAAGTGTCAGTCAGCAAAGTGTCAGTCAGCAAAACGGTATCCTGCGAAGTTGTATTCAGCTGAGTGTTTACCTTAACCCTTCTGACGTAATTGTAAAATAGCACACGTCTCCTTCAGGCCGGCAGCGGTGTTTGATAATTTTGGCGCAGCGCTCGCCCGTCCCCACTCGTTCAAATTTGAGGATGGTTTTTGAAATGTGTTCAATGCCGCGGCCGCCGATTGGGAGGACGTTGCCGCTGTTTTCGAAATCACTGAAAATTTGGTTGGTGATCAAAACGGCGATGCCGATTTTTCGCGCCATGCCTTGAAGGAAACCGATTTGATTCGCCAGCTCCCGGCGACTTTGAATTCTTGCGTCTTCGCCATCCGACTCTAAACGGTAAAAAGAAGTCGCCGAGTCAACGATGATTAAACCGATATTTTCGCTCAGCACTTTTTCGATTTCGCAAATGGCGGTGTATTGCTCATCAAAGCTCATCGGTTCATAAATGAGAATATTTTTAGCGATTTCTTTAGAGCGGATGCCGGCGATTTGCGAAAACCGGTCAAGTGACAGCCCTTCCGTATCAATGTAAATCACTTTTTTTCCGGCCGCGGAACACTCAACCGCCGCCTGAAGGCATAAATTCGTTTTCCCCGAGCCGGGCTCGCCGTATACCTGCGTGACAATGCCGCATTCGAGGCCGCCGCCAAGCAGTTCGTCGATGGACCCGCATCCCGTGGTCAGATAATTTCCGATATTTACACCCCTTTTCATTTGTTTGATAAATGTTAAAAGATAAAATGCTAAAATGTTATGATGAACGAATAAGTGATATAAAAATTCCTGCTAAAATGCCTGCCAAAAGTGCCTGCCAAAAGTGTCTGCCAAAAGTGCCTGCTAAAAATACCTGCTTCTTTAAAGATGAGCGGAAAAGCCGTTGAATCTCTTGTCGTTTTTCTGAATAGGCGATCAATGAAAACAGCCCTAAAATTAAATAGAAAGAAATTGTTGATGTTTTTATGGCAAGTTCAATTCTCGCAGCGATTCTGTCTTTCTTCATCCCCGGCCTTGGTCAATTCTATTCAGGTCATTTCTTAAGAGGGCTACTGATCTTTATCATTTCTTTGCTGCTGGGCTCAACGTTGACCGGCCTTAGCATACTTCTTGTGATTACGCTTGTCGTTCCTGCTGTTTTATTCCTGATAATTTTCGTCTTTTGGATTTGGAATATCTATGACGCGTGGCAATTGGCTGCCAGAACGTCGACTCGTTAATTGATGCATTGATGCCGAATCTCTGTTTATTGATTCGGTTTTCCGTTTTTGAGTCAGATTATCCGTTTTTGAGTCAGGTTATCCTTTTTTGAGTCAGGTTATCCTTTTTTGAGTCAGGTCATCCTCTTTGAATCCGGCCATCCACTTTAATCAGGCCATCCTCTTTGAATCAGGCCGCTCTCTTCTGTTTATTGATTCAGCTGTCTGCCGATGTATTCGTCTAACAAAACGATAAATTCATCGGCTTTTTCGGGCGGGATTGTGCCGCCGGCCGCGATGTCATGGCCGCCGCCGGCGCCGCCGACAGCTTCGGTGACGTCATTCATCGCTTTTGATAAGTTCATGCCGCGGCGGATTAAGTCTTGGGTGCCGCGGGATGAGATTTTTATGCCGTCCTCCGAGTCGGCCATGCCGATGATGGGTTTTTTGCGATCTACGTTTTCCAATGACGACGCCATGCCGGCGATGATGCCGACAATCGTTTCTTTAATTTCTTCGCCGGAATAGAAGTATTGGATATTTTTCAGCTGTGTGACACCGTTTTCGCGAACAAAATTCAAGCCGTTGACCAGATTTTTACGGTGTTCGGAAAGCAAGGTGCGGGCGGCTGATAACGCGTCATCCCTGTCACCCATACAAACGCGAACGCCTGTTTCGGCTTTGTCATAGCGGCCGGTCGCGTTTAACAGGGTTGAAAATTCAGACGCGTCTCTCATTTCCGTTCCTTCTTTTTCATTCAAAAGCGTGTAGCATTCCCGAATCAGTTCCTGTGTGCGGCGGGATGAAAAACCGCGTTCGTCACAGAATTTCATAAGCGCGGAGATGATGATTCGCTTTTCGTCCATGGAGAGTTCAATCCAAAGTTTTGCCCCGTCGCGTTGGTCGTAGCCGGCGCCGGCGGTTTGAAGGAAACGAATGCAAGCTTCTTCATCGCCGGTCAATCCCGGCAAATACGGTTCTGACGAAAACTGTAAAATTTTGAAAATCGGGCGCGTTTGTTTCCCGAAAAGCGACAGGTCGGGAGCGTATTTTATAACGCCGGCTTGTGCGCCTTGTTCCAATATTTCCCGATTCAGGCCGGCAAGTTTGCCGTATTTTCGGTTTTGCATATCGCCGATGGCGCCAACGATTGCGAGTCCCGCCAAATCGGTATTGTCCGTTTCTTTGCCGCCGATTTCGCAAGCCAAAATGTAAGAGACGCCCGAGCCGCTGATTTCAAAACCGCCGTTTGCGCCAAAGAGATGCGGGTTGATGTGATACGGAAACGTTGCCGAGTCCGCGGCAATATTTTCCGGCCTGCCGTTTGGCTGATGGTGGTCGGCAATGACGGCGCTCATGCGGTTGTCGACAATAAAATCAACCATGGCGCTTCCGAGGTCAGTAAAAACAAGCATCTCATGGTTTTCTTCCAAAAGACGCACCATGACGCGCTCGTCTAATTTTTTGACGAATTCGGCCGTATAAGGAATGCCGGCGCGCTCAAAAGAAAGATTCATGATCGCGGCCGAAGAGATGCCGTCGGCATCGATGTGAGACACCAGATGAACCTTTTTCGCCTGTTTCAGTTTTTCAGCGCAAAGGGCCGCTCGCTCACTTAATTTTGCAAAAGTATCGGAAACCATGTTTTCACTCATTTGAATTAAAGCTGTAAATGCCTATGACATGTATTGCTGATTTAAAAAGATGATGAAACGGCGCGTCAAAAATGAGCCCGCGCTTTTCATCGCCGGTGCCGGTTTCTCTGAAATGGCACGCGCCGCGATTGAATGCGTGAACCTTGAATTTTTAAGAATCTTGATTTTTAAGAATCCTGAATATTTAAGAATCCTTAACTTTTGAAAAAAACATCGGCTCCCTCTTTCACCTCTGAAATTAAACCGGTTTTTTGTGAGAATCCCGAAAAGTCATTAAATTTATATTTGTTTTTGACCTTTCACTACTTTCTTTAAAGAACAAATAACAAGAACAATATTACATAATTGAAACACGATTGTTGAATTATTTACCGGAGTTAAAAAATGCCGATCCATCCGATTGAATTCCGTTACGGGACCAAGGAAATGAAAGACGTCTGGTCTCAGGAAAACCGATTAAAAACACTGATTCAAACTGAAATTGCCCTCGCCAAAGCCGAAGCCGACCTCGGTATGATTCCGCGAGCGGCCGCCGACGAAATTGAAAAGACGCTTTCGCTTGTGAAATGGGAACGCGTCGATGAAATCGAACGCGAAATCAATCATGATATGATGGCGGTTGTGAAAGCCATTGCCGAACAATGCCAAGGCGATGCCGGCAAATGGGTCCACTTCGGCGCAACGTCCAACGATATTTTGGACACGGCGACAGCGCTTCAGTTAATTGCGGCGGCCGGCATTATGGAAGAAAAACTTTTCCGCTTGCTTGCCGTACTCGTTAAACTTTCAAAAGAGCACAAAAACACCGTTTGCTGCGGCCGGACGCACGGACAGATCGGCGTTCCGACAACTTACGGCCTCAGAATAGCGATTTGGGCTTCAGAAATTGACCGCCACATCGACCGCTTGAACGAACTTCGACCCCGTATCAGTGTCGGTCAAATGACAGGAGCCGTCGGCACGCAAGCGGCCTTTGGGAAAAACGGCATTGAGCTCCAAAGGAAAACAATGGAATATTTAGAAATCGGCTCGGTTGACGTGTCCAACCAATTGATTCAAAGAGACCGCCACGCCGAATTCGTGATGTGGATGGCAGGCGTTGTCACAACGCTTGACAAAATCGGAACGGAAATCCGCTCCATGCAGCGCAGTGAAATCGGAGAACTCGAAGAAGGATTCGGTAAAAACCAGGTAGGCTCTTCGACCATGCCTCATAAAAGAAATCCGATTAAGTCGGAACAGATTTGCGGTTTGGCGCGCATTGTCCGCGGATTCGTGGAAACCGAACTTTTAAACAACACGCTGTGGGACGAACGCGACCTGACAAACTCTTCCGCCGAAAGAATCGTTTTCCCGGAAGGCTGCATTTTAACAGATCACATTATCAACCTCGGTATCAATGTTCTTGATAATTTGAGATTTAATCCGACCAACATTGACCGGAATTTGCATATTCTCAACGGTTTGAACATGGGCGAAGCCGTTATGATCGAACTGACGCTTCGGGGCGTCGGCCGTCAGGAAGCGCATGAAATTGTCCGCGTGGCCGCCATGAAATCGGTTGAGGCGAATATCCACTTTAAAGACGCGCTGTTGGAAGACAAAGAGCTGGCCGCCGTTTTGACCGGCGATGATATTGAAAATCTGGTGAACCCGTACAAATACATCGGAACGGCTGTCGAGCAGGTCGAGAATCTGAATCAAAAATTAAAATTAAAACACGGAAATAAGATTTAAGCGAGATTGGGCTTTGAAATGAGGATTTTTCTGAAATTTTAAAGGTTATTGTTTAAGATTTGTAATCCTCATTCTTT
This sequence comes from Candidatus Methanimicrococcus labiotermitis, assembly GCA_009784005.1. Lineage (GTDB taxonomy): Archaea > Halobacteriota > Methanosarcinia > Methanosarcinales > Methanosarcinaceae > Methanimicrococcus > Methanimicrococcus labiotermitis. The sequence goes on from WRCE01000003.1 coordinate 42,476, forward strand.
TTTTTCACCCATTTTTTAATTCACTCATTCTTTTTTTCCACCCATTTTTTAATTCACTCATTCTTTTTTCCACCCATTTTTTTATTCACTCATTATTTTTTTCACCCATTTTTTAATTCACTCATTATTTTTTCACTCGGTTTTTAATTCCAACGGGATTTTTTTCTTGCATGACTGTCATTCAGATGGCTATATATATTTACATGACTTTAATTTGAATGGATGTAATTTGAATCGTTTGAACTCCGGGACATACGATTTTAAATCAAAATCCAAGTATATTTAATAGATTTTATATCGATTTTTCATTAATAATTACCTTTATTAATAAGAAGATTTTATTGATTATTGTCTCTTTCTGAGAGACTTTGATGAATAATGTTTTTTCGGATTTCCAATTCATTTCAAAAAGAAATGCAAATCTGCAAATAAGAAATTAAATGAAAATCAGACATTAAATCGAAAACAAGTGATACGATGACAGAAGAATATTGCGATTGCTGGGAATACGAAAAACCGATTTCCCTTCCTCTGATCGGCGATGAAGCGCCTGCTTTTGAAGCTCAGACAACAAATGGTATGATGAAATTCCCTGAAGAATACAAAGGGAAATGGGTTATTCTTTTCAGCCACCCCGCTGACTTCACACCTGTCTGTACAACCGAATTTATCACATTCGCGACCATGCAGGCCGAGTTCGAAAAATTAAACACTGAACTCATCGGCCTTTCCATCGACAGCATCTTCGCGCACGTCGCTTGGTTAAAAGAAATCAAAGACAATATTGAATACAAAGGCCTCAAGAACGTTGATATCAAGTTCCCCGTGATTGCCGACATCAAAATGGAAGTCGCCAAAAAATACGGTATGCTTCAACCCAACGCTTCCGACACGAAAGCGATTCGCGCTGTTTTCATCATCAACCCCGAATCAGTTATCAAAGCCATCCTTTACTACCCTCTGTCTGCCGGCAGAAACATGCAGGAAATTAAGAGATTATTGCTCGCCCTTCAGTTGAACGCCAAAGAAGGCGTGGCAACGCCTGCCAACTGGCAGCCCGGAGATGATGTCATTCTCGGCGCGCCTGAAACCTTCAAAGACGCGAAAACAAGAGACAGCTGGAAATCCGATGGCGATAAAACCATCCACTCTTGGTTCCTTGTTACTAAAAAGACCAAAAAGAGCAAATAATTCAAATGACGCGGCAATTGAGTATGAGTATTCGTACTCAATTGCATATTTTAACTCCATAAACACGACGTAACGACAAAACGTACCAACCTTTATTTAAAAACGAACACAAAACGTACCAAAAAACGTTCCAAAAATCGTTCCAAAAATCGTTCCAAAAAACGTTCCAAAAAACGTTCCAAAAACGTTCCAAAAACGTTCCAAAAACGTACCAACAAAACGTATCAACGAAACGTTCCAACCTTTATTTAAAAACGAACACAAACCCTTCAAAAACGAACGCGAAAGACGGTAAAATTGCCGGCTTTTCCTTTTTCCGATTTGATTGTGAAAATAGAAGAGCCCTATTTTATTTCACCCGAATGGCTGACGGGCGTAGCCTTTTTCGGTTCATCACACCTCAGATTTATGCACTGTATGAATGCTTTGGCATTCAGTGCATAATTTATCCCACCACAAAACAAAAACACACACAACCACAAATCCGTATCAGAAAAAATGACACGGTAAAAGCCGGCAATTTTTGCCGGCAATCCCTATTTTGAATCAGAACATGAAAAAACGAATCATTTTTTGATTTAACAAAAAATACACAAGCGGAGCCGTTTTTGGCCCATCGCGTTTATGCGCCGCATGATTGCTTTGTCATCCGGTGCATAGATTACTCCAACATCCATACACACAAAAACACACACAAAACACAAACAAAACACAAACCGTGTCAAGAAAAATGACACGGAAAAAGCCGGCAATTTTTGTCGGCTTATCTCCATTTTGAATCAAATCATGAAAAAACGAATCATTTTTTGATTTAACCAAAAATACACAATCGGAACCATTTTTGGTCTATCACGATTATGCACTGAATGAATTCTTTGTCATCCGGTGCATAATAACCCCACCACAAAAACGAAACACACACAAAAACACACACAAAACGTAAATCCGTGTCAGAAAAAAATGACACGGTAAAAGCCGGCAATTTTTGCCGGCAATCCCTATTTTGAATCAAATCATGACATAAACGAATCATTTTTTGATTTAACCAAAATGACGAACGGAACCGTTTTTGGTCCATCACGTTTATGCACCGTGCGAATGCTTTGGCATTCGGTGCATAATTTATCCACCACACACAAAACACACACAAAAACACACGCATGAAAAAAATCCGTGTCAGTAAAATGGCACGGAAAAAGCCGGCAATTTTTGCCGGCTAATCCCTATTTTGAATCAAATCATGACAAAACGAATCATTTTTTGATTTAACCAAGAATGACGGACTGAACCGTTTTTTGATTTAACCGAAAATGACGGACGGAGTCGTTTTTTGATTTAACCAAGAATGACGGACGGAGTCGTTTTTTGGCCCATCACGTTTATGCACCGCATGAATGCTGTCATCCGGCGCATAATTTTCTCCACCATACACACAAAACACACACATGAAAAAATCCGTTTCAGAAAAATGACGCGGTAATAGCCGGCAATTTTTGCCGGCTAATCTCTTTTTTTAAATCAGATTCTGAAGGCTCAGAAGATCCCGAAGGCTCAGAAGATCCCGAAGGCTCAGAAGATCCCAAAGGCTCAGAAGATCCCAAAGGCTCAGAAGATTCCAAGGCTCAGAAGGCCCCAAAGGCTCAGAAGGTCCTAAAGGCTCAGAAGATCCCAAAAGCTCAGAAGATCCCAAAAGCTCAGAAGACCCCGAAAGTTTCAAAAATAAACAGCATGGCAACCATTAATACGCCGAAAACAATCGGAATCAGAAGGTTGTCATCCACTCGAATTTGCTTGCTGTAAATTTCAGAAACGGCTGTCACCGGAATGGAAGCAATCGCTGCCAAAATGAAAGGGGCGTCCAATTTCAAAACAACGGCGAAGCCCGCTAAAAAAAGATAGGAAACGCCGATAAAGGCGAGCGTTCCTTCAACCGATTTTCCGTTCTTGAATTTATGTTTCCCAAAGCGCATGCCGATGAGCGCAGCGAAAGCGTCCCCGAAAATCAAAATAGTAATGCCGAGCATAGCAACATATTTCGGGAAGAGAAGAACGGATAAAAAACAGCCGAGCAAGAACCAGTTGGAACTGATATAGCCGTATTTTTCATTGTCGCGCAAGATGAAAGAGAAATATTTGACTTTGATGTCATTCAAAAACTTGAGTTTTGAATACAAAAGCAAAGAATTGCAGGCGAAAAGAAGAATCAAAGCAATGCCGATAACAAGACATGCCGCCGTCCTGTCGGTAAAATAAATGAAAACAACGATTAAAAACGCAAGCATATGAAGGATTTTCCGGGAAACCTCATTTCTGTATTTTTTTCCGGAAGCCGCCTTCTCATTTTGGGATGAATTTTGAATGCCGGTCATTGAATCAATAATTAAAGTTTCTTTATTGTATTTAACCGTTCACAAAAGATTATTGATTCAAGAACAGGACACGGAGATATATCGGTTTGAGAACAAGACACAGAGAAATTTTGGCAAGACAAACAAGAACAAGAAATTTTTGACTCAGGGCAAACAGGGCATAAGAAATTTTGGACTCAGGAAAAACATGACGCCGAAAATTTTGGCTCAAGACAAACATGACACCGAAAATTTTGGCTCAAGACAGACAAGGCACCGAAAATTTGCCACAGGACAAACAGGGCACAAGACAAACGAGCCGCAAAAATTTTTTGCCTCAAGAAAAACGGACCCAAAAAACCAACGCAAATGACGTGAGGCGCTGAATTCCGACTCAACTCAGATTGCGTAAAAAGCAAACGTGGTTAATATAATCGAACAAAATGTATTTATTTGATAATAGCAATTCACCCATGATTTCATCAAATATCGGTTTGATGTTTTTGAAAAGGGAAGCGTTATTTTTGTCGTTATTAAAAACAAAAAGTAATAAATGAAAATCTGCGGATGAAACGAGTAAAACAACTTGTTATGATTAACAACGGATTTTTGATTTAAAGCGATTCGATATCGAGTCGCGAAAAATGATCTTCGCCGAAGCAAAAACATAATTGACCCATCAATGAAATTTCTGCAGGTGAAAATTCATGAACATGCTCATTATTTTCGGCGTTATCCTGGCAATCTATACATTATCTTTGCTGGGCGTCGGATGGTACTATAATAAAAGACAAAAATCAGTCGTAGACTTCTGGCTTGCCGGAAGAAAAATCGGTTACATACCGCTTGGTCTCTCCGCGGCTGCTTCCTGGATTACGGGCGGCGGTATTTTAGCGGTGACGGCGGCCTATTTACTCGGCGGTGTCGGGTCCATTTGGACATTCGCCGCCCCCAACTTTATCGCGCTTTTCTGTATCGGTCTTTTGGCCTCCAAAATAAAGAATTTACCGGCTATCACACAAGCCGAACTTTTAGAACAGAGATACGCAAGCTCTATTCGTTTACCCGTTGCAATCATTATTACAATTGTTATGATGCTTTTCGCGGCGGCCGACGTTTCAGGTATGAGACTCATCCTCAGCGTCTTTTTCGGAATTGATCCGGTATACGCCGTGGCCATTATCGCGATTTCCGTTTCCGCGTATATTTTGCTCGGCGGTTTTTCCGCCGTCGTTTGGACGAATTTGATTCAGTACAGCCTTTTGGCAGCGGCAACCATCATCATGACAATTGCCGTTTTGTTTGTGGCATCCGATGTCAGCATGCTTTCTGTCAGCGATTTCGTCACAACCTCGCAATCGTCCACCGGCTGGTGGAATCCGTTCACCATCGGAATACCGCTCATCCTCATTTTCTGTATCGCAATCATTCCGGGATGGATTTCCGAACAAGACCAATGGCAAAAAGTTTGGGCCTCAAAAGATGAAAAGAATGCCAGAAAAGGTTTCTTCCTCGGTTCATTTTTAGTTTTCATCATTTTCGGTGTTTGCTGCTGTCTCCTTGGTCTTGGTCTTCGCTATCTTTTCCCCGAAATCACAACAATGGGTGATGCCGAAGTCGCTCTTTTGCACTTCACGATGAGCAATTTCTCAGTCGTCGGCGTTGTGTTGATTTCTCTCGGTTTGACGGCCGCCGCCATGTCCAGTATGGACACGTTCGCGACATCCGGCGGTTCTACGCTCTCTCGTGACCTTTACCAGAGATACCTCAGACCTGACGCAACAATGAAGGAATTAAAAGTCGTAAACAGAGCCACCGTTTTAATCATCATTCTCGGCGCCTCCGCCATCTCCTTTACGGATATCAACATCATTGAATACATCCACATCGCGACGTACATTGCAAGCGCCGCCTACTTCTTCCCGCTCATGGGAGGGCTTTTCTGGAGCAGGGCAACCAAAGAAGGCGCGATTGTTTCTCTGCTTGTCGGCGGAACTGCCCAGATTTTTATGATTATACTCGATCTGTACATGGGCAAAAACGCGGCCGGCATTTACTACTTTGACACGATTCACCCGATTTTGTCATGTCACGGCGTCATCGTCGCAATGGCGCTCAGCGGCGCTTCATTGTTCATCGTTTCCATGATGACAAAGAAATCTTCCGTCTACAACTTAGCGCCGTTCTTTACAAAAGAAGCCAAAGCGCTTGAGAGAGACGAAGTGAACGTTGTTGACAAAGAGTCTGCCGAATACGGCGGTTACCACGGCTCCTTAAGAGTGAAACCCAACGGTGACCGTGAACGCCTTCAGCTTGACTTGAAAGCTTCTGCCCCCTTGAACTGGGAACGCTTTGTCGCGGAACTCAGAATGAAGAACGAAGCATGGTTCACTTCCTCAGGAAGAAACACGCTTTATCGCCTGACCCACGGAGACTTGCTCTCTTGTCCGACGATTTCACGCGGCTCCAACGAACAGGAAATCTGGATTACAGCTGAACCGCGCGTTGAAAGCACATCTGTCGTGCAGGTGGAAATCTATCTGGCATACAATGAAATTATGGAGACGCTCAGATCCATGGGCATCTTAACCGATATCATGAAGCCGGACGAACGATCCTTGTAATTTCAAAAACAGCAACAAAACGTATGTTATTTCCGCCGCCTTTGGTCGACAACAAATTAATTGTTTCGGCTGAAGGCGGTTTTTTTATTTCCTTTCGTTTATTTTCGTTACATCGTTTTTTCCTTTTGTTTCTGTTTTTTCCTTTTTTTTGATGAATAAAAGAGTGTTTCATTTTTGTTATTCTTTGAAAAGTTCAAGTACGACCGCAATTTCGGATTTCGGTAGCGAAGCGGACGAAAGACGAAAATGCGGCGCGCGACCTATTTTTATCAATATTATCAACATCCTTCTTCTCATCAGTACAGATTAACAATAAATCGACAACTGCATCGGACAATAAACCGGCAACAGCATCAGCACCAGCATCAGCAAATAATGATAATAGCCGTTCATTCCGATTCCGTTCTTCGCTGCGCTCAGACCGGAATTCGTAATGAACGGTCGGTTTTAGGGGCTAAAAGAGAAGAAAAAATGAAACACCAATTCATTCGTTTTATTCAAACCCGAACGCCGCTTTTTTAAAACCTGAAAGATAAGTTTCGGGAAAAGGGGCGTTCCCTTTTCTTATTTTTTGAAGAAAGGGGTGTTTCATTTTTTTTATTCATCGAAAGTTCAAGTACGACCGCAATTTCGGATATCGGGAGTGAAGCGGACGAAAGACGAAAATGCGGCGCACGACCTATTTTTATCAATATTATCAGCATCCTTCGTTCCATTAGTACAGATTGGCAATAAACCGGCAACAAGAAGAAAAAATGAAACACCAATTCATTCGTTTTATTCAAAATCAGAACGCCGCTTTTTTAAAACCTGAAAGATAAGTTTCGGGAAAAGGGGCGTTCCCTTTTCTTATTTTTCTAAGAAGGGGGTGTTTCATTTTTCTCAGTTATTTTGCCGCGTCCTTTGAGGGCGCCGGATTGATGCGGATGACAGATACTTGAAGCTGATGACAGATGCTGAAAACCTTCGTAAAATAATCTTAAATATAATAACTGCCTTTAATGGCAAAAGTTCAAGGAACATTTTTATGAGCTACACAAAGGAAGACATACTCAGAGTTTTAGATACGTACGATTTAGACAACATTGTGATTGCCACAATCTGTTCTCATTCCAGCCTTCAGATTTTTGACGGCGCGCGCAAAGAAGGGTTTAAGACGCTCGGTATTTGTTTAAGAGCGCCCCCGAAATATTACGACGCTTTTCCGCTGGCGAAACCGGACGAGTTTTTGGTGCTTGACCGCTATGACCAGCTTCTTGATAAAGTTGAAGAGCTGAAAGCTAAAAACGTTATCATCATCCCCCACGGTTCTTTTATTGCTTACATGGGAACCAAGAAATTCGTCGAACTCGGCCTTCCGACCTTTGGAAACCGCGATGTTTTGGAGTGGGAATCCGACCGCAAGAAAGAAAGAACATGGCTTGTCGGCGCCGGCATCCACATGCCCGATGTTGTCGAAGACCCCAAAAACATCGACGGCCCCGTCATGGTGAAATACGACGGCGCGCACGGCGGCAAAGGCTTTTTCATTGCCAAAACCTACGAAGACTTCTTAGAACACATTGACCCGACAAAGACGTACACGCTTCAGAAATTCATAACGGGAACCCGCTATTACTTGCATTACTTCTACTCGCCGATTAAAGAAGACGGCTACAAGCTCAGCCAGGGCAGTTTGGAAATGCTCAGCATGGACCGCCGCGTTGAGTCCAACGCCGATGAAATTTTCCGCCTCGGCTCCCCGAAAGAATTGATGGAAGCCGGCATCATCCCGACATACGTCGTCACCGGAAACATGCCGCTCGTTGCCCGCGAATCCCTTTTGCCGCTTATCTTTGAACTCGGCAGCCGCGTCGTTGAAGAGTCGCTGAAAAAATTCGGCGGCATGATTGGCCCCTTCTGTTTGGAAACGGTGTTTACCGACAATCTGGAAATCAAGGTTTTTGAAATTTCCGCAAGAATCGTCGCCGGTACCAACCTTTATGTCTCAGGCTCCCCCTATGCCGACCTCTTGGAAGAAAACATGTCCACCGGTCGCAGAATTGCCAGAGAGATCAAGAGGGCGAAAGAACTGAAAAGACTGAACGAAATTATCTCTTAAAAATCGCCTAAAGCGCCGGCACAACTTTCAACAACTTTCATAAAGAAGGACAGGCCGGCGTCTATCCGTCTTTTTTACGTTCATATTTTTTACTTTGATTCATTTTGCGGCATTCTTAACGGCTTGAATATCAGTCTTAACGACTATTGTCAGTCTAAACGGCTTATTGTCAGCCTTAACGGCTGTTGTCAGTCTAAACGACTATTGTCAGCCCCTTACAGCTTAAATCAGTCCCTAAACGGCTTGATTATCGGTCATCCCCTAACATCTTAATTATCAGTCCCTAAACGACATAATTTATCAGTCCCTAAACGACATAATTTATCAGTCCCTAAACGGCATAATTTATCAGTCCCTAAACGGCTTAATATCGGGTTTGAACCCCCTTAAAGCCGGAACAGAAAAATTGAAGCGGGCGCCAAGGCGAAGGCATCAATTTCAAAAAGATATTTTCAGAAAGATATATATACTTACGATGGTAAACCTTGATTTCAATATTCGGTAAACATTAGAACTTTATGATATCGTTTTTCAGTATAACTGCGTGTTTTAACTTTTTAACTTATATCAGGTGAAATATATGGTCAAAAAAACATTTTATTCTGCGCTATCGGTTTTTCTCATCTTAATACTCGCTGTATCGCTCTTTTCGGGAACAGCCTCGGCATCATCGCCGGGTTTGAAAATAACGCTGGTGGACCAGACGCCGTATCCCGTGCAAGCAGGACAACAAGTGCGTTTCTGGATTCAAGCCGAAAACATCGGCAGCGGCCCGATGAACAATGTCACGATTGAAGTTGTTCCCGACGGCATCTTCTCCGCGTCAGCTCATGATATTTCAAGAACTTACAGTACGATTCATTCAGGCACGAAGGTTTACCATGAGTACATTATGTTTGTCGCAAGCGACGCGCCCGACGGGCCGCGCGACTTGACAGTCAGGCACAAAGTCGGCAACAGCACTTTATGGATTGAACAGAAATTCACAATCGGAATCGGCGGCATCATTGACCCGAGCAGCCGCGGAACGCTCATTATTGAAAAAGTGAGCAGCAGTCCCGAAGTTTTCATGCCTGGAGACACGGGCATTATTTGGGTGACTTTGAAAAATAACGCGACGGCAATGACCGCAGGGTCCAATACCACAAACGCGAGAATCCAGTCAGCTGACCTTTATTCTAAAGATAACATCATTGTGACAAGCGAAGCCGTCAATGCGCTCGGCATCATCGCCCCGGGAGACAACATCTCAATACCGTTCCGTGTCAGCATTCCCGAAGACACGGCCGACGGCACTTACCTGTTAATGCTTGGCGTTAACGGCAGCTCTTTTGAGTACAACATCAAAAGAAACATTGAAATCAAAGTCGATGCCGCGGGCATCAGAACCATCCAATCCAAAGCCCCGTACGCGTCCGCCGCCGGCAAAACGGTTGAAATCGACATCGTCAACTACCACCAAGGAACCGTTCGCGGCGTTTCCATCATTCCAATCGCCGAGGGTATGACTTTTTACCCGACCGAATATTTCATCGGCGAAATGAAACCGGATGACTTTTTCACCGCCAAATTCAACATCACACAGGGCGCCGGCAATTCAAGCGTTGAATTCAAAGCCGTTTACTTTAACGGCGACAACGCCCATGAAGACAGCATGATCTTTGATATCGGCCCCGCCATCACGCCGCCGTCCAAAGTCATGACATTTGTAATTTACCTCGCCATTATTCTCCTGCTTGCCGCGGTTGTCGGGCATTTCTATCTCAAGAAAAAGAAGAACATGTCTCTTTTAGAGTATTTGAAAAAAGGAAGAAAACAGACTGAAAAGAAGGAATAAGGAAATTAAGGATAGGAAATTAAGGATAATCCGCGCGGCTGAGTTTTCGGGAAGAGGGCGTGGCGAACGGCGGGCTTTGCCCGCCGCGCCCACCCGTCCTCTCTGCCGCTCGGCCGGTCCATAATTTATCCGTTCAATATTGAAACCTGAACCAAAACGAATTCGCGTTATTGAGTTTGAAATAATCGAATTCGCATTACCGAATTCAAGTTATTGAATTGCATTCATAAAAAATGAAAGAGATGCCGAAATGATCAGTCTGGCCTATTGTTTTAAAACGGCGGTTGCAAGCTTGAGGAGCGCCAAGCTTCGATCGGGACTGACCGCTCTGGGCATTATCGTCGGCATCGCCGCCGTGATCGCGACTTTTACAATCGGCAGCAGTTTTACCGGCTATTTTATGGATGAACTGGACACGCAAGGATCCAATTACATCGTTGTGTTCTCATTCCAGCAGAATCTTTTTCGTGACGCACAACTGGACGTTATCCGAAATACACCCGGCGTGACGGGTGTCGCGGCGGAAATTTCAAAGGTGGGTCTCGTCTCTTTTGCAAACGGAGAGAAGAATCTCTCGATATCGGGAATGCATGAGGCCGCGGTGGAAATCGGGTCTATTCCGATATATGAAGGGCAGATGTATTCGGATAAAGACACCTATGTCGCCGTTGTCGGGAAAGATACGGCGGAGGATGCGTTTCGCCGGGAAATCGGCCTAAGGAACACGATTGACATAACGCTTTACAACTCCGAAACGAGAGAATACGTAACGGAATCATTCAAAGTTATCGGCATTGTCGGTACCGACAGAACCGACATGTTATCCGGCAGCGGAGAATATACAATGATTTTCATCCCGATGCAGACAATGCAGAAAATGACGGGAGAGAAGTCTTATAATCTGATTTACGCCATGTCCGATTCGCGCGAGGACATTAACGAGACATCGGATGAAATCAAAAAGCGCCTTGCGCGAAGTTTGGGTGTTTCCGAACGCGACTTGGATGACAATGAAAAAATTCCGTTTATGGTCATCAATCAGGCGGAAATTTTGGAACTGGTCGGCACTTTGACAGGAACACTTCAATTGTTTTTACTTGCAATCGGCGGCATTTCACTGGTTGTCGGCGCTGTCGGTATCATGAATATCATGGTCGTGACCGTCACGGAAAGGACGCGCGAAATCGGAACATTAAAAGCGCTCGGTTATTCGTCCAATGACGTTTTGCTCATATTTGTCGTTGAATCCATTGTCATCAGCTGTATCGGCGGGCTGATCGGTACTGTTATTGGTTTGATTATCGCTTACATCGGCACGAGCTATCTTGGGATCTCTATGGCGATTCCGATTTCGGGCCTTTTGGTCGGCACCGGCTTATCTGTTTTGGTCGGCGTTTTGGCAGGCGCGCAGCCGTCTTACCGCGCCGCGAAAATGAATCCGGTTGATGCATTGAGGAATATTTGAGGAGTAATTTGAGGGGATAAAAATGATTGATATTTCTCAAAGCGCGAATATGGCGGTCAAAAGCTTGAAAAGCTCTAAACTGCGTTCCGGATTGACGGCGCTTGGCATTATTATCGGCATTGCCGCCGTTGTCGCCACTTTTACCCTCGGCGCCAGTTTCGGCGCTTTCTTCTCAGAACAAATCAGCTCCAGCGGTTCCAATTACATCATGGTCATTTCTTCCAAAGACAATCTGTTCTTTGACCAGCAGGTGGAAGTTGTTCGAAACACGCGCGGCGTCACAGCCGCCTCCCCTGTTCTCTCGGCGTCGGGCGCAGTGTCATACATGGGGGAATCCAAAAATTACACCATTTACGGCATTCAAGAGGATTACGCGGAGATAGGCTCTATTCCGATGTATGACGGCATCTTTGTATCCAACAGGGATACTTCCTCGGCCGTTATCGGCAAAACCATTTCGGAAGATGATTTTAAAAATCAAATCTCAACGCGGGGATCTGTTCTGGTTACAATTTACAATACCGAAATTCAGGATTATGTGACCCGCTCGTTCAGCGTGAAAGGAATTTCCGGAACGGAGCAGACGACTCTTGTTATCGGAAGTAATTATAATACGGCGGTTTATATTCCGCTTTCCGCTATGAAAGAGATGACCGGAAAATCGGATTATCGTATGATTTTCGCCATGACCGAATCCGACGACACGGTCAAAGAAACGAATGACGAAATTAAGAGAAATCTGGCCCGAAATCTGGGCGTTTCTGAAAGAAATTTGGATAACGCTGAGCTGCTTCCTTTTACAACCTTTAATCAGGCGGAAATTTTGGAACAGGTCGGCTCTATGACGCAGACACTTCAGCTTTTCTTAATCGCCATTGGCGGCATTTCCTTGATTGTCGGCACTGTCGGCATCATGAACATCATGATTGTAACCGTGACGGAAAGAACAAAGGAAATCGGAACGTTAAAGGCGCTCGGCTACACATCTTCTGACGTTTTGGTTCTGTTCCTTGTTGAATCCGTTGTTATCAGCGTCATCGGCGGCGCAATCGGAACAACGCTGGGTCTGGCCGTTTCGTATGTCGGTTCAGCTTTCCTGGGCATTTCAATGTCCTTATCATTCGGCGCAATCGCCGCCGCCATTTTGATTTCGATATTCATCGGTATTTTGGCCGGCGTTTACCCCGCAAAGCGGGCCGCCGACATGAATCCTGTCGACGCGCTCAGATCGATTTAATGATAATCGGCGGTTTTTATTTTGGAGCGCCTGCGGCGCTCCGGCTATTCAGAAAAGGAGCCTGTGGCATCCCATTCTCTTTGGAAAAAAACTGAGACAGATACGAACAGAAAAAGAGACAAACGGAAATAAGAGGCAAACGGAAATAAGAGGCAAACGGAAATAAGAGGCAAACGGAAAAAGAGACAAACGGAAATAAGAGACGAACAGAAAAAGAGACAAACGGAAAAAGAGACAAACGGAAAAAGAGACGAACGGAAAAAGAGATAACCGAGAAAGAGAGATAACCGAGAAAGAGGTGTTTCATGAAAGTTTTCATTATTGGCGGTTTTTTGGGCAGCGGAAAAACAACAACGGTTTTGAAGCTGATTAAAAAAATGGCGGCGGACAATAAACGCGCGGCATTGATTGTAAATGAAGTCGGCGAAATCGGGATTGACGGCAGCGCGCTGGAAGTCGCGGGAATACCGTCCAAAGAAATCACAAACGGCTGCATCTGCTGTTCTTTGATTTACAGCCTGAGAGTAACGGTTTCGGAGTTAGCGGACATTTACAAGCCCGATATTTTAATTGTGGAGCCGACCGGGCTGTCTTTTCCGAGTCAAATACGGGACGAACTTCTCAGAATCAACGTGATGATGTCGTTTGCGCCAATCATTACGCTTGTCGATGTGTCTCGGTTTACGTCGGAAATGAATCAAATTCCCAAATTCGTGGAACAGCAATTAAAAGAAGCGGATATCATCGGAATTAACAAAACGGATTTGGCAGACGAAGAAAAAATCCAAGCCGTTGAAACTTTTTTGAAAGAAATGAATCCCGATGCCTATCAAATTCGGATGTCGGCGAGAGAGAACGAATCGGTTGATAAGCTGTACCGGCTGATGATGGCAGAAGGCGAAACCGTTTTCAACCCAATCGACGCAGGCGGCGCCGAAGCGCGTTCAATAGTGACGGAGAAGGCAAATTCGATAGAAGTGTCAAATATCAGCGCCTATTCGGGATTATATCACGCTCACGCCCAAGGAGGACAAGGCAAACAGGAGGGGCAAGGAAGACAGGAGGGACAAGGAAGTCAGGAGGGGCAAGGAAGACAGGAGGGACAAGGAGGACTCACCGTCAAAGACGCCGGCGCCCTTTTGGAACAAATTGTAACGACTGCAGGCATTGAGATTGCGAAATTGAACTCGTCATTTGTCGGGCACATCAAAATGGCCGTGAAGGTCGATGATACGCTCATTAAGGTCAGCCAAACGGCGGGGCCTGACGACAGACAGATTGAAGCGGAATATATCCTTCAGGAAAAAATTGAAAACAACGGCGAATACGAACTGCGGTATTTGTCGGCTGTGACAAACGTTAAAAAAGCGGCTTTAGAGGAAATCGCGAATAACGCGATAAGCGCAGCTTTGACGGCGAAAAATTTGACGTTTAAAAAACAAGCTTCAGAAGGGGATTTGAAAAAACCGATTCTTCTTTGAAATTTTTTTCAGAATATTGACACTGAACAGTAACCGAACCTAAAATTGAAAAAAACAGAAATAAGAAAAGGCAATTGCCTTTTCTCTGATTTTAATAAATAAGCAAACAGCTTACTGGAAGTATTTGTCTCTTGCCGCAACCATTTCTCTGATGTTGGCGGAGGGTGTCATCGGTGCGATACCGCAGCCGGGCGCAAGGATTGCGACTTTGGCGTCAAGAGCGCGGTTCACAGCGTCTTGGACTTTGGCGGCGTCGCCGCTCAAGAGGACGAAGGGGCTGGAAACGTTGCCGATCATGGTTGCGCGGCCTTTTGTTTTGTCAACAGCGCCGGCAAGGTCTTCGACTTTTTCTTCAACACTGAGGCCCTTGCAGTTGCAGTTTGCCATGTCGTTGAGGATGGGTGCCACGTTGCCGCAGACGTGAAGAACAACGGGTGCGTTGACTTTGTCTGCGAATTCGGTGATGACGCCCATGAGTTTGTCATGGAAGTCCTGCGGGCTCATCAAGTCGGGGGAGGAAACGGGGTCAGCGATACAGATGATGTCTGCGCCGGCTTCGACCATCATGTTTGCGTATTCGATCGCGGCGTCGTTGGCAAAGGAGTTTGCTTTGGCGAGCGCGTCGGGGTTTTTGATGGACCATTTCATATAAGATTTAACACTGACGAGGTCAGAAGCGAGTGTGACGGGGCCTTCCATGCCGGCGATGATCGGAACGTCGGGACCGATTTTTGCGCGGATTGCTTTGATGGCTTCAATAACAGCGGGGATTCTGCCTGCTGTCTTCAAGTCGGGCTTTGTTGCCGCGTCAAGCATTTCGGGCTTTTCGTACGGGTGAGCAATAACAGAGGGCTGTCTGTTCTTTGTTCCCATGTTGACTTCACAGCCCATTGCTTCGGCAAGGACGGTCAAACAGTAGGGGACACGGACAGCTTCAAGACCGCAAAGTTCGTGCGCGGCGATGGCAAGGTCTGTCATCATCTTTGCATTGGACTGGGAGTCCGGCCACGGTGCATTGACAGCATCCATCAATTCAACAGTTCCCGTTTGTGTCATGGACACGACGGGGGTCTTTGCAACTTCTTCGCCATTTAAGGCTTTTAACAAATTCTCTTTAAGCGTCATGGTATGTCAATCCTTCAAAAATTGTTAACATCCCTTCACTATCAATCGAAATTATTGATTGTTACAACAAGGGATTGGAAATTAACATTACAGACAGAAAAGAACAACGTAATTATAAAGATTTTGGATTATTTGAAAAAAAATTCAATTCATTTTTAAAATGAGAAATAAAACGTATTGGAAACAAAACGAAAAGGGAAATACCGGTCAAGGAAATACCAAGAACAGGTCGTAAACAGCGGAAGGAAAAGCCGTAAACAGCGGAAGGAAAAGCCGTAAACAGCGGAAGGAAAGGCCGAGTAAACACCGCCGGCCAAAATTATCAAAAAATCAAACCGCCGCTGCCGGCTGCCCTCTTATTAAATTCTCTTCATTTTCCATTGCCGTCAGCCTCTTAAACTCCCGATAAACGAAAATGAAAGCGACCGCCGCTGAAATGCCGTCGGCGATCGGCCCCGCGTACAAAACGCCGTCTAAGCCAAAGTACAGCGGCATGACAATCACAAGCGGGATCAACAACAAGACCTGACGGATCATTGCCAGTAAAATGCCTTTGTATGATTTGCCGATCGCCGTAAACAGAATAGAGGCGGCGGGCTGGATACCGATGATGATCATCATGAACAAATAAATCCGGCAGAACCTGACGGCGAATTCAAAGTATAATTCACTGCCGCCGCCGAAAATTTTAATGATCGAAAGCGGAAAAAGCTGAAAACACAGGAATGCGATCAGCGAGATAAACATTGATACTTTAAGAACCAATTTGAAAACTTCTTTGACGCGGCCGTAATTTTTAGCGCCGTAATTGAATCCCGCAATCGGCTGCCCGCCTTGAGAAACGCCGATGATGACGGCAATAAAAATCATGCTGACCTTGGAAATGACGCCGGTGACGGCGAGCGGAATTTCGCTGCCGTAAACAGAAAGGCCGCCGTAATAAGCCACCGTGTTATTCAAAAGAATCTGAACGGCCACCATGGAAATCTGATTCAAAAAGCTGGAGGCGCCGAGGTAAAAAATCATCTTGGTAACGGATCGGTTCAAAACAAAATCTTTCTTTTCCAAAACAACCGATTTAAACCGCGTAAAATAAAGCACGGCGATTAAAAAAGAAACAAACTGGCTGATAACGGTCGCCCAAGCCGCGCCGGCAAGGCCCATATTCAACCCGAAAATAAAAAACGCGCTCAAAACAACATTCAAAAAAGCGCCGGCCAGTAAGCAATACATGGAATATCTCGGGCTGCCGTCGGCGCGAATAATGCTGCTGGCGCCTGTAGAGAAAATCAAAAACAACATCCCAAACGACGTAATGGTAATGTATTCAAACGCCAGCGGAAAAACAGCGTCCGTCGCGCCGAATAATGTCACGAGCTGTTCCAAACACAAATGAATAACAACAAAAACGAGGACACCGGAAGCCGTCAATAGAAAAATAGAATTCCCGACAACCTTTTTAGCTCGTTCCTTATTGCCGGCGCCGAGACAAAGACTAAAATTTGAAGCGCCCCCGATTCCGAAAAGCAACCCGAGAGCCATTGCGATGATAACAAGCGGAAAAGCGACATTCGTTGCCGCGTTGCCGAGCATGCCGACACTGTGCCCGATGAAAATCTGATCAATAATATTGTAAAAAGCGCCGACAAGCATTGCAATGACGCCCGGAACCGCAAACCTAAACAGCAATTTTTTGACATCTTCCGTTCCGAGGATATTTTCTCTCGTATTTGATTTCGTCTCGCTCATATCTGTCGCCGCCGGCGCCGAAGGTCATTAATGGTGTTTTTCCGTAAACGAAACAGACAAAACCGAAGTAATATATAAAGCGAACTGATGTGAAAAGAACAAAAGGAGCGTATTAAAGTAATAAAAATAAAAAAAATAAAGGCCTGCCGAGTGTGCATCAACTTATCCAAACGCCTTTGAGTCAGCGAGTTGATAATTGTTGTTGATTAAGCATGGCAGGAATTATTAAACGAGGTTCCTCTTAAAACTATATATACGTTTTTATATACGTGGAATTTTTAGGGCATTGAAGTACCGATTTAACTTGCCTTTCGTGCAAAGCAATGATGCTCCATATCTAGACAAAATAAACTAAATCAAAATAAAACGGCGGCAAACTTCAAATTACTCTTCATCGAGCAATTTATCCAAAACCGCCGCTGCGTTTTCAAATTCTTTTTCGTCCTCAATATCAATTAACTCATAATCGTCGCCGGTTTCTTTGTAGCCGTAAATAATAACATCATCGGAGTCCAACGGAGCCAAAGCAATGTATTCTTTACCGTTGGCTTCAAAAATGCCGATGACTTCACATTCTATTGTTTCATCATCTATTTCAAGGAAAAATGTTAGGTCTTCGGGGTTATCGCCGCAGCTGCAGCTGTTACATTCTTTGTGGTCGTGGTTGTGTTCCATGTTACTAAACCTCTTATTTTATAGGAATTTATAAGATGTAATTGAATACCGAGTTATATATTTACTCTTATGTAACCTGAATTAGATTAATACTTTCGCCATGCAAGATCTAGAATTAAATTCAAAGACATTATTAAAATACGATAGAAGTTGTTCCATTACCTGATTTTTTTACCTCGACAAGAATTTATATTTAATAATTCTTCTATTCTTGTATTGTGCGTTCAAACGTGCTAAGCGATTGAGGTGCGGGAATTAGAAAGGAATACGAGAAACGGATTTCGATTCAAATGGATTCAGAATGGTTGACTCCCAAAGAAGCCGGAGTTAAATGGGGAATAAAAACGAGGCGCGTACAAGCACTTTGCTTAAAGGGGCAAATAAACGGTGCGGTTCGCATAGATCGATTTTGGTTAATTCCTAAAAACACTCCAAAACCCATTGATAGTCGAACGAAAATCAAAAAGCAATTACATAGTCAAGTGAATGAAATTGATACAGTCAAAGATAATAATAAACCACGATTAATTTCATTATTCTCTGGTTGCGGTGGTCTTGACCTTGGTTTTGAAAAGGCGGGATTTGAGAGAGTGTGGGCTAATGACTTTGATTCAGATGCACAAGCTGTTTATACCCGTAATCTTGGTAAAATAGATGGGCGGGATATATTAAGCGTAGATGAAGACGATATTCCTGAAGGGGATATATTAACAGCTGGATTTCCCTGTCAACCATTTTCTAATGCTGGGAACCGTAAAGGTGTTCATGATTCTAGGGGTATGCTATACAAGGAATGCCTTCGAATTATTGAAAGTAAAATGCCAAAGGTTATTGTATTTGAAAATGTAAAAGGATTATTGTCAACAAAATATATTGATGGGCGCAACTTGGTTGACGTCATTAATGAAGATTTGTCAACAATTGGAGGCGTGGGTTACAATGTTGTTCATAAACTTCTAAACGCTGCTGACTACGGCGTTCCACAAAACAGGCAAAGAGTTTTTTTTGTTGGGATAAAAAAAGATTTAAAAATTAATTTTGTTTTTCCCGAAAAGCAAATAAAAAATAATTTGACAATTCGGAATGTTCTGGAAATGCCCAAAGATTTACCCAATCAAATTGATTGGGGGTTGTCACCCCAAGCACTTGAAATGATTGAATACATACCAGAGGGTGGTTCTTGGAAAGATATTCCTTATGAGCAATTAGCGCCTCGTTTTCAACGAATAAGAGATGATATGAAGAAATATCGCTCGCCTAATTTTTATAGACGTTTTTCGCGTGATGAAATTAACGGAACAATTACAGCATCGGCTCAACCCGAAAACTGTGGTATTATCCACCCGACCGAAAATCGCCGTTATACGATTCGTGAAATTGCTCGAATACAAACTTTTCCAGATGATTTCCTATTTATTGATGACACACCAAAAAACATTACAGCAATGTATAAAGTCATTGGAAATGCCGTGCCCGTAATCCTAGCTCAGAATATAGCCTCTTCGATTATGGAACAAGTTTTCAAAGGAGAACAGGCATGTTAATGAATACCGATAAAGCATATCTTTTTGGTTTGATAATCGGTGGTGGGATTTGGCGAAACAACGAAGACGGATTCATAATCCACCTCCCGTATAGGAAATGGGGTTCATATGACCAGAATCCCAGACGTGCCTCTCAAATATCAGGAGACATTGTACAATTTTTAAACCCATTGTTTAGAAACATTTACGGCCTCAATATTTCTTTTGATGGAACTGCTCGCGGTGATTGGAATATTTTGTTTGAGGGAGATTTGACAGAGTTGAAATCCGATTTGCAGTCATACGGTATTGAATGCGAAGGCGAATTGCGTAGTACTGCAAGTATTGGTGGGATAATTGCTGATTTATTTGATGAAAATATGAAACGGAGATTTATTGCAGGACTTGCCGATACCATAGGTAGCACAAATAAAAACCACCGGCGATTTTCAGCTGAAATCCAAACTTTATCGTTTGAGTTAAAAGGCTTTAATTTCTCATTCGTTTGTGAGTTGTGCCGCCTTTTGTATAGTGTAAACTGTTTACCCGATCAAATTCTGTGGAACCATCCCAACTTCCAATCAGCAAGTGACTCTTACTATACGAAATGGAATAAAGGTACCAAACTCCGCATCCAACTTGATCAATATGCTAAATTCGGAGCGTTTGCTTTCAAAACAAAGGCGGAATCATCTATCGAAAATCGTAGCTTGCAGCAACAAACGCATAGTGCAGTTTCGTGCCCCGAACGCGAAATTCGAGCGAAAACTTCCTGCTTTCATCCCGGAGAGAATGATAAAAGGTTGCCTGATTGCATCCGTGGAGGACATTATCTCCATAATCGCCATGTCTGTGCTGTTATGGGATGTGAAAATGCACCATATGATACTATTAGAGGCTTATTTTCAAATGTTGGAGATTTAATTATTCCTTTCCCAATATTGTGTAAAAATACAATACAGAAAATAGAAGAAATAATTAAAGAAGAGCCGTTGCTTGCTAATCGAGAGTATTCTATTGCAAACGTTAGTGTAAAATCATTATACGAACTTTATAAAGCAGACCATAACGCATTATTATTTGGAAACAATGCTAATAATGGGTACCCTATTGCCAAAATAATCCAAGGCATATCTTATGTGATTGCTGATGAAAATGAATTAAATGGCGCACGCCCCAAAGGCAACTTTGAAAAGATTGTAGAACATCGCATACATCATGAAATGAATAATAAATACCCAAATATTCTTTCTAGGTTTGAAGTTCAAGAGTCAAATTTTATTATTGCTGAAAATACTGAAGGAGTTTCCTATACAGTAAATGCTGATGAGCTAAATAAACACCCTAAAAATAAATCACTGATAGACTTAGGGCGTGATTTGTCTACCGCCACTGGCCTTATGGTCGAATTCCGTAAACCTGATTTGTTAACACCTTTAGTAATCACTGGAAATGGTCGAGGTGTATTGATTGGTGCGCATAACCCGAGTGTTTATGAAAAACTTGTTACGATTGCCCCGGATAATGAATATAAATTGTGTGTCCGCCCAATAACTGAAGGAGATTTGCGTAATGCGAAATGAAGTATCCTATTACCCAGAGATACAGACTTTTATCGAAGCGCAATTAAGAAGCAATTTTTTGGCGAGTAACCGCCGCGAATTGTATGTATATTGGGGAATCGGCGAATTGAAAAACAATCTCCAACGTATCATTATCGAGCACCCCGACAAATGTGCTTGCGTTTCAAAATTCGCAGAGCGTGTTCCACCGTTAAGTCTTGATATATTTGCTCTGATTACAGATGGGATAAAATTCGAACTTTTGATTTTAGAGATCAAACTTTTGAATGCCGTAGGGTTGAAAGAATGGTCACAACTTGTGGGATATTGTTTTGTATCAGGTTCAAAATATGGGTTGCTTGTCAATATCAACAACGGGGCCAGTCCACGCTTAACTCAATTATTGCATACTGAACATCATATATCTCACATACAGACAATAGTTAATAGTGAGCCTTGTGAACATATGCTTGGATTCATGCAATGGAATGACCTTACCCAAAATTTTGAATATAGCAATTTCGGTTTTATTAAATCGTTATCGGAATTAAGTGATAGACTCGCAGCCGAATTTTCAAAATAAATTCAGCAAATAAAAACATTTATTAAACGTGACAAACGAACCTAATACCACATAAAAAAAGAAAACGTAATGGAAAATCCCTCTTATCTTCAATCAAGAAGTGCATAATTTCATGACTCCATTTGCATTTGGAATTATGGTGACAATGAGTTTTGTTTACTAAACGAGAATATAAAAAGATCATTGAAAGTGGCACCCAATTCTCATTATTAATGAAAAAATATTTCTAATATTATAAGAAAAATGGATACAATTCAATGAATATATTATATCGGTTGGATTCATTATAATTTAACTGATTTTTTTAACTTCTGATTCGAGTTTCTCAAGATTCTTCTTATGTTTCCGAATATTTTCTCTTATTTCTTTGCATTTCTCAGAATTAAAACTAACATTCTTTTTTTTATTTTTGAAGTATTCAATGCCATTTTCATTGCATAAAACAGAATGAGCGAAAATATTTCGAGGTATTATAATTTCATTATGATATTCCCTTGAAAAATCATCCAGATCTAACTGATTTAATATTTCACCAATTGCTAAAGATTGTTGATATGACGAAAAGAGAAGAGGATCGGCCATCAAATCATCAATCGAACATTCGAGTTTGCACTTTTCAAAATATTTGGACTTGGACCTGAGATGAGTGGCAATTTCATCAAATATTTTTTTTGATAATTGTTCTGTATCTAACTCAGCGCATTTTGTACATGAATTGATGATTTCAAAAGCCGCAGCGTCTAATGAGCTGGTTTCATGCATAATCATACCGCGCATGGCAATTATATGCTGAAATTTTTGAATTGTCAAATCAATAAGTTTAATAATTTCATTATAAACTGACTTATGATGAGTTTCAGAAGAGAATTTGGAAGTTTCTAAAAATGTGCTACGATTAATTTGACCAATATCCCTTAATTTTTTTGCAGTATAGAATAAAATTTCTGTGGAAATGTTTGATTGGCGAATAAGTTGAATTATTTGATCACCGTTTTTTCCTGTGGATTCATCCTCCACTAGATTATAGTCTATAAGCATGAGATCAAAATCCTCATTTAGGGATCGCTCAAAATCGTCAGAATTTGAAATTGAGATAATGGATGGTTCAAATCCATGATTAGATAAATGCACTTTTACTTTTTCAAGCCAGTCATCATCAATAAAATCATTAATACGATCATCTAACCATAGAATGTTATACCTTAGTTTCATAGTCCCAACTCTATAATAAAAACAGTTTTTACATTTTCTTCAGAAGAAACCGTTATTTTTCCTTTCATATCTTTTTGAATCGTTGATTTTATTATATACAATCCAATACCGGATCCGTCTGTCGTTGTAAAACCTAAATCAAAAATTTGATCTAGATGCTCCGCGGCAATTCCTTTGCCGTTATCTTCAACGGCTATCCTCAATCCTAAATCTGTAACATTAAAATCAAAATAAATGTCACTAGCGCCTGCTTTTTCTGCGTTATTAATGAAATTATCAATAAGAATTGTAACCTCAAGAGGGCTAAATTCTTTTACGAACTCCTTATTGTTATCTGTTAAATGGATCTTTAATTTTGTATTTAGAAGCGGTTCAGAAGATAGGTAAATTTCTTCAACATATTCCTTTATGAATTGAACAAGATCTCTAGTTATTGAATTGGAGTTTACGCCGAAATTTGCTCGTGTAATGAAATTCGATACGGATTTAATTTTGGAGGATTCTTTCATGATTGTATAAATTTTAGCTAAATCTTTTTCTGAAACATTTTTACTCCTCAATAAAGAATTAGCATTCTCAATAATCCGGCTAGAAGAATGACCAATGTTGTGTTGAAGTCCCATTATGTGTTCTTTGTCCATCCCAATTAGAGAACTTTGAAACAATCTTCTCTTTTTCTCTTCATTGAATTTCACAACGGCTTCTTCTCTTTCTTTCTCTGCATTTGCCCTTTTTTCTGATTCGTCCTTAGCTTTTTGTTCTGCCTCTTTTCGAGCAAACTCTTCTTCACGCTTTTTAAGCTCTGCTTCTCTTTGAGCAAGTTCCGCTTTTTCTCGTGCTTCTTCTTCTTTTTGTCGTTCTGTTTCAGCTTTCTTCCTAGCTTCTTCCGCTTCTTTTCTCTTTTGTTCTGCTTCACGCTTTTTAAGCTCTGCTTCTCTTTGAGCGAGCTCTGCTTTTTTTCGTGCTTCTTCTTCTTTTTGTCGTTCTGTTTCGGCTTTCTTCCTAGCTTCTTCTTCCGCTTTCTTTTGTTCTTCTGCTTCTATTCTCTTTTTTTCTTCCTCAATGAATTTGCGTTCAGTTTCCATTTTTTGATTTAATAATACCACATACTTTTTTTCAGCATCCTCAACGCTTTTAAACAATTCTGAATTATTTGTTTTCGTAGCAATTTTTGAAATGTCTTTAAATATAGATGGATTTACTTTTTCAAGATTATCCTTAATTATTGAAAACAAATCTTTATCATACTCTAAAATTTCAATATCTTTATTGTCAGATAGTTTTTTTATGATTTTTACAAGATGAAACCGACTTCCCAGATTCTTTTGAATTATAGACGTGTCTTCTCGATTCTTGTCACCATCAAGAAGTTCTTTCTCCGTGAAAAACCCCTTGGACTCCCATCCAAGACCCCATTGAACAAACCCAATATACCTTTCCAACGGTTTAAGGGATTTTTCAAAAAATAATTCTTTAAGAATGAGGTATTCGGGTGTTTCTACAAGACCCCCGTCACGACTCGATGCTTCACGGAAATAAGATGAATCGGTTATTAATTCGATTCGACCAAAAAGATCCCTTGTACCCAAAAAACGCCGATTTCCTTGTTGATGCCTAAAATCAATGCCTAAGCTATCGTCTCCAAGAGCTCCGTATGGAGAAACTCTAAATCCATTTTTAAAAAGGAATATGGAGCCAAACCTAACCGGCTCAATACCCATTGTTCTCGTAAAATTTGTTTTTGCAATAGTATTTAAATAATAGATATGAAACGAAGCGTCATTTAAAAAAGAACTATGAATATTTTTTTCACGAACTTTATAGATTAATGTTCCACGGTCAACCAATTCGGTTGTAATCCACTCATCGGACATTGACGTTTTTATTTGAGTTGTTTTTAAGTTCAATTTTTCAAAAATAAAATTATTTACCGGACCATTGACCTGAGTTAAGTATCGACCAGTTCCTTGGCGATGAATTCTCTTACGGCTAGACTTACCTTTATCATCTTCTGAAAGGTCAGATGTACTAGTAAGCCAAATTTCAAAATCAAGAGAATCAAAGGGATTAATAAGCTTTTCCAACGATTGTTTTAATTCAATTTTTCTCTCATAATCCCACTTGGAACGTAAAGATGAGATTTCAAGAACAACTCCGCTATCGAAATAATTAGAGACTGTCTCATGATTAACTTTTATTTGATAAAATTCTTTTTTCGGGTCTTTTTCGAATGAATCCCAATCAACATAAACTCTTTCGGTAAAATCAGTACCTTTTTTGCGTGATGTTAGCACTAATTTTTGACCTACTCGATCACAAGAAAAACGTCCGATACCTTTGGAACCAGCATAATATTTGCGCTTAATATTATCACGATAACTGGTATTTTTTTCAGAGGGCAAATCTTCAGTTCCATCTATTTTTGCAGAATATGCAACAAATAACCATTTATTAATAATATCCTCTAAGGACATGCCCTTTCCATCATCCTTGATAATAATTTTATCAGGTTCAAAAATGATTTCAACTTTTTTTGAAAAAGCATCATATGAATTTTTTACAAGTTCAAAGATTGCAATGAAATCATCAGTAATTAAATCTTTACCGATGATACTTTTTAATGCAGAACTAACTTTAAAAGACAATTCATCCATTCAATTCACCCATTTCTTTTAACGCTAATCCTGCAAGCTCACCGAACAGGGGTGGAATTGCATTTCCAATTTGTGTGTATCGAGGAACTTCTACTTTCCTCAAAAGCCCCCCTGTCGTATATTTTGCTTTTATTTTATAAGAATCTGGAAATGATTGAATCCGAGCGTATTCTCTTACAGTTAAAATACGTGGTTCCGAGTAATGGATATAGTCATCGGGATGTGTTGTCAGTGTAGGACATTTGGAAGTACCGTCCAAGATTGAAATTCCTCTCTTTTTTACCCCCCACTCATCTCTTTCTTTACTAGTCAATCTTTTATTCCGAGTAGGATATTTCTCCAAAAGATTAGAAAATAACAATTTAGTTTCAGGGTTATGTTTTGCAAAACTGTGACTATCTGCCACATCCCCCTTTTGTACGGTATTCGATCTCATTAATTTTTGATATGAACTTTCAGCGCTATTGTACCTACCTGCACGGAAATTCTTACGATCAGGGCAAGGTGTTGTACCATTTCTCTCAAACAAATCCGATATTGCTTCCGCTACTGTGACAGTTTCAGAGATGCCTTTCATTGAAAGAAAATCACTTTTCATGTCATTAATTAACATAAAAAAATCCTTAGCTTTTTTGGATGAAGATTTTTTTAGTACGCCTACTAAAATAAAACGCTTGCGTCTTTGAGGAATGCCATAGCTTGAAAAATCCACTACATCTGATTCGACATCGTACCCCATATCTTTTAAAGTCTCCACAACAATTTTAGAATAAGGAATACCTCGTTTGTCCTCTTTGACAAAAGAATAAGTAAAACCCATAACATTTTCAAAGAAAATAAGTTTGGGGCGAACTAAATCAATAAATTCAATATATGAATAAACGAGTTGATTTCTTTCATCTTCTTCAATGCGTTTGCCAGCCATTGAAAACCCTTGACATGGCGGGCCACCAGCAACAAGATCGACCTTCCCTCTTAATGCCATCAAATCATTTCTGTTTTTTTTCAATAATTCGTTGATGTCATGATTAGATTCTTCAAGCCAATCTGGAAAATTGAAATGCTTCCGCTCATCAATTAAGTTTGCTTTAAGAGTGGAGAAAGCAAAGGGACTTTTTTCAACTGCAAACAGACCAGACCATCCGGCGTTGTGCAAACCTAGAGAAAGACCCCCACATCCCGCAAATATATCAATATAATTGGGCATATGACTATAATAAGTATGGGAAGAATAAAAAGATACCGGTAAGGACTATTTCTGAAAAATATAAAAAAGAAAAAGTAACGGGAAATCCCCATTACTTCAAATTCTCTTTTGCCCATTCATATCCGGCTTTCAAAATCTGCAGATTCAGCTCAATCAATTTGGGCCTGTCCGCGAATGATTCCGCAATCGCCTTTTCAAATTCTTTTTCGGTCAAATCGACTTGGCCGAGTGACAAAATAACGCCGAGCATAACCGTGTTCACGGCTTTTGCGGATCCGCTTTTCATTGCGATGTCAACGGCGGGGACGCAATACGCTTTCACGCCGGCGGGCGGCGTGTAATTGTCAACGGATGAGTCGTAGATTAAGTAGCTGCCGGGGCCGACGTCTTTGTCAAACTTCTCAAGCGAGGGGCGGTTAAGCGCAACCAAGATGTCAGGCGTGTAAACGACGGGAGAGCCGATTGGGCGCGCTGACAAAACGACGGAACAGTTGGCTGTGCCGCCGCGCTGTTCCGGGCCG
The DNA here is from genome assembly GCA_009784005.1 of Candidatus Methanimicrococcus labiotermitis. Lineage (GTDB taxonomy): Archaea > Halobacteriota > Methanosarcinia > Methanosarcinales > Methanosarcinaceae > Methanimicrococcus > Methanimicrococcus labiotermitis. The sequence goes on from WRCE01000003.1 coordinate 69,571, forward strand.
TATGACGGGTACCATGAGACGTTTTTGCCGCCGTAGATACCTGCCTGAGCCAAAATCGTGCCCATTGACAAAACGCCCTGACCGCCGAAACCGGCGATTTTTACCAAACACTTCTTAAAGTCCGGGTCAGGCGTTGCGTATTCAACGCTTTCGACGATGCCGAAAACTTCATCCAGCTTGGCTTTGGAGAAGTCACTGTCGGGGCGAATAAGCGGGGTGGTGTCAGCGATTCTGTCTCTGAAATTGCCGAGCGGGAATTCTTTTTCCACCTCGTTGTTGATGAAATCAATCGATTCTTTGGAATCTTGTCTCAAGTTGTTCGGGCAGCCGGCGAGGATTTCAACGAAAGCGTATCCTTTGCCGTCGCGCTGAACTTCAAGCGCTTTCTTAATAGCGATTTTTGCTTTTCGGATGTGTTTGATATCAGAAACCGACACGCGCTCGATGAAGACGGGCGCCGTCAGGTTGCTCAAAATCTCACACATGTGAAGCGGGAAACCGGTATAGTCAGAGTTTCGGCCTTCCTGACAAGTGGTGGTGATTTCACCGACAAGCGTGGTTGGGGCCATCTGACCGCCGGTCATGCCGTAAATTGTGTTGTTGACGAAAAAGACACACATCTTTTCGCCGCGGTTGGCAGCCTGAATCGTCTCGTTGAGGCCGATAGACGCCAAATCGCCGTCGCCCTGATAAGACATGACGACCGCGTTGTCACGCGCGCGGGAAATGCCCGTTCCGACCGCAGGCGCGCGGCCGTGAGCGGCTTGGACGTTGCCGATATCAAAGTAATAGTAAGCGAAAACGGCGCAACCGACCGGGCTGATTAAAACGCAGCGGTCCTGAATGCCGAGGTCATCAATCGCTTCACCGATCAATTTGTGGATGATGCCGTGGCCGCAGCCTGAGCAATAGTGCGTTGCCGTCGGCGCGGCGCCGCCTTTTCTGAGATAAATCTCATTCATGCTGTCGGGTCTTTTGTATACCTTTTCCGAACCCGGAGCACTGCATTTTTTCTGAATTTCACCGGCCATTTTCACACCTTCCTGTTGTTCGCGATGTCGCGAATCTTTGCCATGACTTTCGTGGTTTCAATAACGTTTCCGCCGAGACGGTTGACCAAATCAACGGGGCGCTTGCAGCGAATGGCAAGCATGATGTCATCGCGCATTTGGCCCGCGCTCATTTCAACGGCAATAAATGTGACGTCGCGTTCGGCAATCTTTTGAATCTCTTTTTCCGGGAACGGGAAAAGCGTAATCGGGCGGAACAGACCGACTTTTAAGCCTTCTTTTCTGGCTTCGTCAACAGCGCTCTTGGAAATACGGCTGCTGATGCCGTAGGAGACCAAAACGATGTCTGCGTCATCCGTCATATATTCTTCAAAAAGCGGTTCTTTGTCGCTGATTTCCCGGTACTTTTTCTGAAGTTTTTCATTAAAAGCTTCCTGCTGCGCGAAGTCCAAGAAGATGGACGAAATCAGGTTTTTCTTGGTTTCTGTATTTCCCGAGACAGCCCAAGTTGTGTCAATGACGGGCGCAATCGCTTCTTTGGGGAAGACGACAGGCTCCATCATTTGGCCCAAAACGCCGTCAGACAGAATGATGACGGGGTTTCTGTATTTGAAAGCCAAGTCAAATCCTTTGTATGTCAAATCGCACATTTCCTGAACCGAATTCGGCGCCAGAACGATGCATTTGTAATTGCCGTGGCCGCCGCTTTTGACAGCTTGGTTGTAGTCCGCTTGTTCGGGGCCGATGTTGCCGAGACCGGGGCCCGCGCGCTGGATGTCAACAATCACTGCCGGCAATTCGGCGCCGGCCAAATAGGAAAGGCCTTCCTGCTTCAAACTCATGCCGGGGCCGGCCGATGCCGTCAAAACGCGGTGGCCTGCTGCCGCCGCGCCGTAGACCATATTGATGGCCGCTTCTTCGGATTCCGCCTGAACCATTTTGCGCCCGACTTTTGGGAAGTAATGTGACGCTTCGTGAAGAATTTCATTGGCGGGCGTAATCGGGTAACCGAAATAACAGTCGCATCCGGCATACATCGCGCCGATGATAACGGCCGTGTTTCCTTTAACCAATCGAACAGACATAATTTAAGCCTCCGCTTTTTCTTTTTTCGGTACGTGTACAGAAACGGCGTTGGGTTCGGGGCAGGTGTAGAAGCAGTTGCTGCATCCGCTGCATCCCTCTCCTTTGTATGTGACAAAGGCGTAACCGCGCTCGTTCAAAACTGTTCCGAGCTCCAAAACATGTTTCGGGCACTCCAAAACACAGCGGCCGCAGGCCTTGCATTCCAGTGCGTGAATAACAGGATAAGGAGATTGTTTCTCTTGTGTATCAGACATTGTTCACCTCTATAAAAACAACTTGAGAAGCCTCTATAAAAAATAACTTGAAGAGAGTCGCTCATCATTTTTAACCTATTGGAAGGAATAACAATATTTAAAATTAATGAGAGTGAGAGAACAAACCGCCAAGACAAATGACAAATAAAAACGACGGCGGAAAAGGTCCGCCGATAAATAAAAGAAAAAGAAAACAATTGCAGTAAACCGAATTGTTTTGAAATTATTTTTGAGTTGTTGTGAAGTTGTTGAAAATTCAAGATTGTTCAGAATGTTCTGATTGTTCAGAATGTTCTGATTGTTCAGAATGTTCTGATTGTTCAGAATGTTCTGATTATTCAGAATATTCAGAAAACTGCAGCGGCTTAATTATTTTTTGGGAGCGCCGGCGTCTTCTTCGCGGATTTCAACACGGCGGATTTTGCCGCTGATTGTTTTGGGAAGCTCAGTCACGAATTCGATGTGGCGCGGATATTTGTAAGGCGCCGTGATGTTTTTGACGTGGTCCTGAAGTTCCTCTTTGAGTTTATCGGAAGCTTTTTCTTTGTAATCCTTCGTCAAAACGATTGTCGCCTTCACCGCTTGACCGCGGACAGGGTCGGGAACGCCGGTGATTGCGCATTCTAAAACGGCGGGGTGCTGAATCAGCGCGCTTTCGACTTCGAAGGGACCGATTTTGTAGCCTGAACTTTTGATGATGTCGTCGGTTCTGCCCACGAACCAGTAGTAACCATCTTCGTCACACCAAGCGGTGTCGCCCGTGTGATAAAATCCGTCATACCAAACATCGTCCGTCTTTTTCTCGTCGTATTTGTAACAGGAGAAGAAGCCGGGCGGCAGCGCCGAGATGTTTTTGGAACCGGGGCCTTCGGCGACGCGAATAACGATTTCACCCTCTTCGCCGACGTCGCATTTTTTGCCGTCGGGGCCGAGAATCATGATGTCATAACACGGAACGGGCTTGCCCATTGAGCCGGGTTTTGGTGTCATCCACGGCAGAGTCGCGATACACACGATTAATTCCGTTTGGCCGTAGCCTTCCATGAGCTGCATGCCGGTGAATGATTTGAATTTTTCAAAGACTTCGGGATTGAGCGGCTCGCCGGCAACGACGCAGTACTGAAGCGTGCTGAAGTCGTATTGGGATAAGTCTTCTTTGATGAAGAAACGGTAAGTTGTCGGCGGCGCGCAAAATGTCGTTACGCCGTACCGAGAGATTTTGTTCATCATGTTGCCCGCGTCAAACTTCGCGAAATCGTAAATGAAAACGGCCGCGCCGCAAATCCATTGACCGTAGATTTTGCCCCAGACGCATTTCGCCCAGCCGCTGTCCGCCATTGTGTAGTGAAGGCCGTCATCGGTGACGTTTTGCCAATAGGCGGCTGTTAAGATGTGGCCGAGCGGATAGGTGAAGTTGTGGCAGACCATTTTCGGAAAACCGGTGGTGCCGGATGAGAAGTAATAGAGCATATCATCTGTGTTGATGACCGCTTGGTCGCCGGTCGGCCGGACAAAGTCGGCGGAGGACGCTTCGAGTTCCGCGACAAAGTCAAGCCAGCCTTCTGCGCCTTTTGAGTTGCCGCCGACATTGAATTTCAGGAAGTTAGGTTTGTTCAGCTGGCGAAGCGCTTCTTCAAAGCTCAAATCGAGTTCGCCTTCTGAAATGCCGACAACGGCAACCGCGCCCGACTTTTCAAGGCGGTAAGCGATGTCGCGGACTTTGAGCATATGCGTTGCGGGAACGGCAATCGCGCCGAGTTTGTGAAGCGCGGGAAGACAAACCCAAAACAAGTAATGGCTTTTCAATGTCAAAATGACGGGGGAGCCTTTTTTGATGCCGTGTTTTTTGAACAGGTTGGCCGCTTTGTCGGTTTGTGTTTTTAATTGTTTGAATGTGTAAGTTTGTTCGTTGTCAAAGTCATCACACCAAACGAACGCGATTTTATCGGGGTCTTCTTCGGCGTAGCGGTCAATCACATCAAAAGCAAAATTAAAATTATCCGGAACATCGATTCGGAAATTGTCTTTAAACTCTTCATAAGATGTAAATTCTGTTTTTGGAACAAAGTGACGGATCAGGTTACTCATAAATCTCTCTCGTAAATTCGTAAATGGTATTTCAGGTATAATCGTGAATCATAAAGCGTGAATCATAAAGCGTGAATCATTATAGTGTGAATCATAAAGCGTGAATCATAAAGCGTGAATCATAAAGCGTGAATCGTGAATCGTAAATCGCTGAATTGTATGCTGAATTGTGCGCATTGAATTGACAAATTATAATATGATTGCCAAGAACTTGGCCGGCTTGCCGCCCAATGCTTTCATCGCGTGCGGATAGTTGGAATCAAAGTAAATTGAATCGCCCGGATTCAAAATGACTTCGTTGCCGTGGATATAAATTTTTAAGCTGCCCTCTAAAATGTAATTGAGTTCCTGGCCCGGGTGGGCGTGAAGTGTCGGTTCTTCTTCTTTGGGCTCGGCCGTTACGATAAACGGTTCTATTTTTTTGCCGATGAACTTTTCCGCCAATGACTGATATTTGTACTGGCTGCGGCGCTCAACGGTGACGCCTTTCCCGTCGCGTGTGACCGTAAACACATTCATGCGCGGGGCTTCGCCGGTTAAAAGAAGGGATAAATCGACTTTGTAAAAATTCGCGATTTCAAGAAGCAGGCTGGCGGGGATGTCGGCCTGAGCATTTTCAAATTTTAAGTAAGCGTCAACCGAAACATCCAAAGCGGATGCAATGTCTTCCGGCGCCGCATCGTAAACGTCGCGCAATTCTTTAATGCGGTTTGCGATTTCAATGATTTTTTCTTGCATACATATCACTTTTATTTTATAGAACTGAACCCTTAAAACAGCCGTTAAATAAAAAACAAACGGTTCAACGGCTATTCGGAAAAGAATTAATTGAGAAATAGAATCAATTCGGTGTCAACGAATACTGTTTCAATTCTTGCGGAATTCTTACAATTTTAATTAAACACGGTGTTAATTGATACTCCGGCAATCAACACGGTGTTAATTGATACTCCGGCAATCAACACCGCGTCACTGAATACCGCATCACAGTTGCGGTTTTTGAACTTTTAAATAATTCACGGGGGCGTATGTCGGGAAACCGCGGCGCTCCAACTCATCAATCGCTAAACGGCGGTGTTCTTCAAAGGATAATTTGAAGGAGGACACTTCAGCGTCCGATGCGTCTTTGTGGGAAACGGAGATGTCTTTTTTGCGGGAAACAAAATGCAGCAAATTGCCGGTTGCGGGCGTGCTGACGGAGCGCAGGCGATTGATTGCCGCCGCCGTGTCTTTGTGCGCGATGACCGGCTGATTTTCGGCGCTGTCAAAGCTGTAGGAGTAGCCGATGGCTTTGATGAACGACAAGAGTGTCGCTTTTTCAAACCCGACGAGATCGGAAATGCCCGCCATCATTTCGTCGGCGTATTCGGCGGTGTAGCCGATGCCGTATGAATCAAAGATGCGTTTGAACGACCATTCAATCACGTCTGCCAAATCTTCGGGCGCAAGAAGCGCCATGACTTCCGTCGGCGTGTCCCGGCTCTTCGAAACGCAGTCGTCTCTCATTCTTTTGGCAAGCGTGCTCACTGCCGGCGCTGTGGGACAGTATTCTTTGAGAAGGGATGCCAAGTATGAATAGGAGGGATAGCCCGCCGTTTCGTAAAGAAGCGTGTCGTCCGCCAAATATGCGGTTATCAATTCCGTACAGATGCGCACGCCTTCTTCTTTCATGAAGTGAATGCATTTTAAAGCGCAGATGATTTCATTTTGGTCTCCGTTCTTGCAATAATACAAGACGAGCGGGCGGACTTTGGATTCGATTCTGCCGAAAAATTTCATGCCGCGCTCTGCCGTTAATTGTGAGTCTGTGGTCATCAAGATCATCCAAATGAGATCCAGTTGACTTGGGAGAACGGTTTCTTCTTTCTCCAAATTTTCTAAAATGTGAGAACGGCAGGACTCGTCTGCCGAAATCGCTTTTTCAAGAAGGGCGTAAACGGCGGTGTTTTGCCTTGCCAGCGGAACGGCCGCCTTGACGGCTCTTTTTTGAACCATTGAGTTGAAATCAAGCAGAAACTTTTGAAGGATTTCCATGTTCGGCGGGAGGCGGGCGCCAAACTCGGGTATCGCTTTGACGGCCGAGTCGCCGAGCGGATACAGGTCAAGCATCGCGTAGACCGGACCGGAAACGGGTGTTAAGTCTCCTTCAACTTTTTGAATCAAAAGAAGCGATTCTTCGGCAAAGCCCGATTCATTGGTGAGAAGGACCCCCAGAACCGGCAACATCGTTTCGGGAAACCCGAGTCTTTCAAAAAACGGAATGGTTTTCTTTTTGGTCGCGGGTTCTGCCTCCCATAAGGTGTTCGCCAAAAAGCTGTAGCTGTTTTCAAGAACGTACGCCGGCATTTCGTTTAAATTGTATTCAAGAACGGCAGGCGCGTTCATCAGCGTCTCAACAAAAGTCGGACATAATTCCGCAGGAATCACAAAGTCAGGCCGGCAAAGAAGCCCGTAAAGATTCAACGCCGCCTGCCGTTGCTTCCTGGAATTCGCCGCGTTAGACACAAAAATTTGCAGCTGTACAATCATCACATGAATCGCTTCGGCGCCCTCGTTTAATAAAAATTCGGTGCCCTTTACGACTTTCGTTTCTTTGTCCGACCCCAAAGCTTCAATCGCCTTCATCGTCGTCATTTCTGAATTAAATAACCCCATGTTTCTGTCCCCGGATTTGATACGAATTGAAATTTAATAATAATAATAATTATTTTAAAACAAACAGTAAAGTTATACAAAATTAAAAAGATTATTGATGAATATTTGTGTCAAAATGAAGATGATAAATTTAGAGCCGGCGGTTTGTCTTTTTTTGAAAAAACAAAAGCGGAATAAGTTTTTATAATGTGGGTTTTGGGAGTTTTGAGGTTTGGAGTTTTGGGATTTTTAAGTTTTGGAAATTACCATTTTAACCATTTTAACCATTTTAACCATTTTAACCATTTTAACCATTTTACCATTGACCCGAAAATCCATTGACCCGAATAATCCATTGACCCGAAAATTCATTCGAATTTTTAAAAAAGCGTTGAAAGACAGCCTCAATGAGACTGTCTTTCCGGTTGGTATGGATTTTGAGTTTAATTCGAATGGTTGAATTAAACCTTGTTTTTCAGACTTTGGCGGATTAACCAAAATCAACGTGATGTCTTTCAGGTTTTCAGGTCATTGTTAAGGCCCTCTTTCCTCTTCTTCTTCCTCGTCTCTCCACAAGTAGAACAAGATGAAGACGGCTGCTGCCAATAACATCATTATGACTGCCAGCCACAGAGGATCGATGATGCTCTGCTTCGGTTCATCGCCGCCGTTCTGCTGTCCGCCGTTCTGCTGTCCGTCGTTCTGTTGTCCGCCGTTCTGCTGTTCTTCCGGCTCCTGTTCGAATTCGGGTTCTTGCAGGCGGTCTTCAGGCGGTCTCTGTTCGGGCTGCTGAGAAGTTCCTCCTTGGGGACCCGTAATCGTTGCGTTGCCGTAGCCGGAGCCGCCGGTGTTGTTGTTCCCTGAAGCATCGTCGTAGACGAGTACGATGTTGTGGAAACTTACAACGTTTGTCAGAGAGACGACTGTGTTGCCCTGTAAGATGCCGTCCAGCATCCAGTCAACAAAAGTCCTGCCGTTGATAAACATCTGCGCAGACGTCAAGTCAAAGCCGGTGCCGTGAATCACGTTGTCACTCAAGTCAGGCTCACCGAGGATGGGTGTTCCGTCACGCATCTCGCGCGTCACGCTTATCATGTACTCGTTAGGCGAGTAAATGAAGATGATCGTGTGATCCGCCACGATGTTTGCCA
>WRCE01000004.1 GCA_009784005.1 Candidatus Methanimicrococcus labiotermitis
TGGCAGGCAGGCAGATGGCAGGTTGGCAGGCAGGCAGATGGCAGGTTGGCAGGCTGGTAGACTGGCAGGTGGCAGGCAGGCAGGCAGGAAGGTGGCAGGCTGGCAGGCAGGTGGCAGGTTGGCAGGCTGGCAGGCTGGCAGGTGGCAGGCTGGCAGGTGGTAGGCTGGCAGGTGGCAGGCTGGCAGGTGGCAGGCTGGCAGACGGCAGGCAGATTAATACTCATTTATCAATGAATTTGGTCTCAGCCTGATTTGAATCTGAACTCAACCTGAATTTTAATATCCTATTCATATCAGTTCCAAAAAATTTCCTAGCTTATTAGGAAAAGTTATTAACTATCATTTTTTTATAGTTCACATTGTTAATCTTAAGGTTGTTTTTCCGTTTGGCTGAAAAACGATCTGCTTCAAACTGTTTCATAAAGAATAAAATGAATTAAAAGAGAGGGTAAAATGAATCTTGAACAACTGAATGCTTTCGGCAACGAACTGAAATCACTTCTTCAGCTCAGCGGCTCTCCCGCCGCCGTCAAATTGATTCCTGTCGGCAGCGAGAATGACATTATCGGCAAATACCCGAAGCTGGCCCGCCAGATGAGGCATTGCCAAATCACCGACCATGTCCGCCACTCCGGCGAAATGTTCTACACATCTCTTGAAGAACAGCAATGCAAGGGCGGGGCCGCCGCGCTCGGCTTGACCAAACTCCCCGACAAAGTCAGAAGCGGCGAGTTCTATTGTGACGGCCTTCACCATTTTGAAACCGTTGAAGCTGCCAAAAAGACGGTTGACTTAATCCCGTTCCCCGAGCCGAATACCAACTCCGTTGTCCTCTACGCCCCGCTCGAAAAAGCAACCTTTGAGCCCGACGTCGTCATATTCATCGTCACCCCGAAACAAGCGATGCTCCTGACCCAAGGATACGAATACAGAAACGGCGGACGCATTTACGCCGAATTTTCAGGAAAGCAAAGCGTTTGTTCCGACGCCGTCGCCCAAGTCATCAAAACAGGTCAGCCGAACATGACAATCGGATGCAGCGGAAGCCGCGCTTACACGAAAATCACAGACAGCGAACTTCTTTTCTCCATTCCGGCAAAGGATATTGAGAAAACAGTGATTGGGCTGAAGATGATTTTAGCGGGAGCGGAGTGATTTTTTGTTAGTCGTGATGGAAACAGTCGATGTTTTCTTCATGACCTTTTTTTAAACTTATTGACTTGATTCTTGAAAAAGATCATCATTTTCAATTCTTTCAAATCATATCCTTTTTGCTTAGCCAACAGCCCCGCCAACATAATTAAAGACGGCAACGGTGTCAGAATAAAATAAATGTACCCTTCTGTTACTTCGCCGAGCAGCAGTTGAAGTGAATAAAAGGGTAAGTTGCCGTAATCCCAGCCCAAACTGTCAGGACTGAGTCCAATGGCTGTAAGTACATATACAAGCCCTATCACAGAAAGAATATTTGTCAGCGTGTAATGTGTGTTGAATAAGATTTTCTTCCCAATCAGGAAATAGATGAAAAAGGCAGGTATAATGTAAATAATCGCGAAAGGCAGCAGAATCAGATAACTCAGCACATTGTCAATAATTTCTTCAATAGAGAACATAATCATGGCTATAACTAAAAGAGGAATGATGTAAACAAAATACAGGCACACTTGGATGATAAGGGTAATTAAATTATTCGCCACAACTTTAACGAGTGTGAGAAGAATCTTAATTAAAATGAGAATAGTTTTCGGCAGCCTCTCCTCGACTCTTGTCGTTCTCTCATCAAAAGATTTTTTAAAATTTGAAAAATGATCATTTATTTTCATCATTGCCCTTTTCTTAAACTCATTGACTTGATTCTTAGTCATCAGCCCCGCAAACATCATCAAAAATGGCAGCAGCGTCATAACTGAGGTGTATATTTCTCCATATATGTCTTCTGTTGATCCGTGCAGCAATTGTAAAATGAAAAACAACAGAGATATAATAGCGAGCACTGACACGGATAAAATATTTGCCGGCAGGTTGTCTGTTTTACTTAAAAATTTCCCTCCCGCCAAAAAATACAGAAAAAGAACAAGCGGGGTGGATATGAACCACATGACTGTATTATTGTCATATTCAAGGAAAAGGAAGAGATACATTAAGAGGAGGAAAAGAGAAAGAAATACGTAGATGGCAAGCGCAATTAAATTGTTTTTGACTAAGAACCAAACAGTCTTTAACATCGCATGCCGCCTTAAAATTCTTAGAAATCATTCCTCTTTCTTTAATGCTCCCTTAACTGTTTTATTTATATATAGATGTATTTATTCATTCCGAGACTGCTCATCGTCTTCTGATTCAGCGGATTCTTCGGGTTCAGCGGATTCTTCCGGTTCAGCGGATTCTTCGGATTCAACGACAGCTAATTCTGCTTTTCTTCGCTGCGCCAAAAGTCCAAACCAAATTAAAAGAGGCGGCAACGATGCCATCGCGAAATTATTGAAAGTCATTTCGATCGGCGCGTATGTTATTTGGAAACTTTCGCATACAATCCAAAAAACGGACCAAAGCGGAAAAATGGCAAACCCGCCAAAAAGGAGAGCCAAGACTGCCGTCAGAACGAAAAACCCTGCCACGGAAAAGTAGTCCGTCACAGGTGTTTTCGTGTTTTTCATGAGTTTTTTTCCGGTCAGATAATACAGGTATAACGCGATTATTCCGCAAGGCAATGATATCAACAATGACGTCATCATCGTCACTTTAAGAAGCGACAAAATGCCGAGGATTAAAATGGCGAAGGCAATGCTCAAGCCGATGTGAACGGCGCAGGCGATTAAGTTGTTTTTAAGTATGACAGAGGTATTATTTTCCATTAACATTTCTCCTATTTATTCTGCTATTTTATTCCATCGTTTTTGCTCTCGTTTTTTTCCCCATTTTAATAACTTAGCTGCAAGATCCCGGTAAATCTTCGGGTGATGTATCCAGCATTGTATTACATTAATACTTTCCCGCTCGTTTCACTACCAACAAGCATGACCGGAATAAAATCTCTTTTATTTTGACCCAGTTGGCTGATAAAAATCTCCATTGTTTTATGAGACACAATCCAAAGTTTTTGATGATAATAAGGCGACCCGCTGTTCGTCCCGATATATTCAAGCGTTTTATTGAAATCTGAAACAAGATTTAAAATAACTGAATTATAATAGATTTTATCATCAGGAATCAGTTGCCCTCCAATCAGCCCTCTTTTAAGTTTTGTTGGTTGGGACATTGGAGGCATTGTATATGCCGGAATAAGTTGGAAATGAGAGTCTGATACTTCTTTTGTTCTTTCGTCTAAAATACTTCTGATTTGATATCCTGTTAAATTGTTTTCAGTAAATATTTCAAGCGCTTTATTACTGACAATCAGGGCGCCGTATTTTGTAAAAAAAATGTCGCCGTTTAATCTTTTCGCACTTATTTTCAAGTCATGAATTTGCATTCTGACCGGACCTATAGCCTGTTCGTATGGTTTATACGAAGCTCTGTCATTAATTTTTTTACCTACGGGCATGAAAACATACAGTTCATGTTCCATAAAATCCGTTTGATATTCAGGAGGCAAATCATCTTTAAGAGCATATTTTTTAAAATAGAGGATAGTAAGCCAACTTCCAATCATTGAAAGAATGATAAGAATAATGAGTGAAATTAAATTAAATTCGTCAAGGTAAGATGAAAATATTAAAAATGGAATGGAAGCGAATATCAGAAAAGAGATACTGAAAGTGAGAGCACCCGGCAGCAAGAAAAAAAGGCGAATCGGAAAATAATTCATTTTTTTGTTTTTAAAATACAAAAAATTCTTGGATGCTAAATAAAATCCAGGAAGGATTACAATGAATAATGGAATGAGGAAAAGAAAATGAGTATAATTATAATTAAAAGACAAGGCCATTAAAAAAACAATTACTATTGATGAGAAAAGATAAGCAAGTGCCATCAAAAATAAAAAGTAAAACCCCCACCCTTTAAACAACACGCCGAGATCTACACTTTTAGAATTGAAGTAGATTTTATTATTATATTTAAGAACAAAATAGATTGAAAAAAACAAGAAAAATAAATTAAGTAATGCAAAAAAATAATAGCCGTCTGTAAAAATTTCAATTAAAAAACTTGAAAAGAATAAAATAAGGAAAACAAGGACCCATGCATGTGGGATATTATCCGCATATTTCTTCATGAATTTAAACCTCTGAAAAAAATTAATTTTAAAAATGTTAAGTCGTTTTTTGACATAAAAATTTACTTGTTTATTACCTCGAGCTTTTCTAGTTCTTTAGGATTCTTCATTTTTTTGAAGTTTCATTATTTTGAGAGTTTGTTTTATTTGAAATCTCTTCTTCTTGTTTTTGATCTGATGCCTCATTAATATAATCCGAAATGACATAAGAAATAACCCAATGTTGTATGACAGCAGTAGTTGGGTCATTGGGACTTAAACCTGCTGTTACCGCTGAAACACTCATATCAATAAGTATTGATTCGGGGTGGCAGGCTACAACAATCGCATCAGAAAGATCCATCCCATCGTATGTTGCATTAAATCCTCTTGAAATGATTCCACCACATACTCCTACCTTAACACCCGTAGTAGATGTTACAATAATTCCTCCCTGAGTACCTACAACTGCAGTCGAAGCCGCACCAACAACACCTGCGCCTGCGCCTGCAAGACCGCCGGCGACCGCACCTTTTGCAGCTTCCCTCAAAATAGCATCTCTATCTGTAATGTGCCCATGTATTTGGAGTCCGTTTTGACGATCAAAACTAATTCCTCCTGTGGCTTGTATTTGCTTATATGCTTCAATTCCTCCAAATAAAGCACCACCAATAACAGCACCTGCGAAAGCTGTTGCTATAATGGGTGCATGCCCATCAGGGTCCTCATATTTCAACGGATTATTGTAGCAGTAGGAATACCGGTTCAAAGATTGCGGGTTGTACAAATCCGGAATGATTGAATCCGCCTGCGTAAAAACAAATGTCTGCGGATTATAGTACCGGGCCTCGAAATAATAAAGCCCGATTCCTGAATCAAACTCTTTTCCGGTAAACGTATACTGTTCAGTACCGCCTTCGCGGTGACCGCCAAACGGATAATACAGAGTACGTTCAACCAAATCTCCATCGGAGTCCATCATAACATTCGTTGAACCCAAGTGGTCATCCAAATACCAAAACATTCCTTCAGAAGACTCTTTAGCAACACGTTTGCCGTTGGCGAAGAAATAAACGGTTTCTTCGCCGTCTTTAATGTCATAATCCGGCGTGATGTAATATGAGATAACATTGTTTTCCGTCTTTTTAACGCGCTTGCCGTTTTCGTCATAAACGAATTCGGAAACGATTTTATTGTTATCGGATTTCTTCAAAACTTCCGTTAACCTGTTGGCATCATTGTAGACATAAATAAACTCGCCGTCCTCAATCAGATTGCCGTTGGCGTCATAAAAGAGATTCATCTCGCCAACGCGCGTCGGTGCATGAATACCCGCGTTGTTGCCGTACTCGAATCCAAATATGATTTCTTCGTTCGTCGTCATGTCTTTGCTGCGATGTGCTAAAATGCTTCCAAGCGGATTGTATGCAAACGATTGTGAATAGTTTTCACTGCCTGCCAATAAGAGACGGTCTAAATCGTCATAGAAGAAATATTGATTTTCGCCGATGATTCTGTCGGTTATGCCGATGACATTTCCTTTGGGGTCAAAAGCATAGTTGAGGTTTTGAAGACCGGGTGTGTAGATGTTTTCTAAACGTTTTGTTTGGCTGTCATAAGTCAATTCGGTTTCTTTGCCGTTTGAAAACGATTTTCTTGTCATTAAGTTCATGGAGTCATATTCGATGTTGTCAATAACGCCGGGAATTGAAGACAAGAGGGTTTGGTTATTGTAGTTGTAATTGATGACTTTGCCGTTGGGTAGTGTTTTTTGGATGATGCGGTCCATTGAATCATAAGAATAATAGGTTATGAAATCAGACGGTCCGTCGTTTTCGGATGTGTAATTTACAGACGGGATGCAAAAGATATCAAAGGAACTGCTGACAAAGCTTTTGTCGGAGTCAAAGGTATCCACGTAAGCTCTCAAACTTGAAAACGGCTCATTCAAGTCATAAGTGTACTGATAAGTTCCCGTGACAACGCCTTCCTCATATGTTTCGATGTGAATGGTTGTTTGATATGTGGTTTGATTGTCGCGGTTGAAGAAGACGTTGAAAGTTGTGTTTTCATATGGTTTAGAGCTGTTCAGCGATTCGATGGTACCAATTGTATTGCCGGTAGAATCAAGGACAACGAGAGATTTTCCTGAAGCGGTGTTTTCAAGTCTCAAAATATCGTTGTCATTGAGGGCAATGTAAGCGCTTTCATCGAGGTTTGAATGTATTCTTAAACCGTTGAGGTTCAGGTGTTTGACCGTTGAAGAAATATTATTTTCCAAATAAATGGTGATGTCGCCTTCGTTTTCAAAAGAATTGCGAGGCTTTTCGTAGGGCGGCAAATCATAAATACTTGCTTCATATTTCACATCATACGAAAAATCAATATGTGAAGGAGAGGAAATGTAAGCTCTCATACTTGTAACAAGTTCATTCGATTCGTAGAGATAACAGTTTGTACTATTCGGCTGCCCGTCCCTGAATTTTTCGATTTTTACGAGTGTATCAGATTCATTTGAAGTAAGTGAAATGTTAAAAGTCATATTAAAGGATGAAGCCAGACCATTCACTTCCCTCATTGTTCCGAGAACAGTACCGTTTTCACCATAAATAAACAAAGTATTGTTACTGCCTACAAATTTTAAGAATTCACGATCATTCAAATAAATGTAGCCGATATTATTCCATAGAATCACAGCTCTCAAGTCTTTTAAATCTATTTTTACGATGTCCAAACTTTCTTTTTCAAATGGGATCGTGATATCTCTTGCTCCCGTAACTGATTTTTCTATTGATTCAAGAGATAAAGCATAAACGGTGTCGTATGCTCCGCTGATGTAATTCAATGAAGATTCATAACCTTGAAGATGCAACTGCGCGGAAAGAATTGATTTTTCAAAGGCACAAACATACGAATACGATGCGGCAAAGTTTCCATTTTCTTTCATATTAAGAACGATTGAAATATTTGAATCATCTAAGAGAATAAATGAAACATCGAATGTCACGTTTTCATTAGCAGTGCAACCATTAATTTTATAGATAGAATCCAATTCATTGCCGGCTCCGTCAAAAACGACCAATGTTCCGCCTGCAGGCGAATCAATAAACCTTAAAAACTCCCGGCCGCTCAGATAAACGGAACCAACATCATGCACTCCTGTTGCAACCCTTAAATTTGTGAAGTGCAATTCCATTAAATCAAATCCCTTTTGATATAGCGAAATGAATTTATGCTCTTCGTTTTCAAACGAGCCGCGGGGTGAAAACGGCAGAGGCTCATAATAAATCGCGTACTCACTGCTGATACAGTCCACATTGGATTGGTAACCAACAAATTGGGCGCGAAGTGTCGATATGTCTTCACCCATCAAATATGAATAACTGAAAGTACCCGCGGGAACGTTTTTGTCATATTTTTGAATTTCAATTAACATTTCAAGATCGTCACGAATAAAGGAAACATCAAAAGTTATGTTTCCGGATGATACCGGCTTGCCGTTTACTCTCGTGATGCCCCCCAATTGCTTTCCTGTTTGATCATAAATAATAAGTCTGTCGTTGGAATTAATGAATAATAGTATATTATTACCATTTAAATGAATATAACCGATGTCTCCCGAACCCATTGAAACATTCAAATTTCTTAAATCCACTCTTTCAACACGATAACCTTTTTCTCCAAACTGAAACGTAAAATCCTGCAGATTTCTAAAAGAGCCTTCAATAATCATTGGTTCTGCATTTGAAAGTTCTTTGTATTCAACCGAATAGTTACTGCTGATGTAATCCACACCGGATTGATAACCGGCCAAAGAAGTCTGAAGCACCGTAATATCTTTATTTGTCAAATATGAATAATTAAAAGTGCCTGCAGGAACACCACGGTCATATTTTTGAATTTCAATAAACATATCAAAACCGTCACGAATAAAGGAAACGTCAAAAGTTGTGTTATTCAATGCCGGCTTGCCGTTGACTCCGGAGATGTTTCCCAATAGTTTTCCGGTATCATCATAAATTGAAAGACTGCCGCCGATGTTTGAATGAGTAAATCTTAAAATATTATCTCCATTCAAGTCAATGTAGCCAATGTCTCCGCTGCCC
Source organism: Candidatus Methanimicrococcus labiotermitis (assembly GCA_009784005.1). GTDB lineage: Archaea > Halobacteriota > Methanosarcinia > Methanosarcinales > Methanosarcinaceae > Methanimicrococcus > Methanimicrococcus labiotermitis. The sequence continues at coordinate 8,302 of WRCE01000004.1, forward strand.
ATTGAAACCCTTAGGTTTGTTAAATCCACTTTTTGGACACGATGTTCCCCCTATATGAATCGAAGTGTAACTCCCTGCTGATTTTCAAAAGACCCCTCTGTAATTGTTTCCATATTCGGCAATGCTTCATATTTAATTGTGTATTGGCCGCTAATATAATCCACATTGGATTGGTAACCGTCCAAATGGGCTCGAAGTGTCATAATATCCTCATTCATCAAATATGAATAACGGAATGTACCGTTTGGAACGCCTCTATTATACTTTTGAATTTCAATAACTATATCAGAACCGACAAGGATGAAGGACACATCAAAAGTCATATTATCAGCAGAAGGTTTACCGTTGACTTTTGCAATGTTTCCCAGCTGTCTTCCGGTTTGATCATAAGTATAAAGATTCCCGCCGCTTCCCGAGTGAACGAATTTTAAAATTAGATGGTTATTGAGATAAATGTAACCGATATCTCCGGTTCCAGTGGAAACCCTCAAATTGGTTAAATCCACTCTTTGAACGCGATAACCTTCTTCTTCAAGGTAAAATTTAATGTTCTGCTGATTCACAAAAGAACCGGAATTACTCCAACTCGGCGCGGAAGAGGAATGAATGACATTAGGCATTGTTATTTCAGTCAAAGACTTTTCCATTTCAGATAAAGAAGAGAAACCGCCTTCCAAAGTTTCTCCCGTTAGTTCATACGCACCCATTTGATTGTAAATTGAAAGTTCATCTGCCGGAAGATCAACAATGAAATCGTTGCTTCCGATCATCGAAAATTTATCCTCCAAAAAACCGGCGGTTTTATTATCGGATTGAAGATTGGAGGATTGGTCAAAAGTATCGGAAGATTGACTAAAAGATTGACTGAGTGATTGACCAAACGATTGACTAAGAGATTGATTGAATCCTGCATTTGCGGGATTCATATTTGACCCCGTCTTTTCAATATTCAGAAGGTCAGTTTCATCACGAGTTGTATTTGATTGGACATACAAAGGTTCGCCCTCAATTAAATTTCCGCTGTAGGTGCCGAAAGTTTCCATCCCGTCAATTGAAACGACTTCTTTAACCATTCTTAATCGTGAGTCATACGAATACGATTTGGTCACAACACCCGAACTGACTTTGGATAAAGTGCCTATTGTGCCGTTATCGTATTCATAAACAACATCGTCATCGTTTGGATAACGGATCAATATCAGGCGGTCAAGAGCATCATATTCATACTCAATTGTCACGCCTCTGGCATCTGTTTGAGACGCGATTTTATTATTCGGTGTATAAGCATATGTCCAAACGCCCAAATCAGGGTCGTCCATCATGACCTGCTGCCCCAGCGAATCATAAACAAAAGTCGTGTTTTCAACTTTATATGCCGTATCAATCGGGGTAGCGGTACCGAGTGTACTCAAACTTAGGTTTAGAAGCAACGTATTTTCCAAACTTCCGGCTGCAACATTTGAATTTTCGACGAGGAATGAGATGTTTGACTGGTCATAATATTGGTTGGGGATAATTTTTATCAACTGATTCAAGGCATCGTATTCATAGCACGTTTCATAAATTTCATTGCCGTTGAACTCGGTCACTTTCACAATGTTTCCGTGAATATCCTTGTCAATTTGGATTTTATGTCCGTTTTCATCAAATGAAACGATTTTTAATTGGTTATATTCCGCTTGTTTGAAAGAACCGTCAGGACTTGTCACTTGAATGACTCTTCCGAACATATCGTACTGATTCACGGTCACCAGCGCCGGCTCATCCCCTTTTCTCGGTGCTATGATTTTTGAAACACCGCCGTAGTCGTCATAATACGTTTCAGTTATTATTTTTTGAGAAAGAATATCAGAGTCGGACTCCGTTTTAATAACTCTTTTCAGACCATCGTAATAATTCCACATGTCATAGTACTGATTGCCCTGTTTTTTTGTTGAGATTTTGATGTATTCGGGGGCTTGCCCATCAATGAAATAATAATATTGTATTGTCGGTAAAAATGGTGTGTCTCCCGGCTTAATTACCGTTGTGATCCTTCTGAGGCCGTCATATACCATGATCGTTTCAAAGCCATTCGGATCGGTTATTTTTTCCAGTTTGCCGGTGCTCAAATTATGTTCCAGCAATGTTGTCTGACTCAAAGCGTTTGTAAACGAAATCGGAAAAATCGGATTTGTTCCGTATGAAATTGTTGTTATATGCCCGTTCCCGTCTGTTCGTGAGATGAGGTTTCCGAAAGAATCATAATCGAATTCTTTGACAATATCATCTCCGCCATTGTTCCAAGAAACGATTTTTGTCATCAGCCCTTTTGACGGCGCGGCGTTTAAGCCGGAATTGCCGTCATAATAGAATTCGGCTTCGGCTGCTTTTTGAAGGTTAGCGTCCTTTATCGTTTCCTTTTTGACTTTATTTAAAATCCAATTGTTTGTGTTGTAAGTGTATTCAAACAAAATCGTGTTTTCATCGCCGGTGATTGACAAATCGCCTTCGTTGAAAATACTGATAACATTTCCGTATGCATCAAATTCATAATTGGTTTTAGAAACGACGGGGATTGTTTTGCCGTCATAGAGAAATGTTGAGGTATTGTTTAACAAAACCTCAAAAATGTCTTCGGCGGAATTGACAATGAAATTGTTTTCCGTTTTTGAATAAAGTACATCGGACGCAGACTTTGTAATTGTTAAGTGTTCCTTGCCTTTTTTGGCTTTATCCTGATGGAAATAATGTTCTGTGACAGTGCGCCCGTTGGTGACGGTGACTTGCCTGAAACCTCTGAATTCCGTATTGCCTTTTGGTTCAAAGTGCATAAAGCCGCCTTTATAGTCGTACGTAAGCGTTGAAACGGTTTTTTGATCGTTTTGCATGCCATTGTCGATTTCAACATTTTTGACGACCTGGATTACAGTCGGAAGGCCATGTTTTCCATTTTCGTCAGTGTTATCATATTTTGTGGAGGGAGCGTATTCAATTTTTGTAACAGCGCCGGAGGAGTGATTGACTTGGGTTAAAAGGTTAGGGACGGAATTGGGAGAATTGATCCAAGTATTTTTTTTTGAACCGGACTGGAGTGATTGAACAATATCAGTAAGACCATCGCCATTAATATCAACAAATCGAACGCCTTGATCCCGATCATAATCAGAAATGTATACCGGGAAAAATATTGAAGAATTGAGAACAAAACCATTGCCTGTGTTAATCCAAATACGTTTAAATGGAGAATTATCAACTTCAAAAGGACGAGAATGGACAACATCAGGAAGCCCATCACCGTTTATGTCAATAACTCGGACACCCGAACCTCGAATAGATTCAGGAAATGACAGAGAAGAATCAAGAACAAAATCATTACCAGTGTTAATCCAGACCGCGTTTGGCACGCCAGGCAGAAGAATATCAGGGAGGCCGTCACCGTTAATATCAGCAACTTGGAAAGGTGTCACTCCGGTACTTAATAATGGAAGGGTAGACCAAGATGAATCAAGAACAAAACCACTGCCGGTATTAATCCAAACATTATGGGGTAAAGGAGAATCCGTTATTTGTAATCGGACAATATCGGGAAGGCCATCACCGTTTATATCAAAAATTTGAACATTATGCTGCCATATAGGTATAGGAATAGACCAAGAAGGATCAAGAACAAAATCATTACCTGTGTTAATCCAAACATTTTGAGTAGAACCGTTTGATTGGACGATATCAGTAAATCCATCACCGTTTATGTCAACTAATCGGACTCCGTTATCTCTATCATTCATAATAATATGTACAGGAATCGACCAAGAAGGATCAAGAACAAAACCACTGCCTGTGTTGATCCAAACATTTTTGGTTGAAGTAATTGTAGGATTAATTCCGGGAGATTGACTGCCAATCGATTGGACAATATCTGGAAGACCATCGCCGTTTAGGTCAACAAAGCGGACACTTGTATCCTTCCCATTCCAAATGAATGGAGGAATCTGCCAAGAAGGATCAGAAACAAATTCACTGCTTATTGAACCATAACTAAAACTTGTCGCCGGCAAACGTGTTGAATCCATCCCGATCAAGGAAATCGAATCCAATAAAACGTGATTGTTAGAAACATAATGAATTTCATATCTATAAACAAGCTGACCGTCCGCTTTAATTGAAACCGCGGACAATAAACATTTTTCAGAGACTCGGCTGCCGTCTCTGTATCCGTTAAATGTGACGGGTTTGTTTGTCCTTTCAAATTCGATAACGTTAAACCCGTTATTATAAGAGATATTGTTCAAATAAGATGTGCCGACCTCGCCTGCCACCGGATTTTTAACATAATTGTAAACAATTAAATTCCCGTTCACGTCTTTGATTTGATCCAATTTCCACTTTGTCACATAATCTCGACCGGTAACAGAATTTAAAAGTTCAGAGTCTGAAGTATAGCCGAAACGATACAAGGTGCCGTCCTTTGTTGTGACGGTCCAATATTCTCCTTTCTGGTTGGAACCACCCGAAACCTTTTGGATTTTCATGTAAGTTTCGATTTCAGTATGGTAAAAACCGTCTGTTTCAGAGTAAATTAATTTATGACTTTGGCCGTCAAAAATCAAAACGAAACGGTCATCTGAAATGTCATTCGGTGTAAAATTGACGTCCCTTAAAATGTAATATTCATTCAATGACCAGCCGTTTCCAAGCCAGCCGTACACGCCGCCAACGCTTTGACTGTTATAGCTTAATTCAATCTTTGGCTGAAAACCCGCAATTCCTTTTGGGACTTCAATAGGATAGGTATAGACGGCAGCGCCCGAAAAAAGGCTTGTTAAAAAAGCGTCATTCGAGAAACCCAATTCAGCGGATTGGATGGATGTCAGAGAAGAAAGACTGCCATCAGGACCGGGGGTTGTGATGGAATTCATGGACATTGTTTCGTCTAATGGATCGATTTCAAGATTTTCGTCATTCAAAAAGGCGTCTAAGTTCATTTCTTCGTTTTCTTCTAAATTTAACAAGTTAGAAGTTTCAAAATTTTCAGTCATGGCGCCTGATTTTTCAGTCGGATTGCTATCTCGCGGAGAAGAAGCCGGGGCAGAATTGCCGGAAGAAGAGCCGGAAGAAGAGCCTGAAGGTTCCGCTTCAAGAGCAACTGAGAAAGACGGGGTGAGAATCATTAAAGCGATGCAAACAATAATTATTTTTTTCAAATCCATATCTGTCACACTCATTTAACCACTAGGTAGTAACAATTAACAAAAACGGTTGTAGTATCTTAGAGCAACAAAACATAAATATGTTACTATATATATATATATATATATATGCGTTTATTAAATTGGAACGATTTTAGTAAAATTGTAAACAGGAGATGAGGATAAAAAGATTTTTAAATAAATCAAAAACAGATGTTACAAATAAAATAAAAAAGAAGCAATGAAAACAAAAAAGCATAGTCTGCCGTTTTTTAAATCATCCCGTTTACGCCCGCATTTCCGAATGCCGGCATATCCATTTCATTCCCACAAATACCTGTACTTATCCAAAAAAGCATACTGTTCCGCCTCTCTTGACCGCTGATAAATCAAAGCCGCCGGGTGAAATATCTTCACGACAAACGTTTTGTCTTCTTTTTGTTTGGCTTCGCCCCATTCTAAGGATTCGCCGTATGCTTTTTCGGCGGTGTTGCCGAGAAGGATGATAACTTTGGGCTTCATCAATGCCAACTGCGCTTCTAAAAACGGGCGGCAAATTTCGATTTCCTGCTTTGTCGGCGTTCGGTTGGCGGGCGGGCGGCATTTCAGCGTGTTGATAACAGCCCAATCCTCTTCTTTTAAAGCCATGTAAGCGATGAATTTGTCAAGCAACTTTCCGGCGCGGCCGCAGAACGGGACGCCGGTTTCGTCTTCATTTTTGCCGGGGGCCTCGCCGATAAAAACAACTTTGGGATGAGGTGACCCTTTGGAAATCACTTTGTTCGTGGCGGTGGCGTGCAAACCGCATTTTCGGCATGCTGAAATCTCTTGTTCCAAATGCAAAAATCCGCCGGCAGCAAGATCAGCAGCAGAAGAGGAGACGATATTCGATGTCACTGTCAATTCATCCTTTTTATTAATCGATTGTATTGCTTGAACCGCATAAAAGGGTTTAAATTATATATATTCAACACCTACTTTAATCTGAGTTTGGTTCATAAACATTTATCCCGATTTCGTTCTTTTCAGCCGTTTGGTCAATAATCGATATCATCAGCATTATCTGTATTACCGGCATTATCTGTATTAACGGCATCATCAACTGAAATCGGCATCAAATAAACGTATAAAATCCATTTTCTAAATGAATCGGAAGAGAAAATCCCATGAAAGTAGTTGTCATCGGGGCCGGCGAAGTGGGCTATAACATCGCCAAAGTCATGTCGGATAAGAATGACGTTATCGTGATTGACAAAGACGCTGACCGCGCCGCCCGCGCCAATGAATTGGACGTTCAGGTTATGGTCGGAAACGGCGCCAACGTCGATGTTCTCAAAGAACTGCCGGCTTTTGACCTCTTTGTCGCGGTTTCCAGCAGCGATGAAATCAATATTTTAGCCTGTTTGGCCGCTAAATCCGTCAGCGGCGGCAAAGCAAAGACCATTGCCCGCGTCAGTAATCCCGATTATATCAAAAAGCCGGTTTCTAACAAATCCGAAGTCGGCGTTGATGTCATGGTATGCCCCGAACTTTCGCTCGCGTCTGAAATCGCGGAACTCTTGTACATCAGAGGCGCAATCAACGCCGAAGTTTTTGCCGAAGGCAAAGTTGAGATGATTGAATTCATCATTTCAGAAGACAACCCGCTGATTGGGAAACACTTTGATGAACTGCACCTCAACGAATGCTGTACCGTCAGCGCTATTTTAAGACAAAATGACGCTGCCAATGATGTCATCATTCCCAACGGCGATTCATTTTTAATGCCTGATGACCACGTTATCATCATCACCAGAGACGCGGATGTCGATGCCGTCGAAGCGCTGTTCTCACCCGTTGCCTCCGCCCCCACCGATTCTAAGAAAAAGAAACGGAAAAAAATTCTTCTTATCGGCTGCGGAAACGTCGGTTTCTATTTAGCGAACCTGATTGACCAAGACCCCGAAATTGATTTAAAAATTATTGAACAAAATCAAGACCGCTGTTTGGAAGTCGTTGACCTGCTTCCCAATTCTCTTATCCTTCGCGGAGACGCAACCAACATTGAGCTTCTTCGAGAAGAGGGCGCCGGATACTTCGACGTCGTCGTCGCCGTGACCGGCAGCGATGAGAAAAACCTGCTCTGCGGCTTGATGGCAAAACATTTCGGCGCCAAAAAAATCATCGCCAAAACAACGCATCCCGATTACATTCCCATCTTTGAGATGGTCGGCGTCGACATCGCGCTCAGCACGCGAAATGTGACCGTCAACGAAGTGCTGCGCCTGACGCTCAGCCCAAGCGTAAAGACCCTGCGGTCGCTGCCTCAGGCGGGATCGGAAGTATTGGAATATTTGGTGACGGAAAAATCCGAAATGCTCGGAAAGCCGCTCAGAGACCTGCAATTCCCAAAAGACGCCATCGTCGGTATGATTACCCGCGGCGGCGAACAGATAATTCCAAACGGAAATTTGGAAATATTCCCCGGCGACAGGGTCATCGTTCTTTCAAAACCGGAAGCTTACGGGAAACTGAAAAAACTATTCAAGTGACGATGTGAAGGTTTGATTGGAATGGTACAAGGCATTCGTTTTAAAAACATCTTTTCAATCGTCGGCAAAATTTTGTATTTGCTGGCCTTTGTCCAAATTATTCCTTTAGCCATTGCTTTTTACTATAACGAACCGACGGCGCCGTTTCTGATTTCAATCGCGGCGGCGGGGCTGTTCGGCATTATTTTGGGCTATGCCTCAAAGGATAAAAAGGATAAAGAAGACGAGTGGACCGTTCGTGAAAGTTATGCGGCTGTCGCTTTCAGCTGGCTTTTCAGCGCCGTTTTTTGCGCCATCCCCTTTTTCTTTTCAGGCCTGACCGCGTTTGACGCTTTCTTTGAAAGCATGTCGGGCGTTACGACAACGGGCGCGACGATTTTACAGCACATTGACACTTATCCGAAAAGTTTGCTTTTCTGGCGGAGTTTAACGCAGTGGCTCGGGGGCCTGGGCGTTATCGCTTTATTTTTGGCCGTTATCCCAAAGGTCAACATGCGCGGCCGCCAGCTTTACAAAATGGAGTTTTCGGGGCCGACCGAAGATAAAATCCGCCCGAAAATCAGAAGTACGGCAAAAATTTTGTGGTATTTTTACATCGGCGCGACAGTTCTTCTGGTTCTGCTTTTGGTCATTTTGGAACTTCCCGTCTTTGACGCGCTGACCTATTCCCTGTCAACCATGTCAAGCGGCGGATTCACGGCGCACGACCAAAGCATTTTACCTTTCGCGAATTTCAAAGTTGAAATCGTCCTGATCATCTTCATGCTCATTGCCGGCATGAATTTTTCGTTGATTTACAAAACGGCTGCCAAAGGCCTGAAATATCTGACAAAAGACGAAGAATTCAAATTATACATCCTCTTCTTCTCGGTTATTTCAATAATTTTGGCGCTCGTTCTGTTCCGCGACATGAATTACAGCGCCGGCGAATCAATCCGGTACGCTTTTTTCCAAGTCGGCAGTCTCATAACGACAACGGGCTATGTGATTGCGGATTACGGTCAGTGGAGCGGCGCCGCTCAAACGCTCTTATTCGTGGTGATGTTTACCGGCGGCTGTTCGGGATCAACCGCCGGCGGCCCGACATTTGTCCGTTGGATCATTTTGCTCAAATACGCCCGCCGCGACATTTTTAAATTTATACATCCAAACGCCGTCAAGCCGATCAAATACAACGGGAGAAGCCTGAATGAAGAAGTTGTGAATTCAACGATTTCCTTCATGATCCTTTATTTACTGGTTTTCATTGTCAGCACCGTTCTGCTGGGCATTCTGGAACTCGATTTAATGACGGCCGCAACCGCATCCATCGCAACGCTCGGCAATATCGGCCCTGTTTTCGGCATGGTCGGCCCGTTCGGCAGCTTCTCGGAATTCTCCGCGCCCGCGCGCCTCGTCATGATATTCAACATGTGGATCGGCAGGCTTGAACTTTACACCGTCCTCCTTCTGTTCACGCGTGAGTTCTGGAAAAAATGATGACGACAACAATAACATCAACGGGTTGAGTTATTCCCGCCGATTTAACGTCAAAGGATAGGCTCAAAAAATAATCATAAAGACGAAAGAGACAAAGGAAGCAGGTTACAAAAATAATTGCAGCCGAACGATTTTTTACTTTTGTTTTTTTCTGTTTATTTCTGTTACACTTTTGTTTTTTTCTGTTTATTTCTTTTTCTGTTTTTTGTTTTCTGCTTGTGTTTTTCAAGAAAAAAACAGATTGTTATTTCTCGTTTATTTTTTGGCAGAAATCTCCATTTTCGAATTTGTGCGCTGCTTCGCATCGCCCAACTCCGAAAATGGAGGTGGTTAATGTGGTTTTTTGTGTTTGTTTTTCGGTTTATCAGTTCTTTTTTCGTTTCATTCAGGTAGAAAACAAAGAGGATAGGCTCAAAAAATTATCAAAAAACAAAAGGAAAGGACCAAAAAACGGATTAAAAAATGATTAAAAAATGATTAAAAAATGATTAAGAAATGATTAAAAAATGATTTAAAAAGAGGGGCGGCAGCTCAATTAAAAGCCGAGCTGGTTCGCGCCCAATTTAATCAATAATTTTTTGTCAACTTTAACAAGGACTTTCACAAGCTGTGACACGTCTAAGATGCCCGTGAAATCCAAATCCGACAGCGTCTCGGCGATCTTGTTGGTTTCTTCATCGGACATGTCAACGTAATAATCCTTTAAAATCAGGTTGCGCTTCATTATTTTTCCGCATTTGTCTTCCCAGGCTTTTTGATATTTTTTCAGGGTTTTTTCGGAAAAGTCGCTGATCTTTACGGCTTCGGCCGCCGTGATTCCCGCAAGTTCACCTGACCAAAGCGCATGCTTTATGCCGCCGCCCGTGATCGGGTCGGTGAGTTGGCCGGCGTCGCCGACAAGCATTATGCCGTTGCCGTAAATTTTTTCAATGCCGCCGGAGACGGGAACGCCGCCGTAATTCATTTCAATGATTTTGCCGTTGGGGAATCTTTGGGCGATAAATTTGTCCAAATAGTCAATCGGGCGGCCGCCGTCTGTGATTTTGCTGCCCAAAAGGCCGATGCCGACGTTTGCGCGGCCGGGGCCTTTGGGGAAAATCCAAACGTAACCGCCGGGAGCGTACCGCTTACCCATAAAGAATTCAACATTGTCTTCATCGATATCAATGTTTGTCATCAGATACTGAACACCGGTTTCGATATTGTGCGGGGTCAGTGTCGTGTCAATGCCGGCCCATCTGCCGACTTTTGATTCAACGCCGTCGGCGCCAATCACGATATTTGCGACAACTTCTTTTTCTTTGCCCAGACGCATCACTTTAACGCCCGCGACTCTGCCGTCTTTCATAATCAAGCCGGTTGCCGTTGTCTTCGTGTACACGTCAACGCCCGCTTTCGCGGCTCTTTCCGCCAAAGCTCTGTCAAAGATTTTTCTCTCAAGAATGTAACCGTAATTTTGGTCCTCTTCTTTGGAACGCATTTTAATGGGCGCGCCGCTGGGAACGTAGATTGTCGCGCCTTTGATTGGCGCTGCCGCCCATCGCGTTTCAATATCCACGTATTTGTCCAGATCTACGATGCCGACGCCTTCTGCGCAGCGAACCGGGTCACCGATTTCTTGGCGCTTTTCAATCATAAGAACGGACGCGCCGCCTTCTGCTGCAAACCGTGCCGCCACCGAACCCGCGGGGCCTGCGCCGATGACGATAACATCATAAGCGTCTTTCATTTTTGCACCTCGATTGCGCCGACCGGACATATTTTTTTGCACATGCCGCACTGCTTGCAAAGACTTTCATCCGCCTCAATCCAAACTTCTTTTAAATCAAGAGCCAAAGTACGGCAGACGGAGACACAAGCGCCGCAGTAGCCGCATTTATTTCGGTTGATGATCACTGTCACTTTAAAGTCACCTATGGGAGTAAATAGATTTGAGTAAAATAGATTTGAGTAGAATAGATTTGAATAAAATTGATTTGAATTTTATAAAGATTAAATTTGTAAAGATTGAATTTGTAAAGATGTTGATTTGATAAAAATTAAAGAGTCATACGATAAGTCACTACTGCTTTCTATTAAAGGATTATTTTATATATGATTTTTCCTTCCGTTTTGTCGTTGGCTCTTCATTTTTCACTTTTTGCCTGTTCTGAGCCGGAGAAACGGTTAATATTCCGCCACCAATATTCTTCCACCAATATTCCGCCACTAATATTCCGCCGCCAATATTCTGTATTTTATATATGGGAGATGACATCATCTCTTCGTTTTTTCATCGCGGCTGAAACGAATTCCTGCAACTTTCCTTTGCCGTAAAGTAAAATATCCGTTAAATCTTCAGGCTCGTCCATGTCCGCCGCGGCGAAAAGCGACGCATAGACTTCACAGACAAGATTTTTGTTCCTCGCTTCTTCCCTGTGTTTTTTGAAACTTTCGCCGTAATAATTCACTTCAAAAATGTCCGGCGCGCCGATATACATCATATTGGTGCCCCCGTCTTTTCCCGGCGCGATTCGAACGAATCCCGCTGATGGTGAAACCGCTGATGGTGAAACCGCCGAGACTGAAACCGCCGAGACTGAAACCGCCGAGGGTGAAGCAATCATCGCCGATACATTTTCCTTTGTCAGAAGCGCTAAATCCGCCATCACGATTAAGACCGGCTCACCCGCCCTTTTCAAATAATCATTCATCGCCGCGTTTAAATCCCGTTCATCCGCTGAAAACGTCATCTCCGCTTCTTCGTGACAAAACATATTCCTTATTCGTTGTTCATCCGCCGGCGCCGGCAAGCTCTTGCACAGGATATCGACCCGCCGAATGCCCGCGTCTCTCAGCGCGGATAAAACATTTTCAAGAGACAATTCAACAAATTGTTTCCTCTCCTCTTCCGAAAAAACGGCGGAAAGTCTTGACTTCGGATTGTCTGATTTATACGGAATAACGGTTTTCACAGGTAACATTCGCTTTTAATTAACAAAAGAGGTAAATATAACTCTAACGCACGGTTTGACGCGCAGTACAGTTGTTCACGCGGATGACGGCAAAGAAACGATGACAAAGCAATGATGACAAAGCGACGAGAACAAAAACAAAAACCGAGCAGAAAAAAACATACAAAAACATAAAACCGAGCAGAAAAAAACATACAAAAAACTAAAACCGAGCAGATAAAAACAAACAAAAAACATACAACCACCTCCATTTTCGGAGTTGGGCGATGCGAAGCAGCGCACAAATTCGAAAATGGAGATTTCTGCCAAAAAATAACGAGAAATAACAAACTGCAATTATTTTTGAAAAAAAACAAGATGAAAAGAAAACAAAACAATCGAAAACAAAAAGAAGAAAACAAAAAATCGAAAACAAAAAGAAGAAAACAAAAAGAAGAAAACAAAAAGAAGAGAAAGAAAAGGCGTTCTCAACAAAAAAAGAAGGATTAAAGTTTCAGAATTTTAGCCGCGCTGCAGGTACATTTATCAACATCGCCCGTTTCGCAGTAATATTTGAAATTTTCCAAGAGGTTGATTCCTTTTTCCGTCATTGAAAATTCACAAAACCGAAGGAAAACATCATATGTTTCTGACGCGACGACGTGTTCCATCTTACACGCGTCATCTTCCGCAACCGTTTCAGGAACGCCGAACGCCATTAGGAAGCTCTTGATCGTCATATATTTTTTCTGGGTACAGTTAGCGGTTTCCGTTCCCTTTTGAGTCAGCGTGACGCCGCCATACTTTTCGTAGTTGATGTAGCCATCATCAGTCAGCTTTTTCAGCATGCCGGTGACGCTTGACGGGCCGACGTCCAGCGCGCGGGATATGTCTTTCACCTGAGCGTATCCTTTTTCGGAAACGATTTTATCAATCGTTTTCAAATAGTCTTCTTTTCTTTCGGATGTCACTGTATCGCCCTTCATCGTTTTTAACTCTCTCAACTTAATCAATCGAAAAATTTTCTTCGTATGAAAATAGTTTCAGATTTGAGGTTAACTGATATAAACATTTTCATTCCCGGGTTTGAGGGGAAAGTAAATCTGAACACTTTTGGATTGGTTCTGCTTTTATGATTCTGCTTTTATGATTCTGCTCTTATGATTCTGCTCTTATGATTCTGCTCTTATGATTCTGCTCTTATGATTCTGCTCTTATGATTCTGCTTTTATGACATAGTTTTATATCTATGCAGTGCATTTTTCCCATCATCTGTTAAAATTTACAAAAAAAATGCAAATATTCATTTGAGAAGGGGAAATTATGATCATCGAATTTCGGGTCCAAAATTTTTTATCTGTCAAGGACGAACAAGTTTTAAATTTTGAAGCCGACAAGACAGATAAAAAATACAGGGACTATTTTGTTGTTAATGCCGGACAATATAATCTTTTAAAAATATTGGGCATTTACGGACCTAACGCTTCGGGAAAAACAAATATTTTGGACGCCCTTCAAGCATTTCGATCTATTCTCGGCCCTCAAGGATTGTATGCATTTGCATCACCCGTATTTTTTGCCGCCGATCCGGCCTACAATGCCGGTCATTCGAAATTCAGTTTAGATTTTTTAGTTTCCAATAGCGGAAACTATGTGAAATACACTTATACCGTTGTTTTTAATTCAGCTGCCAAAAAAATTATTTCTGAGAAATTGGTGTATTTCCCAAAACGGAGGGAGGCCCTCATCTTTGAAAGAACACTCAATGAGGAAGAAGAAAGAGGATTTACTCTAAAAGTCCCTAAATCAATCAACCTGAAAAATGCAGATTCAGAAGCCATGAAAGCGAATACAATGAATCATATGTTAGTGCTTTCTTGCTTTTCAAAACTCAATCTTTTATTTCCGCAAGCAAAAGACGCGTTTGTATGGTTTCAATCCGTTTTACCTTCAATCAACCCGCGGACATCTGTTAAATCTGCAAAAAAATGGTATGATGAATCCCCTGAAGGGAAAAAACTTTTACTTCAGTTCTTAAAACAGGCGGATTTGAATATATCGGATATTCACATCAAGAAAATGGATGAGGACATCGCGAACGAAATATTGAATTTTATCACGGTGACAAAGGATAATGTCAGAGAAGAATCAGTCAGAGAAGAAGTAGTAAGAGAGATGCAATTTGCAGAATATGACTTAAAAAACAATATGATGCGAAAGGATGAGCTTAAATTCACGAATTATGACATATATTTAATGCATACATCAGTGACGAATGAAAACAAAGAGGTTACATATTCCCTTCCGCTGTTAACCGAATCCTCGGGTACGCAGCGTTTGTTTGATTTGGCTTATCCTTTGTTATTGTCTTTCATTTATCCTTCTGTGATTACAATCGATGAAATTGAAAGTTCTTTACATTTGGAGATTGTCAAATATTTTATTTTGACGTATTTATCAAATTCACAAGAGTCTCAAATCGTTTTCACAACGCACAATCTTTTCCTTTTGGAATGGGATATTTTAAGAAATGATACGGTTTGGTTTACAAATAAAGAGAAAGACGGAACGACTGCCCTGACGCCAATGACAAGCTTTAACGGCATTAATCGCCAAAAAATACTGAAGCAATATTTGGCCGGCGCTTTTGACGCGTTACCGAATCCCCGTCATTTTAAATTCGATTGTGATGCTCTGATTGAAGAAGAAATACAGAGCGGAAGAAGAACGGAGCGAGGAAGAAGAACGGAACAAGGAAGAAGAACGGAACAAGGAAGAAGGTGTTAATTTGGGGTCAAAGCAGACCCCATACCGTTCATCTCATACAAAAAGGGAGGTCAAAAAGCCAATATTGATTATAGGAGAAGGAGAAACCGAACAAACGTATTTTAAAGAGATAGGTTCTTCTTTCAAAATTAAGGTGGACCCTGACCTGCCTTCAAAACCCGATTATGAAAATATATTTAAACGCGCAGAAGCAAAATTTGATCCTGATATCCATTTACACGTCTTTTGTTTAATAGATCTTGATTATATTCATCGGAATAAAAAAATCGGCGAATATTATACAGCAAAAGATAAAATTTTAAACAAGTTAAAAAAGAAAAATCTGACCGTCATCGAATCGTGCCCGTGTATTGAATACTGGTTCCTTTTGCATTTTGAATACACATATTCCCCTGCATACGATTGTTCTGAAATTGAAAATAAACTTAAACGCCATATCCCCGATTATAAAAAGAATATGCAAGGGATATACAAGCAATTATACGGGTTGGAACAAAAGGCTTCAATGCATTCAAAAAAAGCGAAAAAGCACCGTGGAGACAGCATTCTCAAGGGTATATGCACCCTTCAAAGCAATGTGACTCACACAGATGTAGATATATTGATTTCATATATCAAAGATCATGCTCAAAAAAGGCAATAATTTCCGAAAATGTTTCAAGTCTCCTCTAAATTCGGAATGGAATTAAAAAAAAGTTTGAAGAATATTAACTTCACACCAATTTTTCACACTTTTTATGAAGTTCGTAATACTTATATAACATTAAATCCTCAGTGTTCCACGCATTTATATCAAAAAAAGGAATGGTCGATTATTTATGAACAACAACGAAACATTATTACTGGTCGGTCACGGCAGCAAACTGCCTCATTCAAAACAATTGATTCTTGACATCGCCGAGAAAGTAAAAGCGAAAAACGAATTTGAAAACGTTGAAATCGGTTTGATGGAATTCAATGAGCCGACAATTCCGGACGCGCTTAAAAAAATCATCGCTTCCGGTTCTAAAAGAATCATCGTCGTGCCGGTCTTTTTGGCGCACGGCACCCACACCACAAAGGATATCCCGACAATCCTCGGCCTTCGCAAAAGCGAAACCGGCGACGGTCACGGCAGTTGTTCGCATGCCCGGCACGGGAAAACAGGCCTGCTCGCGACGCTGAAGTCGCGTTCAGGCAAAGGCGAACATGACCACGGTCACGGTCACGGCCACGGTCACGGTCACGGCCACGGTCACGGCCATGGGCACGGTCATGGTCATCACCACCATCACCATGCGGCCGAAGCCGTTGAAATCCCGGAAGATGTTGAAATCATTTACAGGGAACCGCTCGGCGCAGACGACAGGATCGTTGAAATCGTCATGGAGCGCGCTTTAAAAATGGAGTGAAATGATAAAAAATCATTTCATTTTCTTAATTTCAATTTCACATTCATAATTTCAATATTCTATTTCAAATTCATTTCACATTCATTTCAGATACTAATTTTCACATTCTTACTTTCGTCTGTTAATATGCGTTGTCAATATGCGTTATCGTATGAGAAAGGGGAACGATCATGAAAAAGATGACAAGAACGATAATAGCATTGTTTGTAATTGCCGGAATGTTTTTGATTCCGATGGCAGGGGCAGAGGACGCGCCAAACGCACTGAACGCAACGGATTTCAGCCCGGTAACCATGGTTAACTCAATCGGAACGACCGTCACTTTTGAAGAACCTGCGCAGAAGGCGGCATCTTTAGGAATATCATTTACGACCACGCTGCTGGCGCTTGACTGCGGTGATGGCATTGTCTTGATTGACCAATATTCCGCTTACTCGAACAGCGGGATTTCTGAACTGGAAACGCATCCCGTCTCCTCTCATTCTTATCCTGTCGGCAACGGCGAGCAAATTGCGCAGCTTCTGGCAGACGGTTTGGGCGGATTTGACAAAACGCGGGATGTCGTGTTCATTTACGGTTATTCTTATCACGCGAATGCCATACGCTCGATGGAAGCCCTCGGGCTGAAGGTCGTTACCTTCTATCCCACAACCTATGACGAAGGCGTTGAAATGGTCACGGATATCGGCGCGATTATGGGCAAAAACGAAAAGGCCGCCGACATCACGCAGGAGATGCAGTCGGCAGCGGCATTCTATTCGCAAACGCTTGAAGAGAACGGGATTGCCGGCGATTTGAAAGCCAAAGCGGTTTATGTGAGTTACAGCGGCGGGAATATGAGGATTGGTAATGTCAATTCGTATTCCGTGATTCTGCTTAAGATTGCGGGCGGGGTGAACCCGGCGGATGACGCGAACATGATTGGATCCGCTTTGATTTCATACGGCATCGATGACACGGCGCTCATTCAGCTGAATCCTGATGTCATCTTTTTGGACCCGAACTATTCGGGAACCGCAGAGGAATTCAGGGTTGAAAAGAATCTGAAGGACAGTGTACGGATTTACAAGCTGAGCATGGTTATGAACCAATACGGTCCCACGTCAGCGGACGGCCTTGCGTTTATGGCGCAGGCGATGTATCCCGACATTTTCGGAGCTCTTGAGGACGACGAACGCGCCGCGGAAAAGGCAGGAAACACCCTCCTGTACGCTTTGGCGATTTGCGCGCTTTTGGCAATCATTGCGGTCGCGTATGTCATGTTCAGGCGCTGATCGAATCCATAACCGAGTCCAAACCAAATCATTAACCGAATCCTTAACCGAATCTTTAACCAATCCTTAACCGAATCATTTTTACGTATTTCTTGTTTAGAGGGGTCTGATGAAGTCAACCGGCAGTGTGGTGAGAAAACGCGCGAAAGTGTTGGCGGTCACTGTCGGTCTGACAGGCCTGCTGGCGCTTTTCGTGATGCTTGACCTCGCCCAAGCATTTATCAATCTTTCACTCAAAGAGGCGTTTTTCGCTCTTTTAGGATACGGGAGCGAAACGCATGTGATTATCGTACAGAACATCAACGGCCCGAGGGTTGTTATGGGCTGTGCCGTCGGAGCGGGGCTTGGTATTTCAGGCGCGGTCATGCAAGCGATTTTCAGGAATCCGATGGCGTCTCCTTATATTTTGGGATTGTCCTCAGGCGCGGCGTTCGGCGCGGCTTTGGCGATGTCGCTGCCCATAGCCATGATACCGCTGTTTGTGACGGTACCTGTTTTCGCGTTCATATTTTGTATGTTGACGATGTTTCTCGTGTACTCCATATCACGCGTCGGCGGGCGCGTCCCGACCGAAACCTTAATCCTGTGCGGTATCGCGGTTGGGTCTCTTTTCAGCGCGCTGGTGTCTTTATTGACATATTTGGCAGGAGACAGGATGATGGGAATCGTGTTCTGGACGATGGGAGATTTGTCCCAAAACGGATGGCAAAACACGATGATCGTTGTGCCTTTGATCCTTGCCGGAAGCCTTATCATGATCGCCCGCAGCCGGGAGTTAAACGCGATGATGCTTGGAGACGCTCACGCGAAGGACCTTGGCGTAGATGTCAAGAAAGTCAGGCTTGAGATGCTCATTTCCTCTTCCCTTGTCACCGCGGCGGCCGTTGCGTTTGTCGGCGTGATTGGTTTTGTGGGGCTTGTGGTCCCACACATACTTCGTATCATCCTCGGTCCCGATAACAGGGCGATTTTACCGCTGTCGCTGCTTGGCGGGGCGGCGTTTGTAATACTCTGCGATTATATGTCAAGAGCGCTTTTCGTTGATTTGGGCATATTGCCGATAGGTATACTGACCTCCTTAATCGGCGCGCCGTATTTCATCTACCTTTTGCGCAGAAGAAGACATGAAGTGGGTTGGAATTGATGGTGGATGGAATTGATGGTGGATGGATTGATGGTGGAATAGAATTGATGGTGGAATGGAATTGATGGTGGAATGGAATTGATGCTGAAAATTGAAGACCTTCATTTCTCATACCGTGACAAACCTGTTCTGAGCGGAATTCATCTGAATATCGTTCCCGGGGAAATCATCGGGATTATCGGCCCAAACGGTTGCGGGAAGACAACGCTGCTGAAACACTTAAACCGCAACTTGGACCCTGCTGTCGGAAGAGTGCTGATTGACGACACAGACATCGAGACGATGACAAAATCCGATATCGCAAAGCACATCGCTGTTGTTCCGCAATCGAATGAGATTCATTTTTCATTCACCGCGAAAGACATCGTTATGATGGGCAGGATGCCTTTTTTGAAGAAGTTTCAAGGGGAAACGTCGGAAGACATCAGAATCGTTGATGAATCTATGAAAAAGACCAACATTTCTGAATTTGAGGAACGGTTCATAAACACCATGAGCGGCGGCGAACGGCAGCGCGTCATCATCGCGAGAGCGCTCGCCCAAACGCCTGAAATTATCCTCCTTGACGAGCCGACGCTGCATCTTGACATCAGCAATCAGTTTGATATTCTCGACCTCGTCAAAAAGCTTTCAGATGAAGAAGGAGTAACGGTTGTCATCGTCTCCCACGACTTGCCGATGGTTATCAGATACTGTCACCGCATTGTGATGCTCAAAGACCAAAAAATATTCGCGATGGGTACGCCGGAAGAAGTGTTGACGGAAGGCAATATCAGAGAGGTCTTTAATGTCGATGCCGTTCTTGAAAAAGACGAGAGAACGGGACAAAACACCGTTCGCGTCTTCGGGTCATGCACCAACGGGTAAAGCCGGCAATGGCCCCTTCAATTCCTTTTTCCAATTCCTTTTTCCAATTCCGTTCGTCAATTCCTCCCCCAATGCCTTTTTCCAATTCCTCCCCCAATGCCTTTCCTTTCATATCTCATAAAGATCCGTTTCTTCCGCCGTCCCAAGCAGGTTCACGCCGTCTCCCTGAGGCAGTTCATGGACTTGTTTTAATTTTCTGTTGATCACTCTTGTTCTTAAATCGACATCGTCCAAAACGCCTGAAGCTTCCTCTAATTTTTTGCGCGTTTTTTCAAGCAGGCCGCCGAATTTTGAAAATTCTGTTTTGACGGCGCCGAGAAGCGTTTGGATTTCCCCGGTTTTCTTTTCAACCGCCAGCGTTTGAAAGCCCATTCGAAGACTGCTTAAGAAGGCGGCAAGCGTTGTCGGGCCGACAATCGAAACCCGGTATTCCCGTTGCACGAATTCAAAAAGGCCGGGGCGGCGAAGGATTTCGGCGTACAGCCCTTCGGTTGGGATGAACATGACGGCAAAATCCGTCGTGTACGGCGCTTCGATGTATTTGTCCCGAATCGTTTTCGCATTCGTTTTCACGGCGGTTTCCAACTGTTTCCCGGCGGCTTCGATGTTTTCGGGATTGTTTTCATACGCGTCTGTGAGCCTTTGGTAATCTTCCAGCGGGAATTTGGAGTCGATGGCCAAAAAGACGGGGGCGCTGCCATCTTTTCCCGGCAGCTTGACGGCGTATTCCACTCTTTCGGCGGTGTTTGGTTTAACGACCGCGTTTTTGTCGTATTGGTCAGGCGACAGGATCTGTTCCAAAATCGCGCCGAGTTGGATTTCCCCGAGATTGCCGCGCGTTTTGACGTTTGTCAGCACCCGTTTTAAGTCGCCGACGCCGTTTGCGAGGGTTTGCATTTCCCCCAATCCTTTGAACACGTCATCCAGCCTTTCGCTGATGCCTTTAAAGGATTCGTTAAAACGTTTTTCAACGCTTTCCTGAAGCTTTTCATCCACGGTCTTCTTCATTTCATCCAGCTTCGAATCGTTGGATTCCTGCATTTTTGAAATCCGTTCTTCCGTTGTCTCCCGAATC
This sequence comes from Candidatus Methanimicrococcus labiotermitis, assembly GCA_009784005.1. Classification (GTDB taxonomy): domain Archaea; phylum Halobacteriota; class Methanosarcinia; order Methanosarcinales; family Methanosarcinaceae; genus Methanimicrococcus; species Methanimicrococcus labiotermitis. Next base: position 28,951 of record WRCE01000004.1, read on the forward strand.
TTTTCAAGTTTCGCTTCCGTTATTTTATTCAGCTCGTTCTGCCTGCTCTCAAAGATTCCGAATTTGTTTTCTTGCGACGTCTGAAACAGAGACAGTGACTTCGCCATTTCCGTTCTGTTTTCTTTCAGCGACAGGTTCAGTTCTTCGCGATTCTTGGAAATCTCATTTCTCATGCCCGCGTCCAAACGGGACATTTCCCGCCCGATTTCGTTGCGGATAACACTTGTTTGCGTGTCCAGCGTCGTGTCCAGCGTCTTTTCAAACCGGTTTAAATCAGCCCCGCCGCCGGTTCCGCCGCGGCGGAAAATGGTCATCGCGAGATTCAGCAGCAAAAGAAAAACGACTGCGCCGAGCAGTCCCAAAATCAATAATTCATTGTCCATGCAATTCAAAACTCCTGAGGATAAACGCAATAGAAAAACTTCATAGGATATCCTGTTGATGAAAAGAGAATGTCATAAGCTTATATATCGGCCGGCCAAGCGGGGTGAAAGTACGGTTTTCAGGCGAAAAATGAAGTGAAAAATGTAAGCGAAAAATGAAAAAAAACGAAGCGAAAAATGAAAAAAAACGAAGCTGAAAATGAAAAAAAACGAAGCTGAAAATGAGAATGTATTTTCGGAAAAATTATGGGAAAACAGAAAATCAATCTCAATCTTTATAGTCCTCAAACTCGCCTGAATCCGAAAACGCGTTCTCGGCTTGTGCGACATCATCGCGCGTCACCAAATCTCTGATTTCGGGATCGCCGGCGATATCGGAATCAAAGACCGTGTTGTTCAAAATGTCTTTCAGGATCTCATCCGCGTCTCTTTTGACCATGTATTTTTTCGAGAAATGGTTCAAGACGTTTTCGATGTCGCGCCTCAGCAATTCTTCAGCTTGCGGGTGGTCTTTTGTGATATACTGCGGCCAGTCGATGAGCTGAACGCCTTCGTCCGATACGAAAATGTTGTACTCGCTTAAGTCGTTGTGAATGATTCCTTTGGAATAGACGAGGCGGATTTGGCGGATAATTTCATCCAAATACCATTCGGGGTCCAAGACTTTTGTTTTGGAAAGCTCGCTGCCCTTCGCGACTTCCATCACAATGGTGTGGCGGTTTTGATCTATCGGTTTCGGGATGGAAATGTCGGGATACAGCTTTTTCATGATTGTAAATTCGCGGTGAGCGGAAAGGCGCGCCGCGTAAATCCAAGAAAAGTGTTCTTTGCCGACCAAATGTTCGCGCGTTCTTTTGACCTGTTTGAAACTGGTTCGCCCTTCGCGGTGCAATTTAAGAATAAAGACTTCGGGATCCGCGATTTCAATGTCCGGCTTTTTGAGAACCTCAACAACAACAGATTCTTTGCCGACGCCGATTTCGCTGCCGACCGCGGAAAACGTTTTGCGCTGAACGTAGGCGTTAAGCGCAAGCGCGTCGTACGCTTCAAAGTAAATCTTGTACCCTTCATAAGGATCAAGTGTCCGAACAACCATTTTTTTCCGGCGCAGCCGCTCCAAATGATAAGTCAGCTTTTCCGTCGGAAGCTCCGCATACCGCTGAAGGTCGGGAACGGGAACCCATTCCCAATTTTTCATTTCAAGTTCAATTCCGGTCAAAATGCGGAAATCTTTCTTAGTCAATTCTTTGAAAACTTTGAGCGTGTCGTCGAACATCTGAGAATAATAAGAGTATCGGAATTATAAAATCTTTGATAAGCGATGAAAAAAATCAAGGGTTCGGATGCAGACCGGCAAAGAACAGCTAAGAGCGCTTAGAACAGCAAAGAACAGCTAAGAACAGCTAAGAACAGCAAGAACAGCAAAGGACAGCAAGAACAGCAAAGGACAGCAAGAACAGCAAAGGACAGCAAGAACAGCAAAGGACAGCAAAGGACATCAAAGGACAGCAAGAATAGCAAAGAACAGAAAGAACAGCAAAGAACAGCAAAGAACAGCAAGAACAGCTAAGTAATCAGGTACTCGGTTTTACAGTTATTTTACATTTGTTTTTCTTTAAGAATTCGATTTAACATTTCACGAACTATATCCTCTAATTCGCTTTTTGAAACAACGACTTTGTCTGTCGGGACAACTTCTTGTTTTTCCATTTTTTCAGTATTGTTGTAAAAATCAAAAAAACGGAATAATGCCATTCTGACAATAAATGATTTATTTTTTTGAGTGACTTTTGCTAAATTCACAAGTTCACGGTCTAAATATTCACTTATTGTGACCGATATTTTTGTCTTCTCGGAATTATCAATCGGTATATCTTTGACAATGACTGAATAATCGAAATCCGGATTTGTTTTTTCTGCCAATTCTCCCAAAATGAATGCCGTTGCAATATTTACAATATCGGATATAGAAGAAAAATTACCGGTTTGAATCATCGAATTCATTTGATTCAATAATTTTTGACTTATCGTAAATGATATTGAAATTTTTTTGTGATTTGGAAGAATCATAACTGTTTGAAGTATTGGGAAAATATCATTTTATGTGATAGTAAAATAGTATTTCTTTAATAATACTGTCACAATATCATAAAGTCCATATTATTAAATAAAATGACATTATTGTGGTATAAGTTGCAGATAATGATTGATTAACAAGCTTGTAAAAAAATACATAGTGGTGTGTGAAATGGTTTCTGATTTATCGCCTTCCGGCTCAAAAAATAAAATCAAACGAATGAAGTTAATAAGCATCATTGTTATAGGGATTGTTTTACTGGGGCTTGCTCTCAGCGTTTCCGGTTGTATTGATAACAAAACATATACAGTTACTTATGCGCCCGGTACCCACGGTACTTTCTCTCCTCAGGATATCAGTGGCATTGCCAGCGGTTCCCAAACTCCGACTGCACCGACAGCCATCGGCGAACCCGGATATATTTTCAACGGCTGGTCTCCTGAAATAAAACCTACTGTAACTGAAAATATCACTTACACTGCTCAGTGGATAGAAGGGCATCTTGAATACACCGTTACTTACGCGCCCGGTAGTCATGGCACTTTTCCCGCCAAAGTCACCAACGGTCTTGTTGCCGGTACTGCAACTCCGGCCGCTCCGGCAACCACCGGTGAATCCGGTTACTTTTTTAATGGCTGGTCCCCTGCAGTCAAATCTACTGTAACTGAAAATATAACTTACACTGCTCAGTGGACCGACGCAGATCCGGCGATCGACTTCATCAATTTCATACTTGAAAACATCAACTACACCGTTACTTATGCGCCCGGTAGTCACGGCACTTTCCCCGCCCAAGTAACCGGTGGTCTTGCTCACGGCTCCAAAACTCCAGCCGCTCCGACAACCACCGGCCAATCCGGCTACGTTTTCAATGGCTGGTCCCCTGCAGTCAAATCTACTGTAACTGAAAATATAACTTACACTGCTCAGTGGACCGACGCAGATCCGGCGAACAACTCCATCATCAAGTTCATACTTGAAAACATCAACTACACCGTTACTTACGCGCCCGGTAGTCACGGCACTTTCCCCGCCCAAGTAACCAGTGGTCTTGCTCACGGCTCCAAAACTCCAGCCGCTCCGACAACCACCGGCCAACCCGGCTACGTTTTCAATGGCTGGTCTCCCACGGTTAAATCTAATGTAACTGAAAACATCACTTATACTGCTCAGTGGATCAAAGAGCCCCCTAACGTCTATGTAACAGGTCATACTTCTTATTCCAATCCACAAAATCATAGAATCATAGATGTCAGTGTTCACAATTATGGCGGTGACGGAGCAGTTGTTGTTTGGACCACAGTTACACAGGGTAAAAATGAATGGACACTATCCCAACCCGTACACTTAAACTCAAAAGAGACAAAGAAGGTAATATTCGTATTTTTTGAACCAAGCGCTTTGAGTTCGATCAATTATAATATTTGGATAGAAAATTAAAAACAAAATAAATCAACTTTTTTTCATCCAACCCTAAAAACCCGTACAGGGGAATTTGGGCAAAAGATGAATAAGTCTATAACTGTAAAACAAAAAAGCTAAACCCCGAAAATATCATAAACAAAAACCCCGTTTTTGAATTTATGAAAATTAACTCCGAAAAAGAAGCCATTCAACAAATGGCTCTGGAAATCCTAATTACCGCGAGAACCGCCCCGAAAGCGAAAGGTTTTGACAATATCACCACTTATCTTTTGGAAGACGCGGAAATTGAGACGTTGGCCGCCGAAATGGATAAATTCGCCGAAAAATTCGGCGCTTTTCTTATGCGCGACGCTGAAAACATACGAAAATCCGATGCCGTCATTATGATCGGTCTGAAAGAAACGCGCCCGCTGGGTTTGAACTGCGGAACCTGCGGTTTTGAAACTTGCGCCGGATTTAAAGCGGCGCCGAAAACAAAAGAAACGCCTTTTACAGGCCCGGTCTGTTCCGTCAAATCCGTGGATTTGGGAATTGCGCTCGGGGCCGCCGCCGCCAAGGCCAAAGATATGTGTCTGGACAACCGGATTATGTACTCGGCGGGAGCGGCTGCTTGTCAATCGGGAATGATTGACGCGGAATGCGCCTACGCAATTCCGCTCTCGGCATCGGGAAAAAGCCCTTACTTTGACAGGGCGGAGCAGAAGAAGTGACAAGCGGCTCATTGTCGGCTTGTTACCGACTCATTTCCTCCCGCCGTTCAGTTTGTTATTCGATTGGTTATTCAGTTGGGTCGTAATACTAACCGACTGAAATTTTGTTTTGTGAGTAATCCATATCCAAACCTCCGTTTCAATTCTGTACCCATTGGGCGCAGAATTACCTTCCCTCAATCTCTGTATGCAGATTAACAATGTTATTATTTTCGTTTTTTTTGTAACATCATTTCAAAGACATTAAATGCTTTTCACTAAACGGCAAGCAATTATATGAGTTAATAATAAGGGCAAATTATTCTATTACAAATATTTCATTCAAATGAAAAATAAGTATATTTCCATCCATAATTTTTTGAAGTTAATGAGTTGTAAATATTTTATCAAAGGCCGCAGCTCATTAATTACTACAATAATAAAAAGGGAGGGCGATAATTCGTGTACGGATATATTGACGTTGTTGAAAAAAACGGAAAATTTCTTTATGTTTTTGAAGACGGGGGATTAACTGCTTACAAGAGCGACGCGCTGCCTATTGACAAAAAACGACCGTTATTTGAGAATGAAATAAAGGCGGACCATCCTTTTGTTATCGGATCAAACATAACGACAAAAAATAATCTTAAAAACAACATTATTTTCTTCATTGACAAAATACCCTTTTCGGGGGAATACGGGGAGATTCTCTCTTACACAAATCTGAAGGTTTACTATTACATTGTTCTCAATTCAAATACTGAGTCTTTTCAAATTGAAAAATTGATGTTTGAATTTCCTGAACTGGATTACTTTTTCAATTTGGGAGATGGCTATGAAGCCGCTCATGGTGATGAAGCGTATTCAATAAAAACAGTTCCCTGGGAAAAAACGCAGCAGAAGTTCAATTTTTCAATAGAAGGAGAGAATGTTGCCGGCAACATCACTGTTTCTCAGACCTTAAAAATAAAAAGATCCAATACACCTTTGCTGCTTCAAAGCCATTTAAGCTGTGAGTTTAAGCCAACAACGGATATGCGTTTTATAATAGAGGTTTACACCGTAATAAAAAATTTATTCGGCTTCATATGTCACAGACATAGTGTAAATATCAATACCATTGGTCTTTATGGAAAAAATAAAGATGGCAAGAGGATGAAAATAGGAGATCTGCATGTTTTATTCGGACCTGTAAAAAGCAATGAAACGGACAAAGTGATTCAAAAAACAATTGAATTAAGGCACGTTCAAAGACAATTCTCACAATTAGCTCAACTGATAGCGGATAATGAAGTGTATCTTGAAAACATTCCTCACACGAATGCCGATTCACATCGTGTCGATGCTGCCAGAGTTATACTTAACATGGCCGCTTTTGAATGGGCGTTTAAACAACACTACGGATCACTCAGCACTGAGAATGAAAACCAAGTCAGAGACGATATACTAAAATCAATTTTCGAATTACCCGAAAAAAACAACTATAATTCAGAAAAGAGATCTGAATTCAAAAAATATGAAAAAGTCATTTTGAATGTTGATAGCAGTTTATCTAAAAAAATCCGCCATGCTCTAAAGGATTGTGATCCTATTCTCTCTGATTTCATTGAACTGGTAAGAAAATTGAACGATATTGAAAATGATTCATATCCTGAGATGGCTGACAGGTTACAGGAACAGCGAAACAACTTCGTGCATGGAAATATAGGCGAAAAAATTGACGACCGTTTGGTTTTAGATATTGTAATCTTGGAGTGGCTGAACTACTGCATGGTTCTTAAGTCTGCAGGATATAGAGAAAATGAGATATTCAACATTATTAACCGCATTTTTGAGAGGAATGCTTCAGATAAGGCCATTGAGTATCCGCCGGAAATTACGGCTGAAAAGTAATCCGAATCCCGTATCCTTATCCCTTTATATATATGTTCACCCATTCTTATTTATCATAAAATCAATTGAAAACGTTTAACACGATTTTCGTTTTCAATATCAAGTATTAACTTTTCAAATTTTTTTTATTAAAATTCATTAGGTTTATTTTGATCTGTTTGATTTCGGAAGAGAGAATATGGGCGAGAAAAAGGGCGTCAAGGCATTTTTGAAGAAAACGTTTGAGTTAAAAAAGAAGCCGGAAGATGAAGTGAAGGCAGAAAGCGCGGCTAAGAAACCGGCGGCGACAAAACCGACAGCGACAAAACCGGCGGCGACAAAGCAAGCAGCGGCAAAGCCGGCAGCACAAACTTCAAAACCAACGCAGAAGGCGCCTCCGAAAACAGCACCCAAAACAACGGCAGCCAGACAGGCGGCAACCAAAACAACGGCAACCAAACCGGCGGCAACCAAAACAACGGCAACCAAACCGGCGGCAACCAAAACCACGGCAACCAAACCGGCGGCAACCAAAACCACGGCAACCAAACCGGCGGCAACCAAAACAACGGCAACCAAACCGGCGGCAACCAAACCGGCGGCAGCCAGACCGGCAGCGCCCAAAACCACGGTATCCAAAACGGCGGCAACCTCAAAAGAAACAGGCAGCGCCGCTTCAAAAAAGCAGGTCGAATTTTCAAATAAAATGACGAAAGCCGATAGCGTTCGTTTTTTCATTTACAGGAATTACTTGAAGCCCGCGAAATTGAGAGGGCAAAATAAGATGACGTTGGTCGCCGGCGATGTTCATAAAGACATGGGATTAAAGGCGGAAATGCCGACCGTGGCGTCGGCGATGAAAGTTCGGATTGACAAACTGTATGACGTTGAAATTTTGGATGTTAAACCGCCGGGCGGCGCCAACTCGAAGTTGACCGTGAGATATGATTTAAGAAATTTGTACATGGAAGCGGAAGAGAAAAATGAAAAGCCCGCCGCCGGTAAAACGGACATGCCGAAATCGGAAAGAAGCGGGAAGGGGAAGGCTGCGGCTGACGCGCCTGTTGATGCCGGAAGCAATTATATGGTGTTAAAAGAGCTGGAAGAGAAACTGAGGCAATTCGTTTCCGACCGCAACACCTCTAAATTCGGGAAGGAATGGTGGAAAGGCACCGATATGAGTTTCTTGGCGGACCGCTGGAAAGAACGACGAATCATGAATGAGCGGACGAGCGCCGGCAAAAAAGACGGACAAAGTGAAGTGCTGATCAATTACGCCAGCTTCAGCGACTACCGCAGAATCATCAATAATCCGTTTGCGTGGGATGCGTTTAAAGAGTATTTCCCCAACCGCGGCTGGATTATTCAGCGTTTGGAAGAACTCGACCCGATCAGAAACGCGATCATGCATCATACGCCGCTTGATGACGACGACACGATTCGCCTCGGTTTGTATGCCAGAGATATTTTGAAAATCATTGACAAGGCAACCGGAAAGGCGGAAAATAAAGAAAAACAAAACAAAGAAAAACAAAATAATGAAAAAGCGAAAACGGCAAATAAAAAATAAGACAAAAAGCAAAGACAAAAACAAGAATACACAAAGACAAAAACGAGAAGACACAAAGACAAAAACGAGAATACATTAAGAAAAATCAGAAATAATTCAGGGCGAAAAAAGGGACGGGAAAGACAATGAGAAGTGGTGTGAAAACAGACGGGCACGAACTCAGCCGGCAAGACAAGGACAATGTGGCGGCCTTACTTCAAATCGCGAAAGAAGCGGGCGCCGCCGAGGCGCTGTACATCGATACAAACGATGTTGTTGTCGATGACCGCGTTCGCTTGAAATGTTTGGTTCCGCTTTGCCGCCATTACGGCGACCTTGTTTGCCCGCCGAATGTTCCCGAACCGGAAGAGTTCAGAAAATATTTGAAATTATATCGCTTTGGCCTTCTCGTTTCAACCGAATACGAAAACCCCCCAAAACCGAAATCACTGATAGATTCGGAGGAAATCTCCAAAGAAATTCGTAAGAAATCGGTTGATTTGTCAGACATCCTTTTGAAATTGGAAGGCATATCGCTCCAAAAAGGCTACCGTTTCGCTGCCGGATTTACCGGCGGCAGCTGCCGTTATTGCGACAACTGCGTCAAAACGGGCGGCGAATGCAAAACACCATACAGGGCGCGGCCATCCATGGAAGCGGTCGGCGTCGATGTCGTTGAAACACTGCGAAACGCGGACATGGAATTAGAGTTTCCGGTCGGCGACAAAGTGCAGTGGTGGGGACTTTTGTTGGTGGATTAACGCAGGATTCGCATAACCGCCGACGAATCGGCGGTGTTTTTTCACATTTCACTTTTATTCATATTTTTTTCATATTTTTTTCATTTTTCACATTTCAAAATTAAACGGTTTAGCGTTTTCTGTCGCTCTTCGTTTTCTTTTTTCACATTTCAAATTTAAACGGTTTAGTGTTTCCTGCCGCCCTTCGTTTTCTTTTTTCACATTTCAAATTTAAACGGTTTGCGTCTCCTGTCGCTCTTCGTTTTCTTTTTTCACATTTCAAATTTAAACGGTTTGCATTTCCTGCCGCTCTTCGTTTTCTTTTTTATAATACTTGTATCTTGAAACCGCTTTCCCGAATTCGATGAACAAAAGCATGCCGATACAAAGAGCCAGAATCACTGCCCATTGACTGATCGACAGCGCGACGAGGCCGAAACTGTCCCGAAGAAACGGAACCAAAACAAGGATGACCTGAAGGGCGGCGGGACCGAAAAAGGCGGCCCACAAGTACGGGTGTTCTTTCGGGTGGATTTTAAAGATGCTGCTGCGTTCCGATTGGAAGCCGAGAGCGATGAAGAGCTCAATCAAGCCGAGCGTCATAAACGCCATCGTCACGCCGGCCTGAGGCGATGTTCTGCTGCCGACATAATAAGCGGCTAACGTGAAAAGGGCGGCGCCCGTGCCGATGATTGCGATATTCAGCCACTGTTTTTTTGTCAAAAACGGTACCTTCTGGTCGCGCGGCTTTCTGTCCATGACGTCTTTTTCGGGGGGCTCAACGCCGAGAGCGAGCGCGGGGAATGAATCCGTGACCAAATTGATCCATAAAAGATGGATCGGTGACATAAGCATAAAACCGAAAATCGTCGCGGTCAAAATAGCGACAACTTCGCCGAAATTGGTTGAGAACAGGAAGCTGACGATTTTATGAATGTTATCAAAAATGCCGCGCCCCTCTTTGACGGCAATCACAATGGTTGTAAAATTGTCGTCCGTCAAAACCATATCCGAGGCGCCTTTGGACACTTCCGTTCCTGCGATGCCCATGCCGACGCCGATGTCCGCCCGTTTCAAAGCCGGCGCGTCGTTGACCCCGTCGCCGGTCATCGCCACAATCTTGCCGCGCTTTTGCCAAGCGTCCACGATTCTGACTTTGTGCTCAGGCGAAACGCGGGAGTAAACACCGATTTTGGAAATCATTTTGCCCAGCTCGGCATCGCTCATCTCTTCCAGCTCCGCGCCGGTGATTGCGATTCTGCCGTCATCGAGTAAACCCAAATCATTCGCAATCGCGACAGCCGTCGTCTTGTGGTCGCCCGTAATCATAACAGGAGTAATGCCTGCTTTGCGGCAGACTTTGATAGTCTCTTTCACCTCAGGCCGCGCCGGATCAATCATGCCGGACAGGCCGCAGAAAATCAACCCGTTTTCCGTCCCTTCGATATCATCGGGATTGACAGCGTCAGCGTCTTTGTAGGAAAAAGCCAACACGCGCAGCGCTTTTTGGGCCATTTCTTCGTTCGCCGCCAATATTTCCTTTCGCATGTCGTCCGTCATCGGAACAACGTGTCCGTCACGGTAGGCGGAAACGGAGCGCTCGACAATGCTTTCGGCCGCGCCTTTGACATAAATGCGAACGCCGGTGCAACCATTGATGCCAACGTTGGTGCCAACGCCGATGCCGATGTGATTGCAGGTGCGGTCGCCGGTGCCAACGTCGGTGCCAACGTCGGTGCCAACGTCGATGTGATTGCAGGTGCGGTCACTGGTGCCAACGCCGATGTGATCATCGATGTGATTGCAGGCGCGGTCGCCGGTGCCAACGTCGGTGCCAACGCCGACGCAAACGCCGACGCAAACGCCGCCCGATTCATGTGAAACGGCAACGGTTGAACGTTTTCGTTCGGAATCGAACGGTATTTCCCCCGCCCGTACTCTGTTTCTGAGTTGGTCGGCGGTTTGAAGGTTGTGGTTAATCAGATAATCCAAAAAGGCGTTTTCTGTCGGGTCGCCGATTGGTTTGCCGGCTTCATCAATGCGCGAATCGTTGCAGTTGGCAAACGCTTCTGTAATCGGTTTTAACTTCTCAGAGTTCGGGTCATCAATGTCTTCAAAGACCCACATCTTTTTCACCGTCATCCGATTCTGCGTCAGCGTTCCTGTTTTATCGGAACAGATGACTTGCGTCGATCCGAGGGTTTCAACAGCGGGCAAACGCCTGACCAAAGCCCCGCGTTTTGCCATGCGAGACATGCCAAGCGCCAGCACAATCGTCACGGAGACGACCAAGCCCTCGGGAATGGCAGCGACCGCTAATGAAACGGCGGTCAGGAACATGGTGGCGGTATCCAGTCCCGTCAAATAGCCGATGACAAAAACGGCGATACAGATGAAAATGACAAAAACAGAAACGTGTTTTGAAAGCTGATTTAATTTCTTTTGAAGCGGCGTGATTTCCTTTGTCGTCTCAGAAAGCCGACTCGCGATTTTTCCGATTTGCGTCTTCATGCCTGTTGCGACAACGATACCGCGGCCGCGGCCGTAAACGACGTTCGTCCCCATGAACGCCATATTCGTTTGGTCGCCGAGAGAAATGTTCTTGTTATCGGCATCGGCGAGAACCTCAACGCCTTTTGTAATCGGGACGGACTCGCCGGTCAGCGCCGATTCTTCAATTCTGAGTGAATTGGATTCCTGAACTCTGAGGTCGGCCGGAATCGAATCACCCGCTTCCGCAATCACAATGTCGCCGGTGACAACCTCCGATGCCGGAATATCTTTAACAAAACCGTTTCGAAGAACGCGAGCATAAGGCGCCGCCATCTTTTTCAAAGCGTCAAGAGCGTTACCCGCCTTATATTCTTGAATAGTTCCCAAAACAGCGTTGACGAGAACAACAAGAACGATAATGATTGTGTCAATCGGAAAGTGGCCGTCAATATAGCTGACATAAGCCGTAATCAGCGCCGCCGCAATCAAAACCCAAATCATCAAATCTTTAAACTGTGACAAAAAAATAGAACCGACAGAATCTTTCCCCTTTTCTTCCAAAACGTTTGGCCCGAACTCTTTCAGGCGGGCTGCGGCTTCTTCGGCGGTGAGCCCTTCGGGATTCGTCTCCAAAAGATTGCACGTCTCGTCCGGCGATAAGGAGCACCAATCATTGGGCGATTTATCAGGATTCATGTCATCAACCGTCTATTATTTTTCCAAAAATATGCTTGAAAACAACTGTAAGCAATGCAATAGTATATCAAAGTTCCTTTTCCCGAGTCAAAGTCCTATATCAATTATATCAATGAAACATATCAATGAAACATATCAATGAAACATATCAATGAAACATATCAATGAAACAATAAAACAAGCCATTCGTCATTATATTTTGCTCATAATGTCTCAGATTACCATTGTTTTATCTATCAAATCTCAGATTGCCGGTGTTTTATCTATTAAATCTCAAATTCTCACCGCTAATTCCGAATTTGACCGAAGCGAAGCGAAGGGCAAAATCGGAATTTGCGGCTCACGACTATGAAAATTAAGTAATAAGACAGTTTTTTATGCAGTTTCGTGCAGTTCTGTGAGTTCTATGCAATTCCGATTACTTACTACATCTGTCTGCATCAGCCTACATCTGTCTGCATCAGCCTACATCTGTCTGCATCAGCCTACATCTGTCTGCATCAGCCTACATCTGTCTGCATCAGCCTACATCTGTCTGCATCAGCCTACATCTGTCATTATTAGGAATAGCCGTTCGCTTTGTCACCGCCTTCGGCGGCGCCTGCAGCGAACGGTCGGCTTTTGGGGTTTCACTGTTAAAGTTCCTTTTTCCACCTGCTTTTTCCACCTGCTTATTCTACCTGCTTTTTTACCGTCTGTTTTCACCGGCGTTTGAAAGCGTTTTGTTACAACCCGTCTAAAATATGTTTCTCCCGATCTATTTTAGAGTCCACGAACGGTTCGACTTTAACGATGACATAAATATCGGAACCAAACCTGTCCTTCAAACACTTTTCAATATTTCTTTGGATCTCGGCGGCTTCTTTGACAGTTAAATTCTCATCCACCATGATATGCATATCCATGGCTTTGGAGCTGCCGAGCTTTCGCGTTTTGAGAGAGTGGAGATTCAAAACGCCGCCGCAGCTCAACACAATCGTTTTGATCTCATCATTAATTTCGAGACCGAGGGAGGCTTCCATCAACTCATTGATGCTTTTGTAACCAATCCCGACCGCGATGTAAATCAGGTAAAACGATAGGAGAATGGCAATGATGGGGTCCATGAGAATCCATTGACCGCCGAGAAAAACGGCAAGGCCGATACCTGCGGCAACGCCGATTGATGAAAAAGCGTCTGACCGGTGATGCCACGCATTCGCTTCAATCATGTCGTTGTTCAACTTTTTCGCGACACTGTGCGTATGCCGGTAAAGCAACTCTTTTAAAATAACCGTAAAAATCGCGATGTAAAATGTGATGATTGACGGTTTCTCAAGCGGCATTCCCTGCATAAATTGATAAATCTTAAAGCTGCCCGCAAAGAGCATCAACAAACCGACGGATAAAAGAACGATGCCGATGACGACGGATGCCAAAGTTTCTATTTTTTTGTGGCCGTAATTATGAGACTCGTCTTCGGGTTTCGCGGAAAAACGAATGCTGAACATGACCAAAAAGTCAGTGAGCAAATCGGAAAGAGTATGCATACTGTCGGCAACCAAAGCGACACTGTTACCGAGAACGCCGGCAACCGCCTGAACGATTGTCAAAACGAAGTTCGTGACGATACCGAGAGCCGTAGCGCGGACACCTTCTTTTGCCATCGACGCTTCGGACTTCGCCGTCTTTTGATCTTCCGAAGAACCGGTCTCTAAACCCTCAAGGCTGTTTGAATCTGCCACTGTGAATACACCTTCTGAATTCATTCCCAAAAAAATAAACATTAGATAAATAATGAATAAGCGATAGGTAGTATTTAAAAAACAAACAAAACATATTTAGCTGATATCAATTTTTTTAAACGGAATGAATTGTTTTAAACGAAATGAATTGTTTTAAACGGAATGAATTGTTTTTACCTAACCGAAAATATAAAAACGGAAAATGCAAAGAAGGAAATGCAAAAGAAAGAAATGCAGAAGAAGGAAATTAATGAAGGAATAAAGAAGGAATAAAGAAGGAACAAGAATGAGATTATTTATCGCCGTCAATTTCCCGCCGGAAACGAAACAAAAGCTTATGGGTATCATCGCTGATTTGAAAAAAGAATCAAAGGGAAATTTCACTAAACCCGAAAATCTGCACATGACTTTGGCGTTTATCGGCGAAACCGGACGGGCGGCGGATATTAAAGAAGCGATGAACGAAGCAGCAGCAACAGTAGCAGCAACAGCAGCAACAGCAGCAACAACAGCAACAACAGCAACAACAGCAGCAACAGTAGCAACAGCAGCAACAGCAGCAGCAACAGCAGCAACAACAGCAACAGCAGCAACAACAGCAGCAACAACAGCAGCAACAACAGCAGCAACAACAGCAGCAGCCGTGAAATCAAAACATCTCCATTTGGAATTAAACGCGGTCGGTCGGTTCAAAAGGTCGGACGAATCGTTGGTTTGGGCGGGCGGCGCATCGGAAACGCTTGAAGAAATACAGCGCCTTTTGGCGATTGCGCTGGAAAAGCGCGGCTTTGATATCGAAAAAAAGAAATGGACGCCGCATGTCACGTTGGGAAGACGTGTCAAATTCTTCAGTTTGAAAAAGGACGCTGACATCGACGCGTATTTGAAATCGTTCAACATCGACTTTTCCGTCGATTTTGACGGCATTTGTTTGATGTCAAGCGAACACGAGAACGGCAATTTGGTCTATCGGGAAATTTACAAAGTTTCTGTTCCTTAAAACCTTATTTTTTGAGCCTTTCTTCCTTAAAACCTTGTTTTTTTGAGCATTTCTTCCTCAAAACCTTATTTTTTTGAGCCTTTCTTCCTTCAACCCCCCATTTCTTAAAACCCTTTTTTTTAACGCCTATCCTCATAACCCTCATCCCTTAATTGCCGCCGCGAATCGTTTTCTTAAAAATGATCTGATTATGAGTCAAATCAATGATGATGACTTCCTTCGCCTCGCCTCTTTCAATGATGTTTCGAGACGGCTTTTTCGTGCTTGAGGAAACGGGATAAGACAAAACCGCCATTCTGTTGTTTTCAATACCGCAAAGCGCTATGGATTCCCCAATCGCAAAAGACTCTTTTTGGAAGTGTGAAAAGTCCGCTTCCGTTTGATTAATCAGTATACGAATGTCAGAAACCTGCAACGGAGCGCCGCCTGCGTGTTCCAGCCGAATGACGGAATATTCGGCGCCCCCGACGGTGACCTTTTCCGCCCTCGCGTTCAGGCTGACAGGCTGCGGCGGCGCTTTAAATTCAAAACTCATGACCTCAGACGCCAAATAACCTGCCATGACAACCGTAATCGCCAACAGAAGCAAAACGCCGACGACGGGAGAAACACCTCGCTTATCCGTCAGCATGTTCACTTTCGATCCGTTTCTTCTTTTCGTTTCTTTTTCGGAATTCATCATCAAAACCTCAAAGCAAAAAAAAAGTAATAGCAGATGAATGTTTTTAAATAAACGGCGAAGGAATGGAAATGAGATTTATAATAAAAAATATTGAAAATAGAGATTGGCAATATAATTGATGAAAAAAGAGTTCATAAGAAGGTTGAAATGGTGTTGAAATGGAGTTAAGGAGAAGGTTGAAAAGGTGTTGAAAAGGAATTCAGGAGAAGGTTGAAAAGGTGTTGAAAAGGAGTTCAAGAGAAGGTTGAAAAGGTGTTGAAAAGGATGAAATGAAGGCGCTGTTTTCCCAATTATTTCTTCCTGTAGCCGTTTTCATCCGACAACTCTCGGATGAGCGCCAATGTTTCCTTTCCGCCCCAACCGGCTTTAATGTATTTCGGATAAACCGGCAGCCTTTCCTTAAAATCACAGCCGCACTTTTGAACCGTCTTTTCAAGAGCGTCGATTTCCGGCCACGCGGCATCGGGATTAATGTAATCGATCGTCACGGGAGAAATGCCGCCCAAATCCGTCACGCCGAAATGAATCAATTCCGCCGGCGATATCAAATTCGGCGGCGCCTGTATTACAATATCAGGCGGCAGAATATTTTTTGCCAAAAGGATCAAATCGATCATATCGGCTTTCGGCGGCGGGATCAAACGGATGGGGAGGCTTGGCGCGATGGTTGGGCTTGACGCAGCGGTTGGGTTTTGCGAAACGGTTGGGTTTTGCGAAACGGTTGGGCTTGCTGTGACAGTTAGATCTGACAGCGGGAGCTGCCCTGAGTTCGGCGTGTAATTCTGTAAAATAATTTCTTGGATGTGACCGTATTTTTCGTGCAATTTCTTGATTTCATGAAGAGACGCCGCCCAATCGGCGCGGGTTTCGCCGATACCGGCCAAAAGGCCGGTCGTAAACGGTATTTTCAATTGACCGGCGCGCTCGATCATTTCAAGACGCGCGGCGGGCGCCTTGCCGGGGCAGTCTTTGTGCGCGGGGATATTCGCCGTCGTTTCCAACATTAAGCCCATGCCGGCGTTCAGCGGGGCGAGCATTTTGAGGTCTTCAAACGACAGGACACCGCCATTGACATGAGGCAAAAGACCGTGTTCCAATGCGCGTCGGCACAAATGCGCGGTGTATTCAATCACCGTTTTGAATCCGGCTTCTTTGAGGCGCGGGGAGAAATTCTCTTTGAACAGAGGGTCCTCCTCGGGATATTCGCCAAACGCGAACATCGCTTCCGTGCATCCGGCGGCTACACCTTGTTTTAAAACAGCGTCCGCTTCTTCTTCCGTCATTAAAAAAGCGTCTTGGCGGTCGGCGGGACGGCGAAAACCGCAATAGGCGCACCGGTTGCGGCAGACGTTTGTCACGGGAAGGAAAACGTTTTTAGAATAAGTAATCGGCCGCCTCGTCATAGAAAATCACGCATCGCAAGTCACACATTGAAGGTCACACATTGAAGGTCACACATTGAAGGTCACACATTGAAGGTCACACATCGCATCACTGCATCTTTTCAATGATTTTCAAAGCATCCGAAACGCCAAGGGTAATCCCTTCGATTTCGATGCCGCCTTCGCCTTTGGCGCCGTCGCCGACGACCAACAGATTCGGAATCGGCGTTTTGTTGCCGAAATCGGTTCCCGAAAAGGCGCGGTTGACAGGCCAGCGGCCGGAATGGACCTGAATCATTAAAATTTCCGGCTCAACATCGGGGAATAAGTCTTTCACGTCTTCTAAGCCGAGTTCGATTTCCTCGTCGATTTGGTCTAATTTGTCCAGCGCCGTTCTTTGGTGGCACATCACTAAGCATTTGCCCGGCGGCGCGAGATTCGGGTCGGCGTTGGTGACGATGTTCAGCCCGTTGATACGGCGCGCGTACGGCGTCAGCATCAGGCTGCAGTCTCCCGAAAGGACCTGCGACGCATCGGCAGCGAAACAGATTTTCAGGCCGGCGGACGGCTTTATTTTTTTCAGTTGTTCATCGTAATCCTTGTAAACAGGCGCGGAAAGGGTCAGTAAAGCGGTTGCGGCAGCGCTGTCAACACCGTCAAATTCGCAGAGTTCCCAAGCTTCTTTGTGGCCGATGTCGCTGATGACTAAATCGGCTTTGATTTCTTCGCCGCCGGCAATCACGCCTTTCGCTTTTCCGTTTTGAATAATGATTTTCGTCACTTCGGCGCCGGTATAAACCGTGCCGCCGCTTTCTTCAATCACTCTCAAAAGCTCGTCAATAACGGATTTACAGCCGCCGGCGATAATTCCCGGGGCGCCGTATTTGATAACATTGGATAAAATGCCGAAAACCTCTTTCGTTGACACTTCATCCGACATCGTACTCAGCGCCCAGCCGGTAAACGAGTCGGCGCAACGGTCAATCCTCTCATCCTGAATGTATTTGGAATACCATGTTTTAAAGCCGATACCTTTCGGGCGGATGATTCCCGATTTGAACCCGAAAGTCAAAAGCACCATCATCAGCTTGTTTTTAGAAGTCAGGTGTTTCTTATAATCCATATACGGAATGTCTTCGTATCCGTTTTTGTAATTCTTCTCATCCAAATTCTTCGGCATGCGGACGACCGCCATCGGATCGGATGGGACAATCGTCACTTCCGCGCCAAGACCCGTAAGCATCGTTGCCAGCGGCCCTTTTGAGCCATTTGGAACCATGTGCAAAGCGCCGGTCGACAACTTGTATCCCTTGTATTCAATGTTCGTAAAGCGTCCGCCGATGAGTGATAATCTTTCATAAACGCTGACGTCCCATCCGTCTTTGGAAAGCCGTGCCGCCGTCAAGAGGCCGCCGAGGCCGGAGCCGATAACAACCGCCTTTTTTGATTCGCGCTCACCCATGCTTATACCTCCGCGGTGTATTTTTGGCCGGCGACAATGGCTTTCATCGGGCAGTACAACATACAAACGCGGCACTCGCGGCACTTTTCCGTAATGACGGCTCTTCCTTTGGCAGTGATTGCGCCATGCTTGCAAAAAGCAACGCATTGACTGCAACCGACACAATTACTGTTGACATACATTTTATTTCCCACCGGAAAAACGATCCGCGGCGAACACCGGCATCAAATCGATGCGCCCGGATAAAAATAAATCTTGAAATAGTCAAAAACCTGATTTGGTGCCTAATTTACTTTAAATTTATATAAACCTATCATTCGCTTACTGTTGGTTCCGTTCGATTTTGTCGGTTCCGAAATTTATTTTCCATCCGCCTTATTCTCATCCGCCTTATTCTCATCCGCTTTGTTCTCATCCGCTTTGTTCTCATCCGCCTTATTCTCATCCGCCTTATTCTCATCCGCCTTATTTTCATCCGCCTTGTTCTCATCCTCCTTGTCCTCATCTGTTTTATCATTAGAAATGCCTTCAATTCCCTTATCGGAAGGCACCGACCCTGACAACGAATTGAGACCGTATTTTCGAATCACTTTCAGGCTGACCAATATGCCGGCAATGATGTTCACGTAATATGTCAGGGCGCGCCACGCGATGACGGTCACGCCGATGAGCGCGGGCGGAACGAAGAGAGAGTAAAGCGTGTAGGCGCCGATTTCCGCAATGCCGCTGGCGCCGGGCGTTGCCGGAACGATCATGATAATCGCCAAAACGACTTGCGCGGCGAACATCAGCATCAAATCCGGCTGAATATTCAAGCCGAGCAGGATCAGCAACAGGACGGAGAAGCGGACCGCCCAAAACAAAACCGTGTAAAAAACGGCAATGGCGAGATTGATTTTACCGACGGAGACGAAACGTTTGAAACTGGACCGGAATAAATCGATTTCATTCCCGGACGACATGATCCATCTCTCAATTCTCGGTTCATATTTTTTCGGCGCGTATTTTTGAAGCAGAATCAGAATTTTTTTGATGTGTTTCTTTGAAAATTCCGGCCGCATGATCGCGTAAATCAAAACAGCAATAATGATAAACAAAGAGCCGATACCGATAATGAGAAGCGTATCAATGCCCCCGACGCCCTTTCCGTTTTCGCTGATAAGGAAAGCGCGCAGAATAAACATTGACGGAATCAGGCATAAAAAGATGAAAAACACGTCCAAAAAGCGTTCCATAAAGATAACGGCCGTCGCTTTTCCGACCGGTACTTTTGAATTCCTCTTCAGCAGCAAAATCCGAACCGGCTCGCCGCCGATAGAAGCGGGTGTCAGGGACGCCAGCAAAATGCCCGTCAAAACGTTTTCAAGCGCGTGGCGCGTGTGTATTTGGTAGTCGAGAGAGCGGAGCAAAAACTTGGTTTTCCTCGCCATCAGGATGTAAGAAAGAATTTGGAAAAGCAGGGCCAGCAGAATGAATCCCGGCCGAATCTGCTTGAGAGATTCAACAGTATCGGCGTCTGTCGTCAGCAAAATGATAGCAACCGCCGATATCAAGCTGATTGCCAAACTGATGATGAAAAACTTCTTGTAATTAACCATTTGACTGAGCCGCCGATGTGAACTGTTTTTTGATTTTTTAAACCGTAAACCCGATAAACCGTAAACACGATAACCGTAAATCCGATAACCGTAAATCCGATAACCGTAAATCCGATAACCGTAAATCCGATAACCGTAAACCCGATAACCGTAAACCCGATAACCGTAAATCCGATAACCGTAAACCCGATAACCGTAAACCCGATAACCGTAAATCCGATAACCGTAAATCCGATAACCGTAAACCCGATAACCGTAAATCCGATAACCGTAAATCCGATAACCGTAAACCCGATAACCGTAAACCCGATAACCGTAAACCCGATAACCGTAAACCCGATAACCGTAAACCCGATAACCGTAAATCCGATAACCGTAAATCCGATAACCGTAAACCCGATAACCGTAAATCCGATAAGAACCCGTAAACCCGTTAAGAGCCGCCGACGTCGGTGTCGTACTTATCGTTTAAGACGTCTTCTTTAACATTTTTATCTTTTTCGATGACTGTCTCAGGCCACAGTTTGACGCCCGAGTGGATGGTGACGCCGTCTTGGAGGGTCGAGCGCGGCCCTGTAATCGTTCCGTTCTCTAAGCTGCAACGGGCGCCGACATTTGAGTCGCAGTCCACGATCGCTCCCGACAGCGTTGAATTTTTACCGATACGGGAACCGTCAAAGACGTATGAGGATAAGATTTTGACATCGTCTTCAATCACGCAATTCGAGCCGATGACCGAATAAGGCCCGATTAAGACCCGTTCACCGATTTTTGTATTTTCCCCGATAACGAGCGGGCCGACCAATGAGGATTGCCTGCCGATTGAAACCGACGTTCCGACGCGCAGCGGACCCTGAATTTTTCCGTCTGACGTGAAATTGCCTTCCAAATTCGTTTCGCTCATATCGTCCAGTTTCCATTTTTGAGCGTCGCGGTAGGCGCCGGCGCTGCCGACATCCGTCCAGCGGCCGCGCACAAGCATGCCGTTGATGCGCGCGTTTTCTCCAAGCAGGCGCGGGAACAAGTCTTTGGCGAAATCGAATTTTTGGCCGGCGGGTATTTTGTCAAAAATCGACGGGTTGCAAACGTAAATGCCTGTGCTTGCCAAATTGCTGAAAATTTCGCCGGCCTTAGGCTTTTCAAAAAATCTCAAAATCCGATTATCGATGTCAATGTCCGCGATACCGAATTCCCGCGGGTCATCGATTGACAAAAGGCCGATCGTGACATCGGCATCGCTTTTTTGATGAAAGCGAAACATTTCCCGTAAGTTTAAAGTCATCACGTGGTCGCCGCCGACAACAATAAAAGGCTCGCTGCCGATCAGTTTCTGAGCATTTTTGACGCTGCCGGCCGTCCCGAGCTTTTCCTTTTCATAAACATAATCGATGTGAACGCCGTACATGCTGCCGTCGCCGAGATTTTCTTCAATATCTTCGCCCTTGTAACCGAGCGTAATAACAATGTCGTTGAAGCCTTCTTTTGAAAGATGTTCCACCAAGTGAAGAACAGATGGTTTGTTAGAAATCGGAATCATCGGTTTCGGTCTCTTAAATGTCAGCGGGCGCAGTCTCGTTCCCGTGCCGCCGCACATGATGCATGCTTTCATAACAGTAAATGCGTCTGTATGTTTAAATAAATTCACTAAAATTTATGGCTTTTTTTAAAATTTAATTCAACCGACCGGACAGAAACAAATTCAATTTGATTTTGAAACGTACCGTCATTTCCGCATTTGTCCGCATTTTCCCACATTTTTCCATATTCATGGTATTGAACAATGAGAATTAATCGCCCGCCTGCTCATCAATTCTATACTTTTAAACAAAAATAAATAAAAATAAAATAATTGCGTACTTGATGAAAAATAAATATAATTATTATTAATTTACAAATAATATGCAAAAATAAACAATTTTGTAAAAATTGCCGTATATTGAGAAACTTATATATAGATTTGAATTCGTCGATAGATTTGAGCATTGCCACAAATGCTCTGACAAAAAAGAAAAGGAGATATTTTCACGAAATGAAAAATTACAAACAAATTGCAGCGTTTTGCCTTGTATTGATTCTTTTACTCAATGCTTTCGGCGGACTCGCCTATGCTGCTAAATCAAAAGACACCGTGACAGAAGTTTACACAATCACTTCAAACCCGTATCAAAATGTTGACTGGGAAACCTACGGCCAATACAAAGCCAATTTCCATGCGCATTCGACAAACTCGGACGGCAGCCACACAACGGCTCAAATGGTCGAAGACCATTATGCAAAAGGGTTTGACATTCTCGCGATGACCGACCACAACTATACCACAACCAACTGGGCTTCAGTTGCAAGAGGCCCGATGAGCCTTTCCCGCGTCACTGAAATCGAAGCGGGCGTCGGCCGCGACGGCAGAGGTATGATCGGAATTTTCCCGGCCAATGAGCAATCGGTTGTCGACCACATCAACACTTTCTGGGCTTCATACAACAATTCGCCCGGCGGCGCATCAGGCCCGTTAAACGCGACAAAAATGTCTGATATACTCAGAATCACTGAAGAATCCGGCGGCATCAGCCACATTAACCACCCGGGCAGATACACGGGCGGCTCAAACGGCAATGACATCGTTTCAATTGCCGCTTCAAACAATGCAACGCATATTCAAAAATACGTTGATTTCTTCATGACCTACCCCTCCTGCGTCGGCATGGAAATCGTCAACAAAGTCGACCATGAATCCAAAAGTGACAGAATTTTATGGGACAATATCCTGAAAATAACAATGCCTCACGGCCGTTCTGTTTGGGGTTTTTCAAACGATGACTCGCACAGCTTAAATGCCACCGGTTACGCTTGGAACGTCATGCTCATGCCTGAGCTCAACGACAAAGAAACCAGAATCGCCATGGAAGAAGGCTCATTCTACGCCGTGAGCCGTGTTTCACGTTTGGACGGCATCAACAGAAACTATCCCGCGGGACACGCGCTTTCCGGTCAACAGGTACCCGGAGACGGCAACGCCAACACATTGTACATGTTGACGCAATCGACGCCGAGTATTTCAAACATCGCCGTCAGCGGATCATCCATTACCATCACCGGCGCGGATTACAAGTCCATTGAATGGATTGCGGACGGCACTGTTATTGCCCGCGGCGCAACCATCAACTTGAATGACCACAAAGGCGAAATTAACAGTTATGTCCGCGCGCAGTTAAAGAGCGACACAGGCATTGCATTCACTCAGCCTTTCGGCGTTGAAAAACAAACATATGTCGCCGTCACCGGTATTTCCGGCGTTCCTGCTGAAACAATCGCAAGAACATCAATGGATTTGACCGGCCATGTTTCTCCGGCAGGCGCGACATATACAGACATTGTCTGGAGCATCAAAAACGCCGGCGGCAGCGGAGGTTCCCTCGACGGCGCGGTCCTCAGCACCACATCACCCGGAACCGTAACGGTTACCGCAACCGTTGTCAACGGCAAAGGATTGGGGACAAACTACACACAAGACTTTAAAATCAATGTGAAGCAAAACACCCGAACCGAAGCAAGTTACATCATCACGTCAAACCCGTATGAGAATGTTGACTGGGAGACATACAACCAGTACAAAGCCGGTTTCCACGCCCATTCGACAAATTCGGACGGCAGCCACACAACAACTCAAATGGTGAATGACCACTACAACAAAGGTTTTGACATCCTTGCAATGACCGACCACGACTACACCACAACCAACTGGGCCACAGTTGCCAGAGGCCCGATGAGTTTTGCCCGCGTCACTGAAATTGAAACAGGCACCGGCCGCGGCGGCAATGGTATGATCGGCGTTTTCTCTGCCAACGAGCAATCCGCTGTTGATCACATCAATACCTTCTGGGCTTCTTACAACAATACGCCCCGAGGAACCTTGACAGCTGTTCAAAAAATGGATGAAACACTCAGAATCACTGAAGAATCCGGCGGCATCAGCCACATCAATCACCCCGGCAGATATACCGGCGGCGCAAGCGCCGATGACACGGCTTCAATAGCAGCCTCCAACAACCCTGACAATGTTCAGAAATATGTCGACTTCTTTATGACCTATCCCTCTTGCGTCGGTCTTGAGATCATCAACAAAATCGATGGCGAATCCAAGAGTGACAGGATATTATGGGACAACATTCTGAAACAGACCATGCCGGAAGGCCGTTCTGTTTGGGGTTTCTCAAATGACGACACGCACAGTCTGGATGCCACCGGTTACGCATGGAACGTCATGCTTATGCCCGTGCTCAACACCAAAGAAACCAGAATCGCTATGGAAGACGGCGCCTTCTACGCCGTGAGCCGTGTTTCACGTTTGGACGATATCAACAGATATTACCCCAACGGCACCGAAATCCCCGGGTCGGGTGTTTCCGGCACGTTATACTTGCTTGAGCAGTCCACGCCGCGTATTTCAAACATCGCTGTCAGCGGGTCAATCCTCACCATCACAGGTACGGATTATGATTCGATTGAATGGATCGCGGACGGCAAAATTATCGCCTACGGTGAAACTATCGACCTGAATGATTACCCGGGACAGATTAACAGCTATGTCCGCGCGCAGTTAAAGAGCGGTACGGGTATTGCGTTCACCCAACCCTTCGGTGTTGAATACCACGTTTTTGATGTCCTGAAAGGAGGAAACGGCAATAACGACAACAACCAAGGCAACAACGGCAACCAAGGCAACAACGGCAACCAAGGCAACGGCCAGGGCAACAACGGCAACCAAGGCAACGGCCAGGGTAACAACGGCAACCAAGGCAACCAAGGCAACAACGGCAACAACGGCAACAACGGCAACCAAGGCAACGGCCAAGGCATCAACGCAAACCAGGGCAATGGCCAGAGCAACAACGCAAACCAAGGCAACGGCCAGAGCAACGGAAACCAAGGCAATGGCAACAATAACAAACAGTAAATTTGTTTCCAAAATCAAAAACTACAACTCCGGTTCATATAACAAGCAACAGGAGTTACAATCTAAATACCGCCTTCAAAACAAGTCGGGCGCCGTATTTCACCGACACCGGCCCAATTGGTCGAATTGGAGGCAATGCATAATATGTCATAACGGCGATAAAATAAGGATGAGAGGATACAGATAAAGAAGATCACTTTCTTCTTCTTTTATTTTTTCAAAAAATTTGAAAAATAAAATTGTCTGAAATCCTTTTTTGTTTTTGAGTCACGCGTCAAATATCTGAAATCGGCGTCAAACTTCTGAATTATTACTCATTTCATCCTAACCTTTCCTAACCTTCCCTAACCTCCCCCCTAACCTTTTTCCACTCTTTCTCCTAACTTATAAATAGCCCAAACCCCTTTTACAAATTGTAAAAATCGTAAGCATAAGAAATTCTCTTCAAAAAAAATTATTTTGATCTTTCTTCGGACGTTTTGGGGGAAATCCGGCAAATAGCGATTTTTGTTGTGTTGATTCTATTGAACACAATGATGAATGTGTTTCATCATTATGTTAATGCATTTTTCAATGACAGGAGATGTGTTAAAATGGTTAAACAAATGAGCGCGGTCGAAAGAGCGCTGGCCGCCGTCCACTGCAGAGAAGTCGATCATACGTCGTCCGCGAACGGACTTGTCATGACAACCGTTGACATGATGAACGCCATCGGCGCCGTGTACCCCGACGCGCACCATAATCCGCAGATGATGGCAGACATGGCGGCGGTGCCTTACGAAATGTGCGGCGTGGACGGGACGACGATTCCTTTTGATATTTCGCTTGAAGCGGAAATACTCGGCGCGGAGCTCGACTGGAGAAAAATTGACCGGCCGCCGATTAAAGTCCATTCCGTTAAAGACCCCGACGATTTTACAATTCCCGAAAATATCGAAGAGCTCGGGAGACTTCCGGTTGTTCTCAAAGCGCTTGATATCCTCAAAGCCAAATACGGCGATGACTTGGCGCTTTTGCCGACAACCGTTTGCCCGTTTACGATTGCGGGACACATGGCAAGCGTGGATGAACTGTTCTTGTGGATTTTGTCCGACCCCGACAAAGTGCATACGCTGGTCGGTAAAATCACGGAATTCGTTATCGAATATCAAAAACTGTTGGTGGCGCACGGCGCTGACATTATATTCGCCATTGACCCGACGTCATCCGGCGACTTGCTTTCCGGCGACATGTACGCCGAATTCATTCTGCCGTCAATTAAAAAGATGAGGAAAGGCACAGGTTCGCCGACAATCCTGCACATTTGCGGCAACACAAAACCAATGCTTGAACATATTGCCGGCTCAGGCGTGGAAGGCTTCTCGTTTGACAAAGCCGTCCCCGTCTGGTATGCCAAACAAAAACTCGGCAACCTCTCCGCTTACGGAAATTTAGACGTCATCGAACTTTTCCCGAACAAAACGCCTGACGAGGTGTACAACGCAACCGCCGAAGTCATTCGCCAAGGCGTCAACATCGCGGGGTCCGCCTGTGACGTTCCCGAAAAAACGCCCATAGAAAACATCCGCGCGTTTGTCAGAGCTTGTGAAGAAACGCCCGTCCCTTCCAAAGAGGACGTTATCGCTTACGGAAAGCAATTGGAGGCGCAATCGCCGCCGATGACAAAACGGTAAATGAAGCGGGAAATAAAGTGAAAGATAAAACGATAAATGAAGCGAAAATGAAAGCGGCAAATAAAGCGAAAAATGCAAACGGTAAATGAAGCGAAAAATGAAAGCGGCAAATGAAGCGAACCAATCAAAAAATCAAAATTAAAGCGGTGAAAACCGCTTTTTTTCATTAATCCCATTTTTTTCATTTTCAGCTCTTCCCGAATCTCGCCGAAAACAACCCTGAAAACATTTAATTGTAATAACGAAATCAATTAAAAGAGTCAACAACGGACTCAGTTAAAGAATCCAACGGACACAGTTAAAGAATCCAACGGACACAATAACGAAATCAATAACGAAGTCAATAACGAAATCAATAACGAAATCAATAACGAAGTCAATAACGAAATCATAACAAAATGTTTCGGAGAGATTAAATGAACACCGAAAACTTATCATTGGGGATTGACGCCGGCGGCACATACACGGATGCCGCGCTGGCGGATATGGACGCGCGCGAGATTATTCAGTCTGAAAAGGCGCTGACGACTTACCCGGATCCGCTTGGGGGGATTCAAAATGTTTTGGACATGTTGGACGCGGAGAGCCTGAAAAAAGTCAAGCTGCTTTCCGTGTCGACGACTTTTGCGACGAACACGATTCTTGAGAAAAACGGGGCGCCCGTTTCTTTGATTTTGATCGGCACCCAAAAAGTGCCCGAACATTTGAAAGACAATTGCATCGTCGTGAAGGGCGGGCACAATTTCCGCGGCGCCGAAAACGAAGAACTCGACCTTGACGCGATTCGAGAATACGTTTTGTCGGTGAAAGACAAGGTGTCGGCTTTTGCCGTTTCTTCTTTTTACAGTATCATAAATCCGGGGCATGAGAAAGCTGCCCGAAACTTAATTCACGAATTGACCGGCTTTCCCGTCGTTTGCGGTTATGAACTCGCCCAGTCGCTTGGCGCTTACGAACGCGGCGTCACGGCTTATTTGAACGCCTCGCTTCTGCCGGTCGCCCGCGTCTTTTTGGATGCCGTGGCCGCCGAAACAAAACGGCGCGGCATGAATGTCAAGACAACCATGCTGAAATGCAACGGCGCCGCCGCCATGTTCGGCGAAGTGATGGATCGGCCGGTCGAAACAATCTTTTCGGGACCGGCGGCAAGCGTTCTCGGCGCGGCCTTTCTTTCCGGCAAGAAAACCTGCCTCGCTATTGATGTCGGCGGCACCAGCACGGACGTTTCCATGATTGAAGACGGCATTCCTCAAATATCCGACCTCGGCGCAACCGTCGGCGGCTGGAAGACCAAAGTCCGCGCCATAAAAATGGAAACCATCGCGGCCGGCGGCGACAGCCACATTTGGATTGACGCGGATTCCCTGCCCGACGCCCGCCTTTCGTCTATCAAAATCGGCCCGCGCCGCGTTATTCCGCTGTGCAGAGCATCGCTGATGTATTCTGAACTGGAAACGGTCTTTAAAGAACATTGGGTGCCTCACAACCAATCTTTGAATGAAGTCCTTCAAAAAACAACGCTTGTTTTGAAAAGCGGTTATCCCGCCGTTCATTTATCACCCGAAGAGCTCAAAGTTTACAGTCAAATCAAAGAAAAGCCGGCATTTATCAATGACTTGGATTGGAGCGAGTTTCCCGATCGCGAAATCCCGTTCAATATCGTTGAAGCGCTGGTCAACAAACGTCTGATTCAGTTAATCGGTTTCACGCCGACCGATGTCCTTCACGTGACCGGCGAATTTACCGAGTGGGACGAAAAAGCCGCGCAAACCGGCGCCCGGAAGCTCGCCGAAGTCTTCAACATGACAAAAGAGGATTTCTGCCGTTTGATCAAGCGAAAGTTCGCAAAAACAATGGCCATTGAAACCGTTTACTTCCTGAACAACGCCCTTTCCCGCGATGAACTGAACCTTTTCACAGACAGATTCGGCAAAGAAGCGCGCATGCGTTATAAAATTGATATTCCCATCGTTCTGATCGGCGCCCCCGTTCGCTGTTTTGTAAAAGAGCTTGAAGAGTTATTGGACGCGGAAATCATCGCGCCGGAACACTACGCCGTCGGCAACGCTGTCGGATGCCTGGCCGGCAAGCTTGCCAAACGCGCCGAAATCCGCGTGGACGTCGAGTCCAAAGAAGAGGAAAACGGCTCATGGACGCTCCGATATATTGTCTATGTAAAAGACGGGCAGCGGGCTTTCTCATCAAAAGAGGACGCCGTCAAAAACGCCGAAAATCATGCCAAAAAAGACATTTACGAATACATGAAAGAAAACGGAATCGATGAAAGCGACGTTGAAATCAGGGTAAAAGTCAAGGAAATGATTTACAACCCGATGAAGCCGCCGGTTCAAATAGACGTCACGGTTGAAGGGTTCGCCGAAAACAAGGTTTGATTTTGAAACCCGAATTCAATGGAGAAATGCATAAATCTCACATTAAATGACCGCATCAGAATTGAAATTCTCTCATTCGCAAATAAAACACAGACCGAGATTGCGGCAGCCGTAGGCTGCTCGCAATCTACGGTCCCAAGGGAATTGAGACGAAATCAACCACCAAAAAACAAAGTAAAACATAATGCTGAAAAGACTCATTCATGAAATTATGCACTTCTTGATTGAAGATAAGAATGAGAATAAGAATGAGAATTAAGAATGAGAATAAAAATGAGAATAAGAATGAGAAAAATCCCCTCTCGAAAAAAGTTAATTTCGGCTTTTCCAATACTATTTTATATCTAAAGTTAGTTGAATAATCCCAAAGCGGATTTATTTAATGAGAGTTGATGAGGCTCTCGCCGTTATTTTATTCATATACGAAATTGATTTATTTAATAATGTATAATTAACAATGTATAACACCGATAATATCAATGTTTTGCAATGTGTTCAATGTGTAAACACTGATAAAACATTAATTTGACACTTGTTTGACACCTGTTTGACACTGATATTAATTCAACAATGAAAATGTGATTTACATGGAAAAACCACAGACATTAGCTGAAAAAATTATAAGCGGACGCGCCGGTAAAGCTGTTTACGCCGGCGACATCACTTTGGTGGATGTTGACGTGACCGCAGTTCAGGACGGAACGGGGCCGCTCGCGGTTCAGCAGCTTGAGAAAATGAACCTTGTTCAGGCCGCCAATCCTGACAGAACCGTTCTTTTTATTGACCACGCCGCGCCCAGCCCGCAAAAAGACCTTTCCAACGCGCATGTCATTCTCAGAATGTTCTCAAAGAAGACCGGCGCTCACCTTTCCGAAGCCGGCGAAGGCGTTTGCCACCAGCGTCTGATTGAATCTTACGTCAATCCGGGAGACGTTTTAATCGGCGCCGATTCGCACACCTGCACATCCGGCGCTCTCGGCTCTTTTGCGACAGGCATGGGCTCTACTGACGTTGCCGTCGGCATCGCGCTCGGCAAGACATGGTTCCGCGTGCCCGAAACGTTTCTTGTGAACGTCACAGGCGCGTTTCAAAAAGGCGTTTACGCCAAAGACCTCATCCTTCATTTGATTGGTTTGATCGGCGCGGACGGCGCGACATACAAAGCGCTTGAATTCCGCGGCGAAACTGTTGAAAAAATGACCATGTCCCAACGATTCACGCTGGCCAACATGGCCGTCGAAGCGGGCGCCAAAGCAGGTCTCTTTGAAACCGACGCGACGACCAAAGCCTACTTAGAAGAACGCGGGCGCGGCGACAAATATGTGGAAATTAAAGCCGACGCCGGCGCCGTTTACGAACGCGTGATTAACATTGATGTTGCCACGCTTGAACCGACGATTTCAAAACCCCACACCGTTGACAACACAGCGGCGGTCGGTGAAGTCGCCGGCACGAAAATCGACCAGGTTTTCATCGGCACTTGTACCAACGGCCGTATCGATGACCTTGAAATCGCCGCCAAAATCTTAGAAGGCAAACAAAGACACCCCGACACCCGTTTGATTGTTGTTCCGGCGTCAAAGGAAATCTTCTTAGAAGCCGTTCAAAAAGGCTACATTGAAACATTTATCAAAGCGGGCGCAATCATTATGGCGCCCGGCTGCGGCCCGTGCGTCGGCGTTCACGAAGGCGCGCTCGCGGACGGAGAAGCCTGTCTGGCCACCCAGAACAGGAACTTCCAAGGCAGAATGGGCAACACGGAAGGGTTCATCTATCTCGGCTCACCCGCAACAGCCGCCGCGACCGCCGTGACCGGCGTCATTACAGACCCCCGCAAGGTGATTTAAATGGCAGAAACAGTTTACAAAGGCAATGCTTTCAAATTCGGCGATGACATCAGCACCGACCACATCGCGCCGGGCCGCTTGTTCCACTTAAGAACAAACCTCCCCGAACTCGCCAAACACGTTTTAGAAGACGCGGACCCCGAGTTTGCCAAAAAAGTTCAAAAAGGCGACTTCGTGGTGGCCGGCAACAACTTCGGCCTTGGTTCCTCGCGCGAGCACGCCCCGACCATCATCAAAATGGCAGGCGTCAGCGCCGTTTTGGCAAAATCATTCGCCCGCATCTTCTACAGAAATGCCATCAACGTCGGTTTGCCGGTTCTGATTTGCGACACCGACAAGATTGATGAAGGCGACCAAATAGAAGTGGATTTGGCAGGCGGTACCATTAAAGATATCACCAAAGGCATCGAATTGAACTTCTCACCGCTGCCCGCCGCCATGATTATTATTCTCAACGACGGCGGCTTGGTCGCTCACATTGAGAAGAATAAAGGCTTCAAATTCGACTGAATGAGAATGATAAAGGCTTTAAGTTCGACTGAATGAGAATGATAAAGCCTTCAAATCAGACTGAATTTTGAAATGTTTGGCCGGTTCGCACTGATTCGAACCGGCCGGACTTTTTTTTATTCTTTTTTTAAAAACGACGCTGTTCGCGCGCGCGGCGGCCGGCGGCAAACCGCAAAACGATATATACTTTAAATCATTTGAATGTGTATCGGATTGTGTATTTTATCATTCTTTTGCACACTTTTTGCATATACGGATTGCAGATTGCATATACAAAATTTAAGGGATAATCATGGGAACAGATCGTTTTGTTATTACTGTCATTGGTGTCGATACAGTCGGCATTGTCGCCGGCGTGACGCGTGTGATGTCTGATTTCGGCGTCAACATTATCGATATCCGTCAAACGCTTATGGAAGACATTTTTACGATGCTGATGATCGGCGAAGTGAAAAATGAAAATTTTGTTTTGAAAGATTTTCAAGAACAAATGGCAAAAACCGGCTTGGGGCTGAAAGTTGAGATTCGCGTTCAGCACGAAGATGTCTTCCGGTATATGCACCGTATCTGACCGCCCGAGGTTTAATTATGTACTTGACGTCCGAAGAAATTTTACAAACCATTGAAATGGTCCGCATGGAGAATTTAGATATCCGCACGGTGACCATGGGTATCAGCCTGCGGGATTGTTCTCATCCCGATATTGATGTTTTTAATCAAAATATTTATGAAAAAATTATCGGGAAAGCTAAAAATCTGGTCAGCGAGGCAGAAGCCGTTGAAGACCTGTACGGCATCCCGATTATCAATAAACGTATTTCCGTAACACCAATCGCAATCGTTGCCGAAGCCTGCAAGGAGCCTGATTTTGTGTCCGTCGCTAAAACTTTGGATAAAGCGGCAAAGGATGTCGGCGTTAATTTTATCGGCGGATTCGGCGCCTTGGTTCAAAAAGGCATGACAAACGGTGACCGCCGTTTGATTGAATCTCTTCCCGAAGCGCTTTCTAAGACGGACCGCGTTTGTTCGTCGATTAATCTGGCAGGCTCTAAGGCCGGTATTAATATGGACGCCGTTGCTCTGATGGGAAATATCATTAAAAAGACGGCGGCGCTGACCGCGGACGCCGACAGCATCGGCTGCGCCAAATTGGTTGTTTTCGCAAACGCGCCGGATGACAATCCGTTTATGGCCGGCTCTTTTCACGGCATCGGCGAAGCCGAGTGTGTCATTAACGCCGGCGTCAGCGGCCCGGGTGTTGTGAACTCGGCGCTGAGACGACTAAAAAATCCGTCTCTGGGGGAAATTTCCGAGGAGATTAAAAAGACCGCTTTTAAGATTACGAGAATGGGTGAAATGGCCGCGCGCGAAGTGTCTAAGAGGCTTGGCGTGGAATTCGGCGTTGTTGACATTTCTTTGGCGCCCACGCCCGCGGTCGGGGACAGCGTCGCTGAAATTTTGGAAGCGATGGGGTTGGAACGATGCGGGACGCACGGAACGACGGCGGCTTTGGCTCTTTTAAACGACGCCGTTAAAAAAGGCGGCGCAATGGCTTCCTCATCTGTGGGCGGCCTGAGCGGCGCTTTTATTCCCGTCAGCGAAGACGCCGGCATGATCCGCTCGGTTGAAGACGGCGCGCTGACGCTTGACAAATTGGAAGCGATGACCAGCGTCTGCTCTGTCGGCTTGGACATGATTGCCGTCCCCGGCGACACATCCGCCGCCACAATTTCCGCAATCATCGCCGATGAAATGGCAATCGGCGTCATTAATAAGAAAACGACTGCCGTCAGAATCATTCCCGCCGCCGGCAAAAAAGT
Source organism: Candidatus Methanimicrococcus labiotermitis (assembly GCA_009784005.1). GTDB lineage: Archaea > Halobacteriota > Methanosarcinia > Methanosarcinales > Methanosarcinaceae > Methanimicrococcus > Methanimicrococcus labiotermitis. The sequence goes on from WRCE01000004.1 coordinate 61,917, forward strand.
CGGCGATTCGGTTGAATTCGGCGGCCTTCTCGGAACAGCGCCTGTCATGAAAGTCTCGGATTTCAGCTCGGAAGAATTCATTAAACGCGGCGGCCGCATTCCCGCGCCGATTCAGTCTTTAACGAATTAATATAGAGCAGCCGGTTCATCCGGCTTTATCTTTTTTAATTTCATCTATTGAGTTTCATCTATTGAGTTTCATCTATTGAGTTTCATCTAAAAAGGAATCACAGTGACTATTTCAATGATAATTATCTCAAAAAGGGAATCACAATGACAATTGCAATGACAATTATCTCAAAAAGGGAATCACAGTGACAATTCCAATGACAATTATCTCAAAAAGGGAATCACAGTGACAATTCCAATGAAAATTATCTCAAAAAGGAATCACAGTGACAATTGCAATGACAATTCCAATGACAATTATCTCAAAAAGGGATCACAGTGACAATTGCAATGACAATTACCTGACAATTATCTCAAAAAGGAATGACAGAGATAATAACAATTATCTCGACAGAGCATGCAGATTTTTGAAAAAGAATGAATGAAGCTGTTTAAAAAACAGCTTTGAAACTTTTATCCTTTTTCATTAAATCTGCCAAAAACAGATTTGGTAATCACGAAATTTTCTTCAGTTCTTCGATGTTCTTTAAAATCATCTTTCTTTCTTCAAGGATGCATTCCTCGATCTTTTCGATGATTTTGTCCATCGGCACAGTCAACTTATAATACTTTACAGGTCGACCCTTTCCGTTGTCCCTCTTCTCTTCACGGATTTCGATCCAGTTGTTGTTTTTTAAGTAGCGCATCGCAATACTGACTTCAGGTTGTCTGAGACCGGAGGTCATTTCAATGGAATGAGATGTTAATTCTCTGCCATCCGACAGGCAAGCAAGCGTTTTCGCGACAGGTCTGCTGATGTCTAATTTTCTTAAAAGCTCCACCATTTCGGAGTCTTTACTGATGTATTGTTCACTCATTTTTTTTCCTCATAAAGTTTTGGTCGTTTTAATCGTTCTTGTTCGTTTTTAGGTCGTTCTTATACGTTTTTTAATCGTTGTAGTCGTTCTTGTTCGTTTTTATGTCGTTTTACGCGTTTTCAGACGCTTTTGTTCTGAAACTTGTTATGAATGATTTTATTTAAAGATGTCCGTATGAATATTCATTGGTCTATAAAAATGACATTTCAACATAGTTACTATATTAATATGGTATAAAAATGTAACAGTTTTAAGCATTTGAATATATACTTTCAATACTTATACTTTTTTGGTTATAGAACATAATTTCAACATATTCAATGTCGTGTTTTAAATCGGATTTGTAATAATAATCAAAAAGATATTTATATGCATTTTTATTATAGATTTAATATTTTAGCCAATTGGATAAATGCTTTAATTATATATTAAAGTTATCATTGGATTACAATACTTTTAAGAAGCAGAACTTTTACCGATTTAATTTTAATTTATGTTTAAATAAAATTATATGAAATGGGCCCGCTGCGATTCGAACGCAGGACCTTACGGTTATCAGCCGTACGCTCCACCAAGCTAAGCTACGGGCCCAATTTGTCATTGTTACTCAGTCCGAAAAACCATTCGAACAATCCGAAAAAAAATCCGGCGCTTGTTTATTGACGATGATTTTTGATTGTCCTGAAACAACAAACCACAATATGTATTGGGATATTTAAATGTTTTGCCATCCCGATTCTTTTATTTTTATGAATCAGAATCATTGAACTTCTTATCGACAATTATTTATATCAAATATTCATTGTGTTACTCCGTAACGCCGCGTAAAAACGGCATACGAAACAATATCGGGCTGATAGATCAGCGGAAGATCGCTACCTTGGCATGGTAGAGGCCTCGGGTTCAATTCCCGATCAGTCCAGTGATGATGAATTTGATTCACAGGCAGGCAGTGTGCAAAAATTTGCGCACTGCCTTTTTTTTTGATTATCTATTGATTATCCATTGGTTATCTGTTGGTTATCTGTTGATTATCTATTGATTATCCATTGGTTATCCGTTGGTTATCCATTGACAATTTTCCCGCATCGTCCGATTGAAATCGATTGAAATCGAGTTCAATCACATAATTCTTAATATTTTTTAAAAAAAGTAAACTCTTTGAATCTTTTAAAGAAGTAACCTGTTTTTCAAAAGATTCGCGTTCATTATATATTCCGAATATTTCTTTGAAAAACAACAATTTTTTTGCAATTCATCATTTCATTGCTTAATGTACTGTTATATTTTAGCGAAACTTTATAAGCTATTTTACTCATATTACATGATAAGTTCTTTCAGGGAACAGATAAATATAATAGATAATTATAATAGGCAATTATATATGTTCATGTTCGGCTCAGCCGTTCTTGGCACTGACATAGTTTGGAAAATAGTTTTCGAGGATTAATTATGCAAAAAAAAGTATTGGTTGTCGATGATGAGAGTTTACTTCGCGACCTTCTTGTTCAAATTATCCAGAACATGGGGTACTTGGTTGAACAAGCCAAAGATGGTGAAAAGGCAGTTGAACTTTATAAAAAATTTAACCCCGATATTGTTATTATGGATATTATGATGCCTGAGAATATCGACGGAATTCAAGCGACGGAAAAAATACTGAAATATGATTCAAAAGCCACCATTATCGCATTAACCGCCTTCTCTTCAACAAAGGGCGATGATATCCTGAAAGCCGGCGTCAAAGAAGTCATCGGAAAGCCTGCCAAAAGCGCCGACATCGTTGAAGTCATCAGAAAATATATCGGCTGATTACGGTTATCTCCTATTTTTTTTATTTATTACATTCTATTTTCCATCTTCTATTTTTCCTTATTCTATTTTCCAACTTCAATTTTTTCAATTCCGTTCGACTAACTTCTGTTTTTTCAATTCCGTTTTATTAATTTCTATTTTATTACATTCCGGTTTTTACTATTCCGATTTTTTTCATTCAGTTTTCTGTTTTTTTGAAGATTCCCGGATTCGTTTCGCCTCTTGTTCTGTAATTTAATCCCCTGACGAATGAAACGGCTCAGGCAAATCGTTTTGACAGGCCAAAAAGGCTTTTAATATCGTTTGTACATTTATGTTTCCGGCCTTGGTAGTTTCAATAAAATATAAATAACACGATTTTCCATTAGTCACGCTGAATAAACAGAAAATTGTTCGTATTATTTCCTATTAACTTTCTATTCGCCGCGGAATATGTTGACAACCGGCGCGAATTCAATAACCGGAGCATTAAATGAATCATCTTATCATAACGGAAAAGGAAACGGCGGCAAAACGCATCGCGGCCATTCTTTCGGAAAACAAGGTTAAGAAGGTCCGCTATCCGAAATTGGGCGTTGAAACGTACGAGCTGACTTACAACGATAATCATACAATCGTTATGGGCCTCAGCGGCCATGTTGTCGGCATTGACTTTCCGAACCAATACAACAACTGGCAAAAGAATTCCGCGCGGGATTTAATTGACGCCGAGATTATCCCGACGACGATTAATAAAAAAATAGTGACAGCGCTGAAGGTGCTTGGAAAAACCGCCGATTTGATCACGATTGCGACTGACTACGACCGAGAAGGAGAATTAATCGGCGTGGAAGCTTTGTCTTTGGCGCAGTCCGGCAATCCCGATGTCAAATTCAACCGCGCGCTGTACAGCGCAATTACGCCAAAGGACATCAAACACGCTTTTGAAAATTTAACTGACGTGAATTTCAATTTGGCGGACGCGGGACACGCCCGTGAAGTGATTGACCTCGTCTGGGGCGCATCGCTGACCCGCTACATTTCCCTTTGCGCCGGCCGCCTCGGCAAACTTTTTTTATCTGTCGGCCGCGTCCAATCCCCGACATTGGCGCTCATCGTTGAGCGGGAGAAAGAGCGCGAAGCTTTCGTCTCCGTCGAGTATTGGGAAATTGAAGCCGCGCTTGAAACGAAAAGCAAAGAAACGTTTGTCGCCGAATACCACACAAACAGGATTTACGAGAAAGAAGTCGCTTTGCGCATTTTTTCAAACGCTGTTGTCGGCGGCGACGCGAAAATCACTTCAGCCGAAGCGAAACACCGCAAAGAAAAGCCCCCCATCCCGTTTAACACAACCGAATTTTATGTGGCTGCCAACGCCATCGGCATTTCCGTTAACAATGCCAAACGCATGTATCAGACGCTTTACGAAGCCGGCTACCTTTCATATCCGAGAACGGACAGTACGATTTATCCCGAAAGTCTTGAACTGCGCTCCCTCATTGAAATGTTCCTCGGAACACAATTTGACGCTTACGCCAAAGAATTGTTAAAAAACGCCGACGAGTCCGGCTTAACCCCGACAAAAGGCAAAAAGGAGGACCCGGCGCACCCGCCGATTCACCCCGTCGCGCCGGCGAAGCCCTCAGACATGACGGAAGATGAATGGAAAATCTATGAACTGGTTGTCCGCCGCTTCTTCGCAACATTTGCCGGCGAGGCGGAATGGGACACGATGAGAATTGAAATCGACATCGGCGGCGAATTATTCAAGAGCAACGGCTCGCGTTTGGTCGCGGAAGGATGGCGCCGGTATTACTCTTACAACAAACCCGAAGACCGCTTGCTGCCAAACGTTGAAGAAGGCGATGTTTTGAAGGTGGCGAGCAAAGAATGGTTTGATAAAGAAACGCAGCCGCCGAGCCGCTATGGCCAGGGCCGCCTCATTCGCCTGATGGATGAGATGGGCATCGGGACAAAAGCGACGCGCGCCGATATTATCAACAAATTGACTTCCCGTTATTACATTCACGGCAACCCGCTTCAGCCGACCAATATGGCATATTCCGTGATTGACACGCTTGAGCAGTACGCGCCGACAATTGTCAAGCCGGACATGACCAAGCAGCTTGAAGCGGATATGGACAAGATTTCCGACGGAACGATTTCGGAAGCGGACGTTTTAAAGGAATCACGCGAAATGCTCAGCAATGTTTTTGACGAACTTGAAGTGAATCGCGACGACATCTGCGAGTCTCTTCGCTCAGGCCTTCGCGAAGACCGCATCGTCGGGAAATGCCAGCGCTGCGGCTCGGATTTGATTGTCAGAAAATCCAAAAAGGGCTCGCGCTTCATCGGATGCAGCGGTTATCCCGCTTGTGACTTTTCCCTGCCGCTTCCGCGAACGGGACAGGTCGTCGTTACCGATAAAATGTGTGACGACCACCAAATGTATAAAATCAAACTGATAACGGAAGGCAAGCGCCCGTGGGAACTCGGCTGCCCTCAATGCAATTATCACGAATGGCAGAAGAAGATAGAAGAAGATGAGAAAAACGGCATCGTCGCCGAAACCTCAGCGGAGTGGGCCAAACGCATCAAAAGAGAAAAAGCCGCCGCCAAAGCCGAACGTGAAGCCAAAGCCGCCAATCCCGAGGAATTATCCGACATACAAGGCCTCGGAACAGTCTCTCTTGAAAAACTAAACGCCGCCGGCATCCAAACACTGAAAGATTTAGCCGGCGCCGACCCCGCAAAGCTTGCAAAAGAAACGGGTATCAGCGCAAAAAACATTGAGAAATGGAAAAAAGTGCTTTAACGGCACTTTTTCATTTATTTTTCATTCTTTTTCAATAATCAGTTTTCGTATTTGTTTTCGTATTTATTTTCGTATTTATTTTCGTAATTGTTTTCGTTTTTGTTTTCGTATTTAATTTCGTATTTGTTTTCGTTTTTGCTTTCGTAATTGTTTTTAGGATTCCTCGTATTTTCCCGTCTCATTCAATCAGCCTGTCCGGCGAGATGAACGGCCTTGCGCCGTACCTGCCCGTGAGGTATGCTTTTCTGATGTCGCGGTCATTTCTCTCTTTGTATTCCGCCAGCGAGCGCAGCGTTGAGAAGCCTGTGCTCCAATCTCTTTCCGCGAACTAGATTTGATCTCTCCTCACAAACTCCAAATTCAAAAGCTCGGGGTTGTGCGTGTTGAAGACCAGCTGCGCGCCGTTTTTGTTCTCTTCGGGGTCGTGAAACAGATTGATGATCCATTTGAAAAGGTCGGGATGGAAACTCGTGTCCATTTCGTCTATGATGACCGTTCCGCCTTTTGACAGAGCGGCGATGATCGGGCCGATGACGGACATGAATTTGATCGTACCCGATGATTCGGCCGCGAGAGGCAATTCAACCGTTTTTTGAGAGTCGGCGCTGCCTTCTAACGTGTGTTTGACCCATATGTCAGGCATTGCTCTCGTTTCCATAGCAACAAAAGACATTGACGCTTCGGTTGCCATTGTTTTGATCGCGCGGGTCCTGTCATTTATACCGACAATACCGAAATCGGCGATTTGAAAGGCCTTCAAGGCGCGTTTTTTGAATAACGGGTCACTTTCCATTTCGCTAAGCAGAAGGCCGATGGATTGAAGAGGGTTGGTACCCGTGACAAGGAGAAAGTCGTTCAATATCCATTCCACGACGTTTTTAGAGACATCGTAATTGAATTGCGCGGATACCGTGAGATACAGCGCGGTCTCTTTGACTTTTTCCGCGTTCAGCCTTTGCCTGCTTTTATCGCTGATGAACTTGAAATTTTGACCGTCCCTTTCAAAGACAACGGTTTTGCGCCTGTTCGGGTAGTAGATTAAGGATTCTGAGCGTATTCTGCCGGAATCGTATGAGAAGGCGTATTCATACAGTATGCCATTCTTCAGAAACTTTATTTCCATGCTTATCGGCTTGGTTGAACCGGTTTCATCAAAGATGAAGGGCGCGTAGTTCGGTATGACGCCGATATATGTATGGGAGGACATGACGGTCCGTTTGAACACGTCCATCGCCTCAAAGAAATTCGTCTTGCCTGACGCGTTGGCGCCGTAAATGATTGATGTTTTCAACAAGCCAAGCTTCTTATTGCCGACTTCTGCCACGTTTTCGGGGAGTTTTTTGTCGGCGGTCGCTTCCATTGAGAAACAGGTTCTTTCTCTGAATGACTTAAAATTTTCAACTGCAAATTCCAATAACATAATTACAAGAATGGCATAATAGATTATAAAATTTGTGATAAAATCGTAAAAACAGCGAATAAAATTAACAAAAATGATTTTAAATGGAATAAAAACAAAAACAAACCAAAGAAAAAACAAAAACAAACCAAAGAAAAAACAAACCAAAGGAAACCAAAAAGAAAACATCTCAAGCAATTCTTTAATAATTTAACAGATTTTTCAAATATTATGACTTCACCGAAACGGTTAACCTCGGACTTTTACACACGCGACGTCCTGACTGTCGCCCCCGAATTGATCGGCAAGATTTTGGTCCGCCGCCTGCCGACGGGTGAAGAAATGCGTTGCCGCATTACTGAAACCGAAGCTTACCGGGGAGAAGAGGACACGGGCTGCCATGCCAAAGCCGGCAAAACCAAACGAACGGAAACGCTGTACAAAAAAGGCGGCTGCGCTTACATCTACCTCTGCTACGGCGTTCACCACTTGATAAACGCCGTGACGGGCGCAAAAGAGCAGCCGCAGGCCGCGCTGATCCGGGCCGCGGGAGAGTTTAACGGACCCGGAAAGCTGACAAAAGCCATGGGAATCACCAAAGAATTAAACGGCGCCGACCTGACAACCTCTGAAGAAATATGGATTGAAGACGACGGCGTAAAACCGGAATATGTCACCGGCAAAAGAATCGGAATTGATTACGCCGATGATTATTACAGAAATATCGAATGGCGATTCACGGCGCTGAGTGAAATCAAACCAAAGAAAACCGTTAAAAATTCAAAGCAGGCAACAAAGCAGGCAACAAAGCAGACAACAAAGCAGACGACAAAGCAGGCACAGTGATGGTGGCGGCGGCAGCAATGGTGGTAGCAGTGATGGTGTGGCGGCAGCAATGGCGGTAGCAGTGCCCCGTTCGCGTAAGCGAACGGCTGTTTCAAAAAAATGCTGATGCATGTAGGAAGTGTAAGGTGGCAGGTGGCAGCAATGCAGGCAGCTGATGCATGCAGAAAGTGTCGGATGGCAGGTGGCAGCAATGCAGGCAGCTGATGCATGCAAGAAATGTAAGATGGCGGCAATGCAACCAACAAAGCAACCAACAAAGCAACCAACAAAGCAAGCAACAAAGCAACCAACAAAGCAAGCAACAAAAAACAAACGATGCCACGATGAATAATCGCAATATTTCAGGCAGACCCGAAAAACACTTCCCTTTCATAAATAAAAAAAGGCCGCCGGCGAATCGGCGAAGCCGTTCGCGCGGCGGTTCTTAGGTACTGTTTTTTATGAACACGTTTTGAAATTATACCGTTTTCATTCGATTTTATCAAAGCCTTGATACCGTTTTTTAAAGCTTTGTTGTTGGTTTGCCAAAGCCCCGTTATCGTTTTTTAAAGCTCCGGTCATCGTTTATATCAAACGGCTCCTTACGAACGCTCAAAGCGTGATCAATCTCATGATATCCGTTTCTACATCCGTGTTCTTGCTGACATTGAAGGTTTTAACAAGAACATCCAAAACCGCAGGGGACAGGCAAGCCGGAAGGACCGGGCCGATGACGATGTTTTGAATGCCGAGATGCAGAAGCGCCAGGAACACAAGCGTCGCTTTTTGTTCGTACCAAGCGATGTTGTACACAATCGGCAGGTCGTTCACGCTGTTGACGCCAAACGCCTTGGCAAGTTCAAGCGCGATAACGACCAGCGAATAACAGTCGTTGCATTGGCCGGCGTCAAGGACGCGCGGGATACCGCCGGTGCTGCCGATTTCGCCTAAATCCAGTTTGTTGTAGCGGTATTTGGCACAGCCTGCCGTCAAGATGACGGTGTCTTTCGGGAGCGCCTGCGCGAATTCGGTGTAGTAGCTTCTCTCTTTATGGCGGCCATCGCAGCCTGCCATGACGACGAATTTTTTGATGTGACCGCTTTTGACCGCCTCGATGATTTTGTCGGCGACAGACAGCGTCGCGGCGTGGGCAAAGCCCGTCATGACGGTTCCGTTTTCGAGTTCATAGGGCGGGAGACAAATTTTTGCGGCTTTTATGATGTCGGTAAAGTCCTTGGCGCCCCCTGTACCGGAGACGATGTGTTTGACCCTGATTTTATCATCGCTGTAGCCGACCATGTTTGTTGTGTACAGTCTGTCGGCGTAGGTCTCTTTGGGAGGGACGAGACAGTTGGTCGTCATTAATATCGGGCCGTTGAAGCTTTCAAACTCGGTTTTCTGATGGTGCCAAGCGTTGCCGTAATTGCCGATCAGATGGGCGTGCGCCCGAAATGCCGGGTAAGCGTGCGCGGGCAACATTTCGCCGTGCGTGTAGACGTCAACGCCGGTTCCTTTGGTCTGTTCCAAAAGCATTTCCAAATCTTTGAGGTCGTGGCCGCTGATTAGGATGCCGGGGTTTTTGCCGACACCCGTTTTGACAGCGGTCGGGGACGGTGTGCCGTAGGCTTTTGTGTTGGCGGCATCAAGCATGGACATGATTTTGACGCCAAAACCGCCGCATTCAAGCAGCAGGGCGACCATTTGAGTCGTACCCGGTTTTTCGAGCGGCGAATCGTCGATGGTAGAAACCAGCCCTTTTTCGATAAATTGATAAACGGCGTCGGTGGCATCATCGTCTTCCGCGTTTAAGATGAAAACGTGCATGCCGTATGCGGCAAGCCCTTTTAAGCCACAGACAAGGGTTTCGCGAAGCGACCTGACATCCGTGTCAGCCGTTGCCAAGACACCGATGTCATCCGCCGTCTTTGTCATCAATTCTTCATAAGTGATGACGGCGACGTTTGGAGCGCCGGGGCCGGGCGGCGCGCCGTTGTGAACGGCATTGCGAACGGTATCGCGGCGTTTCAGCGTTTCTGTAATCATTTTTTCAAAATAAGCGGCGTCAAAATTGACATTTGTCAGCGTTGAGAACAGCGCTTCCATGACGAACGGACCGAACGCAGGGTCGGCGCAGCCTTTCAGACGGCCCCGGCTGTTGCAGAAAGCATACCCTTTCAAAGCGTAAATCAGGCGGTCCTGAAGAACGGCAACCTCTCCTTTTTTGCCGCACGCCCCATTGACCGTACAGCCTGTGCCGTTTATCGTTTCTTCGCATTGATAACAAAACATTTTACTCCTCCTGAGTGTTTTTTAACCGTTTTGAGACGGTTGGTGAGGCGGTTGATTCAAATGATTGATTCAAACAATCGATAAAACAATCGATAAGCAATCGATAAACAATCGATAAGCAATCGATAAACAATCGATAAGCAATCGATAAACAATCGATAAGCAATCGATAAACAATCGATAAGCAATCGATAAACAATCGATAA